>NZ_CP119133.2:8952279-9260576 GCF_001636945.3 Streptomyces sp. FXJ1.172 | reverse complement strand
CCGACGCGATCGCCCTCCGCCTCCTTCCGCCCCCTCGCTGTAGCCGTCCTCCAAGGCCTGCGCAGTCATGATGAACACCTCTCGGAACAGTTTCGCCTCCCGTGCCCTCACCAGCGGGAAGCGCAAGGCGCATCTGAGGCGTGACGAGGACGGGCGGATCGTCGGGGCCGACGGCGAAGGGGACGGCGAGGACCAGGAGCACGACGACACCCAGGCCGCCGCCGAGTCCGCCCTGCTCCACTTCTCCTCTCCCCGGGACCCGGGCACGATCGCAGCCTTCCTCCGCACCCGGGTCTACCGGCCCGAGTCCCTGGTCTGGCTGCAGGGCTACCAGGCGCTTGTCCGCTGGCGGGCCGAGAACGAAATCACCGGCCTTTACGCCGTTCCCTACGACGTTGAGGTCGAAGTCGGGGCAACGAAATCCTTTCCACTTGGAAGATGGGTCCACCAACAGCGGAAGGCACTCCGAGCCGGGGAGCTCGATCCCCACCGCAAGGAGCTGCTGGACGCACCAGAAGCCGGGATGGTCTGGGAACCGGGCGAAGAAGCCTGGGAGGCCAAGCTCGCCGCGCTGCGCTCCTACCGGCGGGCCACCGGACACCTCGCTCCGCGCCAGGACGCGGTCTGGGGTGAGGGCGAGGCGATGGTGCCGGTGGGTCAGCACATGGCCAACCTGCGCCGGAAAGGCGGCCTCGGCAAGGACCCGGAGCGTGCGACGAGGCGGGCCGCGCAGCTCGCCGAGATCGACCCGGACTGGAACTGCCCCTGGCCACTGGACTGGCAACGCCACTACCGTGTACTCGCCGACCTCGCCGCCGACGAACCCGACGGGGTGCTGCCCGACATCGCCCCAGGCGTGCTCATGGACAGCGACGACCTCGGCAAGTGGCTCCAGCGGCAGAAGCAGCCGACCACCTGGGCGCAGCTTTCGACCGAGCAACAGGAACGGCTGTCCAAGCTGGGCATCAAGCCCGCTGAGGCGCCGTCTCCCGCCCCGACGGCCAAGCGCGCAGCCAAGGCGCAGCAGGCGTTCCAGCGCGGCCTGACAGCCCTCGCGCAGTGGGTGGAACGGGAAGGCCAGCGGCCAGTACCAAGGGGCCACAGTGAGGAGATCGCCGTCCACGGCGAGGCGGAGCCGGTGGTCGTCAAGCTGGGCGTATGGGTCTCGAACACCCGTGCGAGGCGAGGCAATCTCGCCCAGGAGCAACTGGACGCGCTCCGGGAGCTAGGCATGGAGTGGGCGTAGGAGCCCGGGGTTTGCAGCTTTTCCGCCGAGCGGTGGCTGGTGGCCCATAACGGGTGAGGCCGATTGACGGTTATGGGAGTTGCAGATCAACAGACCAGGCAGGGTACGAGCGGGGAATCGGAAGTTGGCGCCGTTAGGGGCGGGGGCGATGCCCCTGGCAGGTGGGGTGTGGCGGGTGGCACCGCTGCAGGGTGAGATGACGCAGTCGTTTCTGAGCCGGGTGGCTGCACGCTATGGCGTAAGGCTCAGGGATCTGCTGGCGGCAATCGCTGAGGTAGGCGGGCTGTCGAACATCACCGGTCAGACGCGGCTGGACAGTGAGGTGTATCTGAACCAGCAGGCTCGGGATCGGGTGTCCCAGCTGTGCCGAGTTCCGGAGCGTCATCTGCGGTGGGCGCTGCCTGCCTGGGCACAGGAGGAGCCTCGAAAGCGGTTCGCCGCAGGTCCAGCAGCACAGTTTCATCACACTGCGGAGAAGGTTGTGCCCTGGGGGCCGGCGTGTCTTGAGTGCGCGGCGCGATCAGCCGGGCGCGCCGAGGGCGCGCGCTTGTACCTGGAGCCGCAGCAGCGGGTATGCGCGTTGCACCGTCGGTGGCTGATGCAGGTGCCGGGCACGGCCGGCCGGGTGGTGAGGTTGCCGGCCGGGGGCGAGCAGTGGGTGCAGGCCCACCGTCGTCATGCGAGGTTGCTGCGCCATTCCTCGGTGGCCGTGGAGGCGTTCGAGGTGGCTGCAGCGGTGACTGCCTCGTGGTGGTGGCAGGCGTGGCCGTTGGAACATGTGTGGCCCTCTCGGCTACGGAGCCTTGGCAGTGGACGGATCGATCCGGAGGTGTGGCGGGTCCTGGCGCGGGAGCTGGTGACGTACCCGGAGACGGTCGCGCTCGCCACGCTGCTGGCCGATGACGGGTTCCGGCAGCGGCTGATCGCCGACGCCCGGGGACATGCTCCGTACCGGCTGGCTGATCTGCCGGTGCTGCTCTCGGCGGTTGCGCGCTGCGTGGGGCGCCCCTGGTACAGGGAGCAGCTGGCGAGCGAGGTGTCGGGGCCTTTGTTCGCGTGGGCGTATCAGTGCGTGCGGCCGCCGCGTCGCACCGGGCACGGAGAGCAAGCGATGTGGGCGGTCGCTCCGGCACACCGTTTGCGCCCGCTGGTTGACGAGCTCGCCGCGCGGATGTCCGTCAGGGCCGACGGGCAGAAGGCGGAGGGCAAAAGACGGCGGGGACTTAACCGCCAGTCGGATGAGTCCTTCACGGTCGGCCTGGCGCATGCGGGCCAGTACCTGCGCGAACACGGGAACCTTGCTGTTCAGAAGGACACCATGGTGGGGTCCTTCCGTTTTGGGGAATGGCTGCACAATGTGCAGACCAGGGCCTGGGCTCTGTCGCCGGATCGTGTCCGGGCGCTGATGGCCTTGGACCCTTGGTGGAACGTCCCCTGGTCGGTGCAGTGGCAGCGCTCGTACTACCGGGCGCGCGATCACGCCGCCGTGGACGGTCCGCCGGATGCGGCCGCAGGGTTTGCCGGGACCGCCGTGCTGAACGGTGAGTGGCTGTATCTGCAGTGCACCCACTACGACGCTCTCCACCCCGAGCAGCAGCGTCTGCTGGCGGACATCGGCATCACAGCCGAAGCAGCCCGTACCGCTCGGCCGCGGCGGGCCAGCATGCGGGCGCGTTTCGAGACAGGATTGGAGCATGCCCGGGCCTATGCCACCGAGCATGGCCACCTGGCGGTCTCCGGCAAGGGGGCGGTGCACGAGGGGTATCCGCTTGGGTGCTGGCTGGTGGCCCAGCGCAGTAAGGCGCACCGGGCTGCAAGGCCCACCGAGCGCTCCCGCGCGCTTGCTGCCGTGGACCCATGGTGGAACCCGCCCTGGCCGCTGTCATGGCAGAGATCCTTGGCGCAGGTCCGTCGGCTGGTGCAGGACGGACACGCACTGGATGCGCAGCGTGGCTTTCCGGGCCTCGAAGCGGAGCTCGCACTGTGGTTGTCGCACCAGTGCGCCGTGTACGGGAGTCTGCAGCGTGATCAGCAGTGCCTGCTGGCCGGTATCGGCATCACGGCTGAAGAAGCCGGCAAAGTCCCCATGACGGCAGAGGAGGCCAAGGCCGCCAGCCAAGCCGCAGCACGGCTGGGTGGCTCGGCCGGCTTGGCCAGCGCCCGGTCCTTCGCCGCGGCACGCGGGCACCTGGCGCTGCCCTTCGACTATGTGCATGAGGATTATCCGCTGGGCCGCTGGCTGGTAGCACAGCGCAGCAAGGAACGCCGCCACCTGCGGGCGACGGGAACCGCGTGGCCGCCCGGGCTGCACCTGACTGAGCTGGACCCCTGGTGGAATCCGCCCTGGCACTTCCCGTGGCAGCGCCACTACCAGCAGGCCCGCACGCTATGGCAGGAGGGCAGGCTGCTCCTGCCCGGCCAGCACGCCCCGCCCGGCGACCGGGACGAGGATGAAGATCCGCTAATGGTGTGGTTGCGCCGGCAGTGCGCCCGGCACGATGTCCTGCACCCCGAACAGCAGAACCTCCTCGCCGACATCGGGATCACCGCCGCCACCGCCCGCACCGTCACCGCGTCCCTCATCACTCCCACCCCAGGGGAGGTCGGGCTGGCCCATGCCCGCAGCTACGCGGCCGAACACGGGAACCTGGCCGTGACCGACCGCACCCGCCACAACGGCCACCCCCTAGGAAGCTGGCTCCTGCGCCAGCGCCAACGCGCCGCCGACGGGCGCATCGAGCCCTCCCAGATCACCGCGCTCAACGCCCTTGACCCCCACTGGAACCCGCCCTGGCCCCTCGCCTGGCAACGCGCCTACCACCGGGCCCGCACCGCCACCGACGGCAGCACCCTGACCAGCACCGAACGCCGCTGGATCAGGACACAAGCACAGCTATGGGACAGCCTCCACCCCGCCCAGCAGCAACTCCTCGCCCACCTCGGCACCACCGGGCCTGCCGCCATACCCACGCAGGCCCGCACAACTGCGCGCCGCTACCCGACGGGTGAGGGCCTGCCCCACGCCCGCGCCTACGCCACTTTGCACGGGCATCTCGCGGTATCCATCCACACCCACCAGGACGGTTTTCCCCTGGGACGCTGGCTCGTGCAGCAACGCCGCAAAGCCCGCTCAGGCCAGCTGTCCGCCCACACCCTGCAAGAACTGCCCATCCTCGACCCATGGTGGAACCCACCCTGGCCCTTCACCTGGCAACGCAAGTACCACCAGTGCCGCACCACCCACGCCGCCGGGCGACCCATCCCGCCCGAACTTCACCGCTGGGCCCGCAAACAGACCAGCCTGTGGGCACAGCTCCACCCCCACCAACAAGGGCTGCTGACAGCCATCGGCCTACACGCGCTCTCGTTCCACTTGGAGCGGCAAGACCCTCTCGGCTGATAGGTGTCTTGGACAGCTCGCTGGGCCGGACTGCTACTGATCGTTCTGGTGGTAGGCACGGGCAAGGAGCCCGGCAAACGCAGCAGCCCGCTCGACGCTGTATCGGCCGCCTCGGATCTGTTGAAGCAATGCACGGCCTACCTCTTCGGGAGTGAACCCGTTTCTTGCCAGCTCTTGAACGACCTCCTCAACAGGCGGCGGTGCGTGCCTATGGGCACGCTCACTCACAGCCCCTGGCGCTGTTCCGGCAAGGACAGGCCTTTGCTCAGCTGGTGCAGCAGCTTGCAATGGAGCTTCGAAGAGGAGTTGCTGTTCTCTCGGAGCATCCCCAGCAGGCCGGCTCCGCGGTTGTCTCACATCTCCTGGGAGCAGGTTCTCATCCAGCGGCCTGAGATCAGGCCTGGCGCGGACCAGGATGCTCTGGCCGAATGACAAGGTGCCCCACACGTATGTGGCCTGGTTGCTCGCCGTCGGCGTGTCCTTAGGTGTAAGGGGCCCTAGACCGGCTAGCGCCGGCCCCATCGGCGTGTGGCCTACAAGGTCGAGCGTGGCCTTGGGAGGGCTCCAGCGGAGCAGATCTGGGTAGGCGAACGTTGCGGCTTCACGCCCTTGGGAAATGTCCCACATGCGGCGCGCCTCGGAGTCGATGGCCTTGGCATCTTGCACGGTGCCAGGTGGCGGGCCCGCCGTGACGGCGCCTAGGAGTGCGCCAGCCATGGTGGCGATGGTGTCGGTGTCGGAGCCAAGAGTGTTAGCGGCGAGGAGCAGACCCGCTTCTGGTGAGTCGGCGTAGGCATGTGCGAGAACCGCGGCAAGCAAGGTGGTGACTGTGCCTGATCCGCGAGTCGCGTCGTTGAAGCCGCCCCACCGCTCCACCAGGGCCGCATAGGTCTCGGCGGTCAGGCGAGATTTGGGTTCGAAGACTTCGAGCGCTGCGCGGCATTCGTTGGCGACGGTGATCGCGGCTGAGCGGAAGTCGATGCCTGCCGCATCACTCCATGTGGGCAGCCACAGATACGCGAGTTCGTCGTCCTTCGCGATAACGTCCGGTACTTGCTCGAGCCAGTCGATTGCGGGGCGCCACTGCTTGGGACCAGGGAGTTCGTTGCTGTCGAGGGCGTGGGCCAGCAGGACGGCGTGCAGAACCGCGCCGAGGATGCCTCGGGGGTGACCGTGGGTGCTGACGGCGTTCCGTACGACGTCGCGGGTGATGTTGTCCCAGTTGGTGAGGTCCCGTGCGGACCAGACGTGAGGCTGGATGCGCATAGCGGCCCCGTTGCCGCCAATGTCGACGTAGCGGGCGGCTTTGGTGGCGAAAATGTTCTGGGACCACTTGGCTTCGACTCTCATCAAGCCGGTGGCTGCCGCTTTGGTCCCACGGCCGGCGCCGAGGGCGTAAGCCTGCCAAGCAACGACTTCAATCTTCGCGAAGGCCTCGGCGTCGAATTCCCCGTCTCCGCGGATGGCGCGTGAAGTTGCCAGGCGCAGCTGGGTGTCGTCGGAGTACGCGCCTGCGGGAAGCGGCATGTCGCGTCCGTAGCGTCCTCCCACGCGCCTTTTCCAGGGGACGGTGGTGGTGACGTCATCCCGTCCGATGCGGCGACGTACGCCATCGGCGTCGGTCAGTTCGGTGATGAAGCCGAGTGCGTCTCCGTACGCAGCCCACTGGGCCGAGGCGCGTACTGCCTCCCATTGCATGGCGCTCACCGTAGTCCTTACCTGCCGAACGTGACCGGGTCGACGATGATGTCGACCTCATCATGTTCGCTGACACTGACAATGGCCTCAGCCTTCGCTGCGTCCTCGTGCGTGAGGACGTAGATGCGCTGCAGGTGGCGGGTGGAAACGGCCTGCGGGTAGAGCACCTCTGCCTGGGGATTCGTCGGGAGGTGGGGCGCTCGGTTCCAGCGCGGCATCGTCTTGTTGAAGCCCTTGGGGACGCGGTCGGCGAAGAGGGCTTCGGCCCCGGGCAGCCCTTCGACGGGGGTGATGCCGTCGTATCCCATGTTGCCTGGGGCGAACAGGACGCCGGGGTGCGTCATGATCACTGGGTCGAAGCTGAGGACAGCCCAGAACAGGTCTTCGTCTGCCCACCAGTCGTCGCTGCTGATGCGAAGGAAGCGGTGGTTGGGCTCACTAATGCTGAGGTTCACGTAGGACCAGTACTGCGGCGCTTCTCTGCGGATCTTGGTGTTCTGGTGGTAAATGCTCTCCAGGTACTGGTCTTGGGCCAGGAGCGCCCGGGCCTTGCAAAGCCGCTGCACGAGGATGCCGAGGAGACCTCGGTTCGTGGTGAAGTGCACCACCTCGGTGATCTTCCGTTCCTGAATGAGCGCGCCGATCCCCTCAGCGGGTCTTTCGCCGTCCGATATGGACGGGCTGGGCTCCGTGGTGGTCATACGGCCTTCACCTCGTAGGTGTCCGGGTCCATGCAGGCGATGAGGTCGCTGGCCTCGGAGGGCTTGTAGGTGATGGTGAGCGTCTTGCGGGCGCGTCCGGCGGACATGGCCAGCAGGCGCAGATGGGCGTCTCGTTCGCTGTCGCCGGGCTCGGTGGCGTGCGGCATAACCTCGCTGTTGAGTCCGACGATGATCACGTGGTCGAACTCCAGCCCCTTGGCGGAGTGCATGGTAGACAGCGCGACATTCACCGGGCCGGTGGGCCATTCCCCGTTGCGGGTGAGTTCGACCCAGGCCAGTCCGGCCGCGTTCAGGCGCGTCTTGACGTAGTCGAACCATCCGCCGCCCTTGGCGTGGAGGATGGCAACGGACTCGTCGTTTTCGGGCCGAGTTCTCGTTGAGGAACTGCACGAGGTGGTCCATCTGCTGGGTGAAGGTGCCCTGGACGAGCAGGGGCTTGTCGCCATCCTCCTCACACGAGGAGAGATCAGGGATCGCAGCGTCGTCCGTGGTTTCCACGTCGCGCAGCAGAGGGGCGGCGAAGGCTGCGATCTGGCGGGTGTTACGGAAGTTCTTCGACAGCAGCTTGCTGTTGTGCGGGCCCACGCTCAGGCCGACTTCGGCCCAGGTGAAGCGCTGGGGGTAGATACGCTGGGCGGCATCGAGGACGAAGGTGAGAGTGTGCTCGTCGGTGACGTGGTTGAGGACGGCCCGGACCTGGTTGGCGGAGAAGTCCTGGGCCTCGTCGACGACGACCACGTGGTAGGGGTCGTCGGCGCGCTTGGCAGCCATCGCGTTGGCCAGGTCGGACCAGTCCCAGGCCTGCTGCGGCTTCTTCCACTCCTGGAAAGGAAGGATCACCTCATCCAGCAGTAAGCGGCGCGGCGGAGGCATGCGCGGGGAGCGGCCGCGGCCCTGTCGCTCGCACTCGATGTACTCATGCAGGCTGTCCGACATGAAGCGGCCTAGGACATAGTCCACTTCGGAGCGTACGAAGTCGTCGGACAGGGGCAGGGCCGCGGCCAGGGCGTCCAGCTTTCCGTTGCGCTCGTGCTCGCGGAGGATCCGCTCGTAGGGCACGCGGTCGGTGGCCCACTTGGCAAAGGTGGAGATCGTCAGCTCGACGTCGTTGCCTTTGATCTGCTCCTCGGTGAGTTCCTCGATGTATCCGCGCAGAGTCTTGTTGTAGGTGAGGACCAGGACGCGGACCGGGCCGTCGATGAAGCCGTCACGGCGGCGCCGCTGCCAGTACCGGACGGTGAACTTCAGCCGGTAGAGGGCAGTGGTGGTCTTGCCGCTGCCGGCGGCACCCCGGACGACGAACACCCCCGGCTTGTGATTGTTGATCACCGTGAGCTGCTCACTCGTCGGCTGCGTCGGCCTGAGAACCTTCATCCTCGCGGTCCCTCCCCAAGACTCGCTCCCCCGAACCTGAGGCCATGTTAGGAGTGACTGGCACCAGCCGGGTTGAAGATCGGACAAGCAGTCCGTCGCAAGTTTGCAGATAGTGACACATCCATCACCCATTCGGGTGATGGATGATGAGGTGCCCCTCCCTCAGAGAAGGCAGGCACTTGGCTGTCCGGCGTGGAGCAGCAGGGTGTCAACGGGTGGAACGGGGCAGGCGTCGAGGCGGCGTTCGCCACCGCTACCGGACACATGACGCAGCTGCCGTGGGACCAGTCGGCGGCATCGGTACGGTTCGAGGACCTGGGGCCGGTGTCCGCGTTTCCGGTCGTGCCGGGCCGCCGGTGGGGGCCGGGCTGGTGGTGGTCGGCGACCACCGGACGGCACGTCGTTCACGGTTCAACAGCGATGCGTACCCAGTTGATGGTCCTGGACCGGGACCCGGATGTGACCGGCCTGTCCGCGCGTCCGGTACGGCTGCTGTGGCGGGATCCCGACGGGCGGGTGCGCTCGTGGGTGCCTCAGTTGTTCGCCCGGTACGCCGACGGCACCGGCCTGCTCGCCGACTGCCCCTCCAGCCCGGCCAAGCGGGACAGGGCGCAGCGGGTGCGGATGGTCCTGGAGGCGGCGTGCGCCCGCGTGGGCTGGTCATATCGGCGCCTCGAGCCACCTCCAGCGGTGCTGGCGGCGAATCTGCGGTGGCTGGCCGGCTACCGCCACCCCCGTTATCAGGGCCCGCCCCGGCTCAGGGCCGCGCTGGCCGATGCGTTCGCCGCACCCCGGCCGCTAGCCGACGGGGCGGCATCGGTGGGTGATCCGCTGCAGGTATTGCCGGCCGTCTATCACGCGCTGTGGTCCGGGCGCCTTGCGACGCGGCTCGATGAGCCGCTGCACGAGCGGGCGCTGATCTGCGCTGACGCAGAACGTGGTGAGGGCGTCGAAAGGCGGCTGAGCAACGTCGGCGGCGATCCGGAGAGAGGTTGAGCCCAGTGGGCGGCACACACGGTAAGAGCCGGCGGCCGATGGTGGAGGTCGGCGCGCACGTCGTCTACCGGGGGCAGACCTGGCAGGTCGCTGCGTTGCAGGGCCAGCGGGTCTACCTGTTGCAGGAAGACGGCACTGAAGAAGCCTTGCTGTTGGGGCGGTTGTTCGCCGATCCGGGCTTCGAAGTGGTGGGCGCGCAGGCGCCGGACACGGTACCGCAGTGGGGGCTGTTCGAGACCGTTCCGCTGGCGGCCCAGCAGCGGGCGCTGGCGTGGCTGCCCCACATCCGGGAGGTCGAGACCGGGTGGCCGCACCCTGAGGGCAGCCGCGAGGGACAGGCGATGCGGCCGGAGTACGACCCGGAGCAGTGGACCCTGGCGCAGCGGGATGCAGCCAAGGCGAAGGAGCTGACCGCGCTCGGCTTCACCCGGGTGACCCGCACGACGGTCGAGCGGATGCGGCACGCCTACCGCAAGCAGGGCTTGTGGGGGCTGGTCGACAAGCGCACGGTGCCGACACGCGGCCGTCATCCGACGGGGTATGCCGACGAGCGGGTCGTGGCCGCGGTGCTGGAGGCGCTACGGCGTCAGCGAGGCCGGTCGAAGGGGACGGTAAAGGGACTGCAGGTGCTGGTCGGGCAGATCCTGGAGGACACGCACGGGCGCGGGGTGGTGGAGATGCCGTCGCGGTCGTCGTTCTACCGGCTGGTGAGTGTGCTGGCCGACCCGGCCGAGCGTCCGGGACGTCCCGCGCGCACCGCCACCGCACCCGCCCGCGCCTCGTCGGCGCCAGTGGTGCTGCGGCCCGGGGAACAGGTGCAGATCGACACCACCCGCCTGGACATCATGGCCGTCTTGGAGGACGGCAGCCTGGGGCGGCCGGAGCTGACCATCGCCGTCGACGTCGCCACCCGCTCCATCCTGGCCGCCGTCCTGCGCCCGAACAGCACCAAAGCTGTCGACGCAGCCTTGCTGCTGGCGGAAATGGCCGTCCCCCATCCCGCCCGGCCCGCCTGGCCCAAGGCGCTGCAACTGTCGCGGGCCGAGGTGCCCTACGAGCGGATGCTGTCGCTGGACGAGCGGCTGGAGGGCGCGGCCGCCCGCCCGGTGGTCGTGCCCGAGACGATCGTCGTCGACCGCGGCAAGATCTACCTCTCGCAGGGCTTCGTCGCCGCCTGCGAGACGCTCGGGGTGAGCGTGCAGCCCGCCCCTCCGAGGCGACCGCAGGCCAAGGCTGTGGTGGAGCGGACCTTCGGCGCGATCAACGACCTGTTCTGCCAGCACGTCGTAAGCCACACCGGCTCCAACCCCCAGCGCCGCGGCTTGGCGACGGCGGCCGAGGCGCGGTGGACGATCCCGCAGCTGCAGGACTTCCTCGACGAATGGATCACCTGCGGCTGGCAGAACCGGCCCCACGACGGACTGCGCCACCCCGTCCTTCCCAAAACCGCCCTCACACCGAACCAGACGTGGGCCGCTCTGATCACCATCAGCGGCTACGTGCCCGTCCCGCTGACCGGGGCCGACTACCTCGAGCTGCTGCCGGTGCGCTGGCAGCCCATCACCGAACGCGGCATCCGCCTCGACTACCGCACCTACAACCACGAAGTCCTCGACCCACACCGCGGCCAGCGCTCCGGTGTCGCCAGCAAAGACGGCAAGTGGGAGGTCCACCACAACCCCCACGACGCGCGTCAGATCTGGGTCCGTCTCACCGACGGAAAGCTCCACGAGATCGGCTGGATCCACCGCGACCACGTCCACCAGCCCTTCAACGACGCCCTCTGGCGCCATATCCAGACCGAGGTCGAACAACGCGGGGACCGCGAGACGCACGAAGCCGACCTCGCCGACGCGCTCGACCAGCTCCTGCGCCGCACCCGCCACCCCGCCGGGACCGAGCACAACACCCGCCGCCGCAGAACCCCCCGCTCCGCAAGTACGGCAGCACAGCTGCCCGATCTGCCAGGCCAGCGGCGCCTCCTCAACACGGAGACCGCACCGGCCCCGGCCCCGGAGTGGAGCGAGAGCCTTGACGACCTCATCACCGTTGATGCGGCGGCCGAGACGGACACGAGCGATCCGGAAGGCGCGGGCGTGCTGGCGGCCGAGGCAGGCGGATACGGGCTGTGGGACGCCGAAGCGGAGGCCGAGCAATGGTGAACACCTCACCGGGCACGGGCAAGGCGCCGGCGGGCAGGTCCCCGTCGGCAGTGGACCGGCCTCCCGGTGCCGCGGCAAGCACCGACGGCGACGCCGCTGAGGCGCAACAGCAGTCGGTGACCACCTGGGACGGTTTCCAAGCCTTCGCCACCACCCCCGTGGCAGCCCCTCCCCCGCCCGGCGCGCCGCCCCGCAGCCTCGCCGAACGCCTCGCCTACCACTCGCGGTTCGTCACCGTGCGCACCCCGGCCATCGACACCCTCGCCAAAAACGTGCGTACCCTGATGATCCTCGGCCGCCACCAGACGGTCACCGCACGGCCGTCCCTGATCGTCACCGGCCCCGCCGGCGCGGGGAAAACCACCGCGCTGCTCCAGGTCGGACGCGCCTGCCACCTCGCCCACACCCGCCGCCACGGCCCCACGGCAGCAGCCGGGCAGGTGCCCGTCGCCTACGTCCTGGTCCCGCCCGCCGCCAGCGCCAAGACACTGGCCACCGAGTTCGCCCGCTACCTCGGCATCCCCGTCGCCGCCGGCATGTCCCAGGCTCAGATCACCAACGCCGTCTGCCACACCTACACCGCCGCCCGGGTGCAACTGGTGATGATCGACGAGGTCCACCGGCTCAACCCCCGCACCACCACCGGCGCCCAGACCGCGGACCTGCTCAAAGACCTCACCGAACGCATCGGCGCCACCTTCGTCTACGCCGGCATCGACGTCACCGCCACACCCCTGTTCACCGGAGTACGCGGCGCGCAGCTCGCCGGACGCGCCTCCCTCATCGACTGCGCCGCCTTCCCCGCCCGCCTCGGCGACAGCGAGCCCTTCCGCGACCTCGTCAAAGCGATGGAGAGCGCACTCGACCTGCGCCACCACCGGCCCGGAACCCTCCCCCAGCAGGCCCCCTACCTCCATGAACGAACCGCCGGCCGCATCGGCAGCCTCGCCCGCCTCATCCGCCAGGCCGCCATCACCGCCCTCATCGACGGCACCGAACGCATCACCAAAACCACCCTCGAAGCAGTCCGCCTCGACCACCTCGCCGAACAGCACTACCGACCCCGAAACCGCAGTACCAGCACCCCATGACCCGGACAGACGTCACGGCCCGGGATACGGCCGCAGCCGTCCCCGCGCAGCGCAGTGTCGTCACCGCAGGGACATGGCTGCAGATCCCGTCAGCCGCGCCGGGCGTGCTCCACGTACGGCCGCTGACCGGCGAAGCGACCGCCTCATACGTGCAACGGCTTGCCAGCGCCTATCAGCTGACGCCTCCCCAGCTCCTCGACGGCGTCGGCGTCACCCTCCACGGTCACGGCGCCCTGCCGGCAGCCGAACTCCACCTCAATCACACCGCGGCCCGGCATCTCGCCGCCCTGGCCCGCATCCCGCTGCCCCACCTCAGGCGCGCCCTACCCCACCTCGCCCTGCTGGGCAACGCCCACGACACCCAGGCGGCCGCGACCTGGAAGCGGATGGAGGCCGGGCAGCAGCCCGTCCGCGCCTGCACTCTGTGCATCCGCCACCGCAGTCACGGCACCACCGACACCGCCTGGGTTCATCGGCCGCCGCACCGGCTGATGTGCCCACGCCACCACCAAGCCGCCTCCGACCCACGACTCACCACCACCGTCCACACCCAAGGCGTGCCCGAACTCGCCGCCGCGCACCACACCCACCAGCACCTGCTACGGCACCCCCGCGCCGCCACCGCCTGGACCACAGCACGCGCCATCACCACCCGCTGGTACGACCACCAGCAACACTTCACCCACCGCTGGCACCCCCGCCTCAACCAGCTCTGTGCGACCAACCCCCACCTGACCACCACAGGCAGCGCCTCCCCCGCACTCCTGACCCGCGACCTGGTGATCTATCCGGAAACCGTTGCCCTCGCCCGCGCACTCGCCACCCTGCCGAACCGGCCACATCGCGACGACGCCCTCAGCCTCATCGCCTGCCGGCTCGGCCTCGCCCGCCTGACCCCCAACGCGAACGACCCACTCCGCGTCTTCCTCACCCACACACGCCACTGACCAGCAGCATCACCGCCCAGGCAGCCGCGGGATTGACTCGCCTCGTACGGCCTCAGCTGCCGACGGTGCGGCCGGTCTGCGCCCACCGGCCATCCTGAGTGACACCGAAGCTGAGCCGCCAAGGCTTGTGCCCTTCGACTTCGCAGTCGGCCCACAGCCTGATCGTCGCGTTCTGGTACTGCCGCCGCCAGCGTTGCTCACCATCAGTGCCTTCGTACCAGGCCGGCTTTACGGAAGGGTCAAGTGCGAGCCGAGTACGGTCACCTGCTTCCAGCGGGAACGGCGTGACGGTCCGACCGAGTTGGTCGGCGCCGTCGACTCCGGGCCGGAACCGGTAGGGGCCCCAGACGACCTGTGCGATCTCGTCCGGCGTCGGACCGCCAGCGAGTCCGGGTACCCCAGTACGGTCGAAGTCGTCGCGAATGATGAGTCGTATGCTCAGTCGGCCCAGCTGGGCCGGACCATCGAAGCGGACGTAGAGCAGCCCATCTGACTGCTCAAGTTTCAGCCGAAGCTGTGGAGTCAGCGCGTTGTGCCAGCGGTCCCGTTCGATCTGAGCGACAGATGCCGCGGTGCCGTTCGCCTGACGTGAAGCCTTCCAAGCGCCGAATGCAGCGAGTCCGCTGAACGCGGCTGAAGCGGCCGCGATGGATGTGTCTGCAATGCCCATGCGGGACTGTAGCCCAGATGGCGCAGTTGCCATTGGACGCACCAGTACGCCTCCAGGAAAACCGAGATCATTCCCACCCAACTACAGGACCGCAGCCCAACCACCCGAACAAGCAAACCGAACACGCAACCAGGCCACGCCCATCACGCCCGAACGCAGCCGCTCCAACCGTCCCCAGTCCCACCCCCAAAGACGGGGCACCAGTCCCAAACGACCAAGCCCCTGAAAATCAGGGCTCCGTCACACCTTGAGTACCGTCAGAACTGGCCCGAAGACCTCCTCGCAGGCCAAGGTCGTATCTGCCGGAACATCCGCGAGGACCGTAGGCGCGTACGAGGCGCCCTCCCGCTTGCCGCCCGTATACAGCGTGGCCCCGGAACCGACGGCTTCGTCGACCCATGACTCGACGCGGCACGCTGCGGCCTCACTGACAAGCGGACCCACATGAGTTCTGTCATTCGAAGGGTCCCCGGTGACCTGAGATTTGACGGCTGCGACGATACGCGGCAACAGCCGGTTCGTACACCGCGGCGTCAGCTATCACACGCTGCACAGAGATACAGGACTGTCCGCCCTGGTAGTTGGAGAACGTAGCGATGCGCGCGGCGGCCCGGTCAAGATCCTCGTCGCTCGTAAAGTCGGCCAACACCACGGCAGCACCGTTCCCGCCGAGCTCCAACGTGCAGTGCTTTCTGGGAACGGAGTCCATGATGGCGTACCCGACCCTCTCGGAGCCGGTGAACGAGACAACGGGCAGGCGCTCGTCCTGCACCAGCCCCGGCATCCGGTCATTGGCGACCGGCAGGATGCTCCATGAACCGGCCGGCAGTTCGGTCTCGGCAAGGAGGTCACCGATTATCAGACCCGACAGCGGAGTATCGGGCGCCGGCTTCAGGATGATCGGGGCGCCGGCCGCGATAGCCGGGGCGACTTTGTGGGCACACTGGTTCAGCGGAAAGTTGAACGGCGTGATCCCCAGCACAACGCCCTTCGGGAAGCGGCGGGTGAGCGCCAGTCGGCCCTGGCCGCCGGCGTCAGTGTCGAGCCGCTGAGCCTCACCGCTATTGAAGCGGCGAGCTTCCTCCGCGGCGAACCGGAACACGGACACCGCACGGCCGACCTCTACGCGAGCCCACTTGATCGGCTTTCCGTTCTCCGCGGAGATGAGCTGCGCGATCTCCTCGCTGCGCTCCATAAGGCGCTTACTCACGTGGGCGAGCGCGGCGGCACGAACATATGCGGGAGTAGCCGCGAACTCATCGCGAACGGCATACGCCGCCGCCACCGCCTCCTCCACCTGCTCATCGGTGGGCACACTGACCTCTCCGATGAGCTGACCGGTCCAGGGGGAGGTAACAGCCAAGGTCGTCTCACCGCTGGCAGGACGGCCGGCGAGCCAGAAAGCGCGGGTGGAAATCATGTCCGGTCATGGCCCTTTACGTCTGAAGGGGCGCTGACGTTCATCCGCCAACCGCTACACCGTAGGACCGCCGAGGTGACGGACGACTTGTACGTGGTGCAGCGATCGCATGCACGCGCATGCCCGAAGGTAGCGTTGAGTGCGATCGCCCCTCCCTCGACCGAAAACACACATCCGCCTGCCGGCGACTGATCCTGATAACAGCGAGGACGCTCGCCAAGAGCACGCCCACGACTATGACGGCTACGCCCGCGGCATCAACGGCTCGACCGGCGAACTCTACGATATTTCGATGAGGTGGCGCATATGGGACTCAACGCACATGTTCGCCAACATCCCACCAAGAATAATTCCTTGAATTTTTCGCTTGCGCAATTATAGTCAGGTCGTTGGTTTCCGGCCCGAATACCTTGTGCGGGCTTGCGACCACCGTTCTGCCGTCCTCGATATAGGGTTTGAAGCGCTCCAGCCAGTCTGCCCCGGAGTTCCAGAATCCCGCCAGATCGAGCTGTCCCGCCCGTGCGAAGGTGTGTGTCTCCAGTTCGTTTGTCTCCAGCGGACCGTTCATTCTCCAACCGTTGTCGGTCGGGTAGAAGTAATGGGGCGAGATGAAGACCTCGAATCCGGCCGCCTTCGCTACCTCGAAGATTCTCTCCATATTCTCGACGGTCCTGTTTTCTGTGACGCTCGCCCCCACCGCGTCCCAGTTCGCTCCGTCCTCGCTCAGCACGTCGTTCTGTGGATCAATGAACACAAGCGCCGTGTCGGTCTTATTGAATTCCACTTGCCCGCTCCTCATGCGATTAACAGGCCACTGGTCTGATGGGCATTGATGCAGCGGGTGCCCTTCCGGAGCGGATTCCAGTCGGTGACTAGTGGTTTTTCCACGTGCACATTGGAGCGCGTGCCCCGAGGAGGCGCTGTCCCAGATATCCGGCTCTCCGTCCACTTTGCCCCATCGCGGGACCTTCTGCATCGGTGAGCCACCTCGGTCGCTGCAGCCATCCGGAGGCGTCAACGGCCGTGGGGAGGGGGGATACGAGATCTGGTGCTCCAGTCAGACTCCTGGTCCTGAGCTGTTTCTTCTCCGGTAGTGGCAGCGGCGGCGGGCTTTGGCTTGGTGGCGCCTGCGCCGGGGGACCATTTTTGGGCGTGGAGATGTCCGTCGTGGTGGGGACGGGGATGCGGCAGGAGGGTGTCCAGCAGGCGCCCGATCTCTGCCACGGTTACCGGAGCGAGGACTGATCCGGTTTCTTCCGCCCCCTTGCATCGCGGGGCGCCCGGGCGGCGAGCGCGGTCAGGATGGCGTGGGGGAGTTCTCTGCCGCCGCAAGCTTGTCGCTGCCAAGCATCACCCGGGCTTGTCCCGTTCGCCTGGACGCACCGGTGACGGTTGATCCGCCGCCAACCCGTATGCGAGACCTTATGATTCGAGGGCTCGCATACGGGTTCCCCCGGTCAGATGCCCAGGATTCCTGGAACCCGCGCGCCTTCCCGTGCGGCAGCCGCAAACTGGGCTCGCCCGCGCGCTCCGCAGACATGTACGTAGGCTCCTACCACCGGGCATGCCGCAAGGCGGCCGACGCACTGCAACCTGACCTGCTGCTCATTCTCTCCGCACGCCACGGGCTCCTCGACCTCGACGACGTCATCGAGCCGTACGACACACCTCATGGCGCAGCCGACGCGGTGACGAGCCAGGTCCTTCTGGAACAGGCAACCATGCGTGACATCGTGGGCCTTGACCCGGTGGTGGCCCTCGGCGGTGCACGACACATCAGCCTCGTGCGCTCCGTGTGGCCGCACGTCCACACGCCGTTGGCCGGAGCACGCGGCATGGATGAGCAAATGGCCCGGCTTGCAGCATTGCGCGAGGAACGGGAATACCTCTGACATGACGCTTCGTGCGGTGGCCGGGTAGTGGCTGGCCTGGGATCTGGCCTGGTGGCGGCATCGCCGGTGGGGCCAGTTGAGCCGGTGGGCTGTGTCGTGGACGCGTTGGGCGATGAGGTCGATGAACAGTCGCTGGATCTCGTTGCAGGTGAGCGGGATCAGCCCGTCCGGTGTGGGATTGCGGGTGTGTTCGTCGGCGCGGACGACGGCGAGGAAGGCGTGGGCGAGCATGGCCAGGGTGACCCAGCGAGACCGTGAGGTGAAGCGGCGGAGTTGGTGCTCGTCCAGTCCAGCCAGGTCTTGGGGTGCCGCCTGGGACGGTGGTCCGGCCGGACCGGGCGGCGGACGGCAGAGGCTCACAGCTGTCCACCATCGGCATGCGATGGACGTGAGGGACCGCAGTAGCCGGGACCAGGGATGGGCAGGCCGAAATGGCGGGGTTGTTGATGAACTCGAGCTGAGTGCGCTGGTGGGAGTCGTAGATCGGCAGGTGCTCGGGGCCGATCATGCTGTTGGCGCATCGGTCGGGCCGGCAGCGCTCATCGAGGGGGCCCGTGTGGCCTTCCGGGACGATCGCGTTCTCAAGGCAGACAGCGCCGACGGGGTTGGTGTGGTCGGCGGTGCAATTGTTGAGGCATGCCGAAACCGGATGTGGATTCTGGTGGTTCGTAGCAGGGTGTCGGCAGTGCGGGCGTCCTCCTTGCGGGCCTTGATGGTGGCATTGATCTGCTCGAAGCCGTCCGCGGCGGAGAGCGGCACGGTCGGTCTCGGAGAAGTAGGCGGGTGCTGCGCGCCGCGGTGCCGCCCGCTGCGGGCCCGCCGGGCTACGACGCCGGGTCGTCGACCTTGAGTTTGTCTCCGGTGTTGGAGACGAAGACGACCAGGAGCTTGGCCCGTGTCGTCGGGCTGGTGTTCTGGGTGAGGACGTGGTGGGCACCTGGCGGCTCGACCCAGTTGTCGCCCTGGTGGTAGGTACGCACGGGCTTGCCCTCGAGCTGGCTGCGCAGGGTGCCTTCGAGGACGTAGGCGTAGACGAAGGCCTGGCCGTGCCGGTGCGGCAACGCGCGTGCGTCGGGCGGGAAGTCGACGATCGCCGAGGTGAACGTCTTGCCCTTCACCTTCGGCAGGGTCTGCTGGAGCACCGGCTTGAGGGTTTCAGTGGGGCGTGTCGATGACATGGCCGCAGGCGATGCCGCGGCCACGGTCGTCGCCTTGGCGTGAGCGGGCTGGTCCGAGGTCGAACAAGCCGTGGCCGCAGTCAGCGCGGCGACGGCCAGCAAGCCACCGGCGATCCGCATTCCCATCATGATCGGTCTCCTGTTCGGTCTTCCGTAACGCGGATGATCATCTTGCCCGGGGGGCGCTCGCCGGGGGCGAAGGCGGAGGGTGCTTCGGTAAGCGGCCGCACAGCGCCGACGAGCGGCTTGAGGCGGCCGTCCCTCAGCCGCGTGGCGAGATCGGCGAGCCGGGCGCGGTCGGGTTCGACGACGAAGAAGATTGCACGCCCGTCCTTGGGCTGGACCGTGGGCGGTACGACGATGCTGACCAGCGTGCCACCGGCCCGGACGAGTGCGGCCGAGCGGTCGAGGATGTCGCCGCCGATCACGTCGAACACGACGTCGACGTCGTCGACGCCCTCCAGCTTGTCAGTCTGCAGGTCGATGAACGCGTCGACGCCGAGTGCGAGTGCCCTGTCCCTGCCTGAGGCGCGGCCGGTGCCGATGACGCGGGCGCCGGCCTCGCGGGCGAGCTGGACCGCGATCGAGCCGACGCCGCCCGCGGCGCCGTGGATCAGGACAGTCTGGCCTGTGGTGAGGCGGCCGTGGTCGAACAGGCCCTGCCAGGCGGTCAGCCCGGAGATCGGCAGCGCGGCGGCCACCGTGTGGTCGATGTCCGCCGGCAGCGGGGCGAGGTTGCGGGCCTCCACCGCTGTGTACTCGGCGAGCGTGCCGTCACGGGCCCAGTCGGCCAGACCGAAGACCCGCTGTCCGACGCTCAGGCCGGTGGTGCCGTACCCCAGCTCCACGACGACACCGGAGAACTCGTGCCCGGGGACGCTCGGAGTCCGGTCGCGGCCAGCGCGATCGGTCCATGTGGCGGGCCAGTCCAGCTCGCCCGGGGTGAAGCCGGCGGCGTGCACGCGCACGATGACGTCGTTCTCGGCTGCATGTGGGTACGGCATGTCCGTCAGGGACATCCCGGCAAGACCGGCGTCACGGTCCCGCACAGTGATGGCTTGCATACAGGTCCTTACTGGAGGGAGAGGCGGCCCGAGCGCCCTGCGCTCGCGCGCAGGGCTCACATGGGCGCACAGCGGCTGCAGGTGGATGTATGCCGTTCTGCACGATCGATCTCACCTGTACTCGCGTGTTCCTTCGCCGCCCGTTGTGCGTTCTGATCAGGGAGACGAGGGGCCCCCGCGGGTGTGTTCGGACGCGCGGCAATTCGTCGGGACGGATGCCCCTGATCTGGACCGTGTCGACGGGCTAGACCCGGCCTTCCCGGTGGAACACGAGGGCGAGCTCGCCGCCGACCTCGGCGAAGCCGTGCGGTCCGGGTGCCACTGTCGCGCCGTACGCACCATGATCTCGGCGACGCGCTCGCCTCCGTGGATGAGCTTGCGTGCCGCGGCGGCCTTGCCGCCGCCGTCGGTGACGTAGACGGCGTCCGGGTGGATCAGGTCGGCCAGGCGGCGCCGAGGATGCGCTCGACCGTGGTCGTGCGACGGAATCCGGGAAGGTAGTGCTCCAGCACATCCGAATTCACGGTTCCGTTCGTGGTCTCCGGGCGGTGCTTGAGTCCATCGACGTAGGCCTGCAAAAATTCGTTCTTGAAGTCTCCCCGCGGATGAACGGCGATGATCTCGTCCACCCGGCCGCGATCCAGTTCGTCCAGGCCCAAGCCGATCACGTCGGTCAGGACCCCGAAATTCGTGATGGCGATCTCCGGGCCCATCCGCCCGGGAATTCCGGGGTCGTGTGTAGTGCGATCGCCGTCCACACCACGTCGGCGGCCGCGGTGGAGAAACCGCGGTCGAGCATGAACTTACGTGCGTGGTCGGCTCCATCGACCTCGAAGCGCTGCTCCACGTCGGAAAACGGCGTCAAGAGGCCGGTGTCATGAAACATGGCGGACAGGTAGAGAAGTTCCGGGTCGGGCTCCAGGCCGAGTCTGCGAACGTGAATGACGCCGAAGACGAAAACGCGCCGGCCAGACGGCTCGGTTCACGAGCTCCATGCATTTGACGTTGAGGATGCGCTCGGTGAGCGGGCCGGCCTCGTAGTCGTCGGTCGGCTGCGCGACGCCCACCACCATCAGCACGGCAATCTCGCCTGAGAGCGGGGAGAGCACGCCCTTGAGATCGAGCAGGGTGTCGTGCATGGGGATAGAGCCCTTGTCGTTCAGCACGAACCGGGGCGCGGCCGTGCCGCGGCGTATGAGGGCATACCGTGCGTTGGCCATCCACTGCCGTGTCTCTCGGAACGTAATCTGCCGCTGGCGTTGCACGTGATCGCGTTCCGGGGTGGGCAGGCCGCCTTCTTCTTTGATGTAGGTGACGGCGACACGGCCGTTGTCGGGATGGCGGACGGGCTGCGCCTGGATGTGCAGCAGGATGGTCTTCCAGTCGTCCCGTGTACGACACCGCGGCGCACGGTGTCGCCTCCGGCACACCGGCACGCGCCCCTCCCAGCGGAGCCGACGTCCTCCAGCCCGCAGCTCGTTCCCGACCCGAAGCCCAGCGTCTGGGGCAGGTGAGCGTCAACGGACCTGGGATCAACAGCGTTCGACAGAACCGTTGAGGCAGTCACGGGCCGCCGTGCGGAACGCGGCCACCAGTCGGCTGCGGTCCGCGGCCCGGGTTGCCACGACGACCTGGCCCGGCTCCACGCCGTGCAGCGGGATGGCGGTGAGGTCGGGCCGGAGGCCGCCTGTGTGCAGGGCGGCAGGGATGATGGCCACGGCCTGCCCCGCGGCGATGCTTTCGAGCTTGTCCTCGATGGTCTCGACCGGGGGTCCGTCAGGGGCGGGGCGGCCTCCCGGCCGCGGGTCGATGCGCCAGTACGCGTCCCACTCCCGGTCCGGGAAGCGGGGGATCGGCTCCGCCTCGATGTCGGCGAGCGTCACCGATTCGTACCCCGCCAGCCGGTGTCCGACCGGCATGAGCAGCATCTTCGGCTCGTCGTGCAGGATCGTCACGTGCAGGCCGTCGGTTCGCAGCGGCAGGCGGGTGATCACCGCGTCGACCCGCCGGTCGAGGAGTGCCTCGCGCGGCTCGTACCACTCCAGGTGCAGCGTGCGTACGTCGGCGTCGGGGTGTCGGTGCCGCACGTTCCGTACCGCCGGGGTGACGATCAGGCCCGCGGTGTAGCCGACGGTGATCCGGGTGGGCTGCGCGGCGGCCCGGGCGGCAGCCGTGGCCTGCCCGGAGATGCGCAGCAAGGCCCGTGCGTGAGGGAGGAAGGACTCCCCGGCTTCCGTGAGCCGCGTGCCCTGTCGCGTACGGTCGAACAGCCGCGCCCCCACCTGAGCCTCGAGCTGGCTGATCTGCCGGCTCAGAGACGGCTGCGCGATGTGCAACTCGGCCGCGGCCCGGCCGTAATGCAGGTGGGACGCGACGGCGGCGAAGTAGCGCACCAACCGTAGGTCGAGATCCGTCATGCCTGGATCGTATGACGTGGTGCGGAACAGGTCTTTGATCACCAGGGGTGCGCGTCCCTAGCGTGAGATCCATGCCAACCGACAATGAGATCGCTGTCCGGCACTTCTACGAGGCCCTCGCCACCGGTGACACCGCGCTGGTCGACGAGGCACTCGCTGCCGATTGGGACGCCGTCCCGCCGTTGCGCGCCGGGAGCGGACCGGAAGGATGGAAGGCGAGCATCGCTCACCTGCGCGGTGTCTTCAGCGACCTGACCATCGAGATAGAGGACGTCGTCGCCGACGGAGACACGGTCGCGGTGCGGACGGTCAGCCGTGCGAGGCACACCGGGGAACTCCTCGGCGTCGAGGGCACCGGCCGGGAGGTCGAGTTCCGGGCGGCCGACTTCCACCGGGTGGTCGACGGCCGCATCGTACGAACGTGGCACCTGGAGGACTACTTCGCGATCGCCACCCAGATCGGTCTGGAGTTCAGCCGTGGGGCTTGACGGAAAGACGGCGGTGGTGACCGGGGCGGCCCGGGGCATCGGGTACGCATACTGCCGGCGGCTCGCCGCGGACGGCGCCCATGTCGTCGCTGTCGACATCGACGATCCGGCGGACGCCGTGGCGAAGCTGACGGGCAGGGGCGACAAGCTGGGGCTGGCGTGCGACATCAGCAAGCCCTCGCAGGTCGACGCCGTGGCCGAGACGGTCCTCGACCGGTACGGGCGCTGCGACATCCTCGTCAACAATGCCGGCATCTTCCCTTTCACCGACCTCGACCACGTGACGATCGAGCTGTGGCGCAAGGTGCAGGCGGTCAACGTCGAGGCGACCCTGCTCTTCGCCCAGGCGTTCGCGCCGGGGATGCGGGCCGCCGGGTGGGGGCGCATTGTCAACACCGGCTCGGGCATCACCGTGACGCAGAACCGCGACCTGGCATACCTGACCAGCAAGGGCACCGTACACGCGCTGACCCGGGCGCTCGCCAACGAACTCGGTGGCAGCGGCATCACCGTGAACGCGATCGCGCCCGGCCTGGTGGCGACGGAGGGTTTCCTGGGCCGCGTCAGGACGAGCGGCCCGTCCGCCGACGAGGTCTTCGCCCGCGTGACGGCCATGCAGACCATCAGGCGCCGGTCCGTGCCGGCGGATCTCGGCAACGCGCTCGGCTTCCTGGTCTCGGACGACGCCGACTTCATCACCGGCCAGATCCTGCACGTCGACGGCGGCGTGACACGCACGGGAGCCTGATCGTGCTGGGCGCGATCACCGACCCTTTGCCCGACTCGCCACGCTCGCCTGTACGGCACTCGCCGCCGAGCACGAACCGGGCTTCGACGAGGTCACGTACCGCTCCGAAGGCGGGACGCCACCCGGGGGCTGCCGCCCCATCCGGCCCCCGGGCGGTCGCTCACGATAGATGGCCCAGCCGGCCTTGATCCTTCCGGGTTCGGGGGTTCCGAGGATCGGTAGTTGGCCCTGCTGAGGAGCAATAGTTGGCCCCGCCGGGTCGTGGATGGAGAGTGCGACGTTTCTGGAGGTCACTTTGGGTGGAGTCCGTACTCGGTCAGCCACCCGAGCATGACTTTGCGGGAGGCTTCGACAAGGCACCCTCCAGTGAAGCGGATGTCGTTGGTCACCACTGCCACGCACTCCGGCGGGGGAATGAAGGACTGTGCCTCCTCGTCGGTGGCGAACTCGGCCTCACCCAGGACCAGTCCTTGTGGGGAGCCGTTGAAAACGTCGACGCCGAGGGGAGGCACACGAACCTCGAAGTCACCCGCTGAAGATCGGTTATCCGCCAGGCGCCGCCGTCGGCGGCGGTGGGACGAAGGAATCTCGCTGTGGCTGGTCTCGCCACGTACGACACGCAGCGAGACGAGCTGCAACCCATGGATCGCTCGCGAGCCCGGGAGGCAGCTGGGTCTCCTCATTGATCACGGATCCCGCCAACTGCCACGCGGTAAGGCCGGTGGTGTCCCTGAGATCTGCTCCGCTGAGGTCAGCACCCAGAAGCGTGGCGTCGCTGAGCTGGGCGCCCCGCAGATCGGCGTCAGCCATGAGCGCCTGGTCGAGGCATGCTCTCGCGAGCCGTGCGTGACGCAGGTCGGCGCCGGTGAGGATGACGCCACTGAGGTCGGCACCTCGCAGATCGGCACGGCAGAGGTCCGCCCATGTCAGCAGCGCCCGGGAAAGGCGGGGCGGAGCGTGAAAGTCGAAGCTGCGGAGCGACAGTCCGACGAGCTGCGCAGATCGAAGGTCGATCCGGCGTGCTTCATCCCGTTGTGGGCGGCGGGCGAGAACCTCTACGGCCGCCCTGATGTCGGCAGATGGCTCTGTCCCCCACGCCGGTACTGGCCGCGGCAGCCTGTCTTCGTCCGAACCGGTCTGCAGCGAAGGAGATTCGGTCCTCCTGGCGTTCTCGCGGATGAAGGCTGACAGGACGCCCACCACGGTGGTGTGTTCCTGGGGGGACTCCGCCATGACGTGCTCCAGGCCGTAGACACCGCCGAGCCGTTCTGCGAGCTTGTCGGAGGCCAGCTGTCCGACAGCCCTGCTGAACCGTTCGGTCACCTGCCCACGCCTGGAGAGCTGGTAGGTGCGAGCGGTGTACGCCAGCCCGAGCAGTACGGAAGCTCCAGCAAACCCGGCCAGAAGGGTCTGGCGCACGGCGTTCAGCGCGTCGGCCCGGTCCTTACCGTGAAGATCTCCGACCGTGTCACCAGCCACCCACCATGACAGTGGCCCCAGAACCACAACGATACCCACGACAACGACAGCCACCCCCGCTGTCACCCCGGCAGATCTCTGGTGACGACGTATCAGGTGAACGAAGCGCGATCCGGTCCTTGCGAGAGGGCGATTGGCCATGGGCCCATTCCACCGCACGAAGCCTCTGTCAGACGATCTACTCCGCGGACTTCCGCCCACGACCAGCACGAGCACCCCGAGAGCCGGTCACACCAGCGCTTTGACCTGCGACTTCAAGTTGGCTGAGGCTCTATGCAGGCGGTGCTTGATCGGTTGGCGGTGATGCCGACCGATCGTGCTGGCCCGACGCGCGCGGTCGCCGTTCGGGCGAGCCGGTCGAGACTCCTGCGGCAGTCCGCCGCCCGCCGGAGTCCACGGCGCTCACGCCGTCCGGATCCCGAGCGGCGCAGTTACGCGTCGTTCGCCTCGTTCACGGACCCGGACGGCAACGGCTGGATGCTGCAGGAAATCACCGAGCGGCTTCCAGGCCGGTAATGCCGCCTTGCCCCTGGCCGGCATCTGACGGGAGAGAAACCGATGTCCGTGACACGCTTCGGCGAACGAGCTGGTCCGGGCCCGCGTACCTGCGGAACAGGCACACGAGCGGTACAAGGAGGAGACCGGGCACGATGATCTGAACTGGCCGCTCTGGTACGCACGCCTCCTCGGGGGAGAGCGGACCAGGCGACTCTCCGCCGGCTCGGATGGCTCGAAGGGGCGCGGGTCGCTCGCTCCGGAGCCCGGCGGTCGATGAGTCGCCGCCCGCCGTCGGCGTGACTCCTGCTTCTGGAAACCCTCTGCTCGAAGCGGCTTACGAGCAAGGGAAGTTGAGACCACTCGCCATCGTCTGCCATGCACCGGCCGCGATGCTGGCGACCAGAATCCACGGTGTATCGCCCTTCGCCTGCTACCGGGTCACCGCGTTCACCAACGAAGAAGAGAACGCCGTCGGGCTGGGTCCGAAGGCCCGCTGGCTGCTGGAGGCCTAGCTCATCGACCTGGGCGTCGACTTCACCAAGGGTGAGAGATGGCAGCCCTACACGGTGGTCGACCGGATTCTCTTCACCGGGCAAAACCCTGCTTCTGCAGCCGTCTTGGCCGAACGACTGCTCAAAGTCCTTTGACGGTTGACGGCGGGGCAGTGAAACTTCCGCGTCCCGCGCCGGCCTGTATGTCCGGCGGAGGGGTGGGGAGGTCAGTCAGCATCGTGTGAGGCGGTCTCGGTCGCTGGGAGCACCTGTTCGGCCCACACGGTCTTGCCTTCGGTGTCGGAGGTATAGCGGACGCCCCAGTCCTCGCTGAGTTGCGCGGAGATGAACAGGCCGCGTCCCCCCTCGTCCACCGTTCGGGCGTGGCGCAGGTGTGGTGCGGAGGGGCTGCTGTCGTGGACCTCGCACGCCAGGGTGCGGTCTTTGATCAGGCGCAGTTGCACGGGTGGAGCCCCGTAACGGATCGCGTTGGTCACCAACTCGCTGACGATCAATTCGGTTGAATACGCGGTCTCGTCGTCGACTCCCCACGTGGCAAGCCGACGTCGCGTGCGCGCCCGAGCCTGGCCCACGGCTTCTGGCCGCTTGTCCAAGTCCCATGTGGCGACCCGGTCGGCGGGGAAGTCGCCGGTGCGGACAAGGAGGAGGACCGCATCGCCTGCGGGGGCATTGTCCCCAGCCGGTTGGCAGCGTCGTGGCAGATGTCCTGCAGGGGCCGCCGGCCGCGGATCAACAGCCGACGCAGAGAGTCCAGGTCGGCCGGCCCGTTGGATGAAAGAGCGGACACGAGCGAGGTGGTGTAGAAGGCGAGGACGCTCCCCTCCGCGAGTGAGACGGTCGTCTTGGCGAACGGCGCTCCGTCTGCACTGCCCAATGGAGGCCCGTTGGGCAGGTCGACGATCTCCGTAGTTCCGTCGGGGTGGACGAGGACGGGCGAGGGATGATCGGCCCGGGCGATGCTGCAGGTCCTGTTGAGTGGGTCGTAGACCGCGTACACGCATGTGGCGGTCAGCGGCTGCCGGCGCAGCGGGTCGTCGGCGGGCAGCGCGGCTCGCTCACGGGCCAGGCGTGTGGCGGTGTCGTTGAGACGCGCCAGGAACTCGTCGGGCTCCAGGTCGAGGGCGACCAGCGTTTGCACGGCCGTGCGTACTTGCCCCATGGTCGCTGCGGCGTGGATGCCCTGTCCAGCGACTTCGCCGACCACCAGCGCGGTACGGGCGCCAGGCAGGGACAGGGCATCGAAGCAGCCGCCTGCTCCCTGAGTGCCCGGCACGAGCAGATGGGCGGGTTTGGACACCGGTTCGTGAAGCCTGGCGCGGAGCCAGAAGATACCGCTGAATGGTCGCGGCGGTGGTGTGCTCGCGGACGAACCGACGGGCATTGTCGAGACACACCGCCGTGTGAGCCGCCACTTCCATGGCCAGAGCGACTTCCTCCTCCTTGAAACAGTCGCCTCGCTTCGTCCGGTACAGGCTCAGCAGCCCCAGCACCGTGCCTCGCAAGGTCAGAGGAGCGGCAAGGAGCGGCCGGGCCCCCGACGCCTGGATCGCTCGGGCGCGTTCGGGATCGGCCACCAGCCACGACGGCTTGCCGTCCAGCGCGACGACGCGGGGCTTGAGGTCGGTCAGCGTCCGTGCGTAGGGGGACGAGTACGGCAAGCAGCACGACGTAGCGGAACGTCCCGGCCGACAGGCCCGGGCGGCCGGTCCTGACCGCGCATGAGAGCGTCCACGACTTCCACCACCGCCACGTCGGCGAAGCCCGGCACCAGCGCCTCGGCCAAATCCTGGCAGGTGGTGACCAGATCGAGGCTCCGACCCACTCGTTCCCGCACCGCGTGGACGATACGTGAACGGGCCCGCGCCTGTTCACGCTGAGTGACATCGACCGCCAACACGGCGACTCCCTGGACCGTCCCCTGTCGGTCCTCCAGCCGGAACGCCGAAACACGGGCCGTACACCCCACTTCGGAGGCGTTCCTGGCGTGGAAGCACACCACATGCTCGAATGACGACGCGCCGCTCTCCAGTACGCCGCGCAGGATGTTCTGCCCGTCGTCCGGGTCAGGGAAGTCGTACACGTCGCTGAGGCGGCGCCCAACGATCTGCTCCGGGACCGCTTGGCACATCACTTGTGCGGCTGCGTTGCATGCCGCGATCCGAAGCGTCGGATCCAGGACGTAGAGAGCGACAGGTGCCTGCCTGAAGAGGGCTTCGAGCACTGCCGTGCCCATGCCGGACGCCTTGTGGTCGTCCGCTGCATCCTGGAACACGGCCCACGCGACAGAGCCGTCTTCGCGGAGCAGTGGCCGTATCCGCAGATCGACGGCGACCACGCGACCACTTCGGTGCCACAGCGCTACCCGGTCGTGTCCCAAAGAGTGGCCGGAAGCAGCTGGGACCGGCCTGACGAGGCTTGTTGCGGGCCGCCCCCACTACCTCGCCCGCGGTATGACCCAGCAGTTCCTCCGCCTGGCGGCTCCACTCCACCACGACTCCCCCACCGTCCATGACCATCAGCGGAGCATCGCGTGCCACGGCGACCACCTCCGTCAACCAGCTTGCCGGAAGGTGTCAGCTTTGGCCGCTTCTGCCAATCTCATGGAAGGGCATCCCGCCCCGCCCTCATCCCTTTGGAGGATCGAGCGCCGTGGACTGACTCGGCCGCCACCGTCGCCCCGCTCAGTGGCCGGCGCTCTGGCCGCCGTCGACGTGGAGGATCTCGCCCGTGACGAAGGGCGCGTTCTCCAGGTAGACGACCGCGTCGACGATGTCGCTGATCTCACCCATCCGCCCGAGCGGGTGAAGGGCGGCGAGCGCCTCAAGAGAGTCATCTGAGTGCATCGGCGTCCTGATGACGCCGAGCGCGACCGCGTTACTTCGGACACCTCGCGCGGCGTACTCGATGGCCAGCGCCTTGGTGGCGGACTGCAGGCCACCCTTGGTCAGCGAGGCCAGCACCGCGGGAACCGCGGAATTGGCGTGGTCGACCAGGCTGGTGGTGATCTGGACGACGTGACCGCCACCTTGGCGGAGCATCTGCTCGACGGCGAGTTGGGTGATGCGGAAGAACCCGGCCAAATTGACGGCGGTGGCCGTGTCGTAATCCTGCTGGGTGTACTCGGTGAACGGCTTGCCGATGAAGATGCCGGCGTTGTTGACCAGGGTGTCGATGCGACCGAAGCGCTCAAGCCCGGCGGCGACGACACGCTCAGCGGTGGCAGGGTCGGCAATGTCACCCTGAACGGTGAGGATCTCCGGATCGGAGGAGGCAGCGATGCCACGAGAGGTGGCGACGACGGCATAGCCGAGCTTGCGGTAGGCGTCCACCAGGCTGGCACCGATGCCTTGCGACGCACCGGTGATGACGGCGACCTTGCGGCTGGGACTGCTCATGGTTGTCCTTCCGATCGGGATCGGCCACCGTGCCGGCGTCAACCATCCGACTGGACAACCGGTCGGCAAGCCCACTGGTGGCATCCAGGTGTCCAGCCCTAAAGACTGCACCTCACCGGAGAGGAACCCAGTCGCGGTCCAGGACGTCGTTGCGACGCGCAGCTCCCCGGCACACGCATGCTGAAATTGCACGAAACAACAACATACTGACCAGAAATCACTTACGAATGCCACCGCACAGGCAGATACCGGATTTGCCGATGCCCCCGCTCACCAGGAATTGGGCGATCTAGAGAGGGGGTTCCGGTGGTTGTAGTGCGGCGCGCGGCCGTCACCAGCGATCCGTTCAGCACATCCCTGCACAGGAATGAACGGTGCGTTCCGCGAACCCACTCGCGGCGTTGGAGGGCCACCTGACCGACGAAGAAGCGGCCGCGTTCCTTACAGTCTCTGGCCCGTGCGGGCACCCGAGCGACCCGGCGGCGGGGTTGGTCAGGAGCTGACGGTCGTCGTGTCCGTTCGGTGTGCGGACAGCAGCGAAACACAGTTCTCCCACAGGGCTTGGAGATGCTGAGTGTTGTTGTAGAGCTTGGCGAACAGCACTTGGCCCTCGAGCTGGGCGACGACCGACCGGGCGGCCTCCCGGGTGTCGCCGACGGTGACCTCCCCGCGCTCCCGGGCTTCGGCGACGACATTCTCGACCATCTCCACCTGGGCATCGAAGATCTGCTGCAGGCGCTCGCGGATGGGTTCCGTCTGGTTGCTCAGCTCCAGGGTGAGGTTGCCGAACATGCATCCGGAGACGGTCCCACAGCTCTGCTGACCCGCACGCAGGTCCGCCTCGGTCTCTTCGAACAGCCGGCGCAGCCGCGACAGCGGCTCGACATCGTCCTGCAGGGCCCGAACCCAGTCACCGCGCTGAGTCTCCCAGTGCTCGTCGAGCACCGCCAGGGCAAGAGCCTCCTTGGACTCGAAGAAGTAGTAGAAGCTCCCCTTGGGCACGCCGGCGGCCTTGCAGATCTCGGCCACACCCAGCGCGGAGTAGCCGCGCAGCTCGATGAGCGACTGCGCGGCGGTGAGGATCTTCGCCCTCGCATCACTCGTACGTCCCATGCCGCAAGTGTACGACCGGTCGTCTATAGCGAGCCACCGTGGCCCCGGGCGTCTGACACGCCGCCCGGGGGCGACGAATCAGCGGCCGGCGCTCTGGCCGCCGTCGACGTGGAGGATCTCACCGGTGACGAAGGGTGCGTTCGTTGAGGTAGACGACTGCGTCGACGAACCCGTCGACGACACCACCCGCGCCGCCGCCCGCATCCAGGCCGAGCGCACCGTCAAGACAGCCGCTGCACTCAAGGCCGCTGCCTGACAGCCCGCTCGAGGCTGGCCTGTCGGCGGCGCTCCTGCGGCGCCGACAGGGGGTATCGGCACCTCTGCGTGCCACACCGTAACGCTCCGCCGGTGCCGATGCCCGGCGCCTCCTCCTCCCTTCACGGGAGGTCTGTACGTCCTCTGGCGCAGTGCCGGCGACGAGGATGACAGGCGGCTCCGCTTCGCGGTTCGACCGAGCGGCCTGCAGCGGCCCGCACCGCTGCGCCTCGCCGCCCGTTGATGATCGGCCGACCATGTTCCTATCGGGAGCCACCACCCCTGCCGAACCGAGAGAGGAAAGGACCATGAACGAGTTCCTGGTCGAGCTCATCACGACCGTGCCAGAAGGCACCGACCCCGCCGAGGTCGATCAGCGTCGCGCTGCCGAGGCTGCCCGTGCGAAGGAGCTCGCCTGCGCGGGCCACCTGGTCCGTCTATGGCGCCCGGTGGGCGAGTTCCGCAGCATTGGTGTGTGGCGCGCCGACGACGAGGCGGATCTGCGCGCGAAGGTCCTCGGAACACTGCCCCTGTGGCCCTGGATGACCGCGTCGGTCACCGCCCTGCAGCCGCATCCCAACGATCCGGGCCCGACCGGCTGCGCGACCTGATCGCGCCTCCCTCTGCCCACGCTCCCTGTGGCGGCCGCAGGGAGCGACGTCAGAACCAGTGCCGGGCGATGCCACGCCCGGGCAGCAAGCATGTTCCACGAGCAAGGAACGCCAACGACCGGGCACCCCGTGCGCCGCTTGATGAGAGGAGAACCCTCATGACCAGCACAGCAATACAGGAGGCGATTCTGCGAGGCGTCATGGACCGATGGAAGGGTGCGGTCGACGCACACGAGCCGCAGGAAGTCGCCTCGTATTTCACCGAGGACGCTGTCTTCCACGGGCTTCATCCGTACGCCGTCGGCCGTCAGGGGTCGCCGAGTACTACGTTTTCCAGCCTGTCGACCTAACGGCGGAGTATCGGGCACTGGAACACGGCAGGTGGCCGAGGATGTCCTGCTCGGCTACCTGGGCGTCGACTTCTCGTTCACCGACCGGCCGACCCTCAAGGTCACCCTCAGCGTGGCCCTCAGGCGTATCGCCGATGAGTGGCTCATCACCCACCATCAGGTGTCGAAGCTGAATTGACGAGCGGAGGCTGCGGTGGGACCTGCCCTGCCCGATCTCGGCCCCACACGGCCGACGTCTCGCAGGCATGCGCCGGGTCACCGCGCTGGGGACCGGCGGCCCCGCTCCGGGCGGAGGCGCGGGCCTGCCGTCCAGACATGCTGCGTGGGAGCGCCGGATGTACGGTCGGTATACGGCGTAGGTGCGGACCTCTCAGCCGGTGAACGAGCCGGTGTCCCGTACACGCCCGGGAGTGCCCATGGCGCAGCAAGCGAACATCGCCGCACAGACCGCATTCGCAGAGGCCGTGGTCACCGGGCACCTCGACGCCCTCGACGACATCGTCGCGCCCGATTCTGTCGATCATGACCCCGCTCCAGGACAGGCCCAGGGACCCGAAGGCTACAAGGCCATGTTCAACGAGCTGCGAGCCGCTTTCCCCGACTTGCACGTCGAGGTGGAACACTTGCTGGCCACCGACGACGAGCTGGCCTTCGCCTACATGATCAGCGGGACGCATCTGGGACCGCTCATGGGACGGTCGGCGACCGGCAAGAAGGTGAGCTACCGCGGCATGCAGATAAGCCGCTTCGACAGCGACGGCAAGCTCGTCGAGCGCTGGGGCAGCAGCGATGAACTCGGCATGCTGCGTCAGCTCGGCCTGGCCGATGCATGACCCATCCGCTGCCTCACTGCCTGCTGGCGCCAGTCGGGCCGGTCGTGATGGACGCAACCGATGACTTGAACCTGGCCGCCGGCGCGGCCAGGACCCGCTGCCGTCAGGCTGCGAGGGCCATGTCCACCAAAAATGGCGATTCCCGTGGCTTCGCCCTCCGGGGCAAGGGCTCCGTGCGTGCGCGATGCGTGAGCGGACTGCCCACCACGGGACAGCATGAGCCGGATCGGGCACGAATCCGCATGGCACTGACCAGGCAAAACAGCATTCGATCCCACTCCTAAAGCGGGTGTGGCAGCTTCGCATTCTGCTGGAGGCACCGGCGAAATCGGCCTGGACCGATCACGGGACGCTCCCCGACGTCGGCCGAGCCATGTACATGCCCCACGCGCCGTTCGTGCCCGGGTGTGTGTGCTCTTTTTGGCGACGTCAGGCACCGCCTGCGCTGTGGTCAAGTGTGTGCGGCAGGCCAAAGCGCGTGGCGGTCACAGAGAAGTTCAACGGAGCGTTCGCGAGCCGCCGTCAGCACATTCCTCGGATTTTCGTGTGCGATCGAGACTTGCGGGATGTGGGCACGCATGCGCCCGGCCCGAGTGGTACTTAGGCTGGAACACGTTCACCCCCCAACGACATGGATTGGGGGTATGGAGGTCCCGATGACGAAGCAGTTGTCGGCAGCGACCGGGATGAAGCACTGAGTGCGGGTGCCGGTGCCATGTGCGACCGACTGGCAGTCGGACGCTTCGCGGCGCAACATGTCGGTCACTTAGTAGGCCATGAGCTGCCGAGTGTGTCCGGGGTCGTTCAGGGGGCGCCTCGCCCCGTGTCCGCAAGAGGGTGGGAACGCGACGGCCGGCCGTCGGAATCCGTCGGGACTCCCGCGGCGGCTTGGTCTATAGGAGACGGGCATGGGCATGCCCAAGCCTTTTGACCCATACGATCTGCTGCCATCGGTGCCGTCGTTCGAGCTGAGCAGTGCCGACGTCGCCGACGGGGAGTCGCTGGACGTGGCACAAACCGATGCCATCTTCGGCGGCCCGGGCCAGGACATCTCCCCACACCTGGCCTGGAGCGGCCATCCCGCCGAGACACTGAGCTTCGCGGTCACCTGCTTCGACCCGGACGCGGTGACGGTCAGCGGCTTCTGGCACTGGTCGGGCTACGACATCCCCGCGTCGGTGAACGAACTGCCTGCCGAGGCCAGGACGCTCGCCACAGACTCCGGTCGGCATGAATTCCTCGGTGCGGCACCCCCGCCCGGGGAGGCCGCTCACCGTTACATGTTCGTCGTTCATGCGCTGGACACACCCCGTCTCGACATCACCACGGAGGCGACCCCCGCATGGCTCGGATTCCGGCTCGTGGCCCACGGCCTGGCACGAGCCAGGCTCACGCCGGTGTTCGGGATCCCGGCCCAATGCGGAGCCAGGCTGCGAGCGAGAGAGAAAGAAGTCGAGTCCCCCGGAGAGCCAGGTGGGGACAAGGAGGCAGAGATCGATGGCGAAAGTACTCTTCATCGTCAGTGGGGCTACCTACTGGGTACTCAAGGACGGCACCAGGTATGCGACCGGCTACTGGGCCGAGGAGTTCGCGATGCCGTACAAGGCGGTCACGGACGCCGGCCACGAGGTCGTTGTCGCGACGCCGGGCGGCGTGACCCCGAACGTCGACATGATGAGCCTGCGTCCCTCCATGGCCGGAGGCGAAAAGGGGGCTCTGGAGCTGGAGGAGATCATCCGTTCAGCGGAGGCGATGCGTCGGCCGCTCAAGCTGTCGGATGTCCGCCTTGAAGACTACGACGCGGTGTACCTGCCCGGCGGTCATGGCCCGATGTCGGACCTGGCCTACGACGCCGACGTCGGCCGGCTGCTGACGGCTCAGCTAGCCTCCGGTAAGCCGTTGGCGATCGTGTGCCATGCCCCCGCCTCGCTCCTGGCCACCAGGATTCACGGCGAATCGCCCTTCAAGGGCTACCGCGTGACTGGCTTCACCAACGAGGAGGAGGAAGCTGTGGGCCTGGCGTCCAGGGCAACGTGGCTGCTGGAAGACGAGCTGAAGGACAAGGTGGGCGTCGAGTACAGCCGCGGTCCCATATGGGAGCCGTACATGGTTGAGGACCGCAACCTCATCACCGGACAGAACCCTCACTCGGCGGCGGTTCTGGCGGATCGCCTACTGGAAATCCTCAAGTGAGGAGACCCGGAGTCCTCGCCGCGGCGTAGAGCAATGCTCAGGACTTGTGGATCGGCCTTCGGGACGGGACGCGAAGGACGTACCTTCCCGAATGATCTACAAGTCACCGAGTAGGCCCGCGTTCGCAGCGCGGGTCGGGAAGGCACGCCCGTGCTCAGCGTAGTGAATGCCGACGGTTCCACCGAGTCCGGCTCCCTGATCGACGAGATCGTCCGCGAGGGCGCCCGGCGGTTGCTCGCCGCCGCGCTGGGGGCCGAAGTCCACCAGTACATAGCCGAGTTGGCCGACCAGATGGACGAGGCCGGGCGCCGCCTGGTGGTCCGCAACGGCCACCACCGGCCCCGCACCGTGACCACCGCCGCAGCTCCCGTCGAGGTCACGGCCCCGCGCGTGAACGACAAGCGGGTGGACACGGCCACCGGCGAGCGGATGCCGTTCTCCTCAAAGATCCTGCCGCCGTGGTGCCGCAAATCTCCCAAGGTCAGCGAGGTGCTGCCGCTGCTCCGGCGTGACGAGCATCGACAACCCGCTGCCCGTCGACCGGGACACACTCTTCGTGCTGGGCTCGGTCACCAAGACGTACACGGCGACCGCGATCATGTACCTGGTCGAACAGGGGCGGGTCGAACTGGAGGCGCCAGTGCGCCGCTACGTTCCCGAACTCCGGCTCCCCGATGAGGACGCTGCCGCGCAGATCACCATCCTGAACCTGCTCAACCACACCGCCGGGCTGGACACCCGGATGGTCTTCGACAGCGGAGACGGAGACGACGCGCTGGCCCGCGAGGTGACCAACATGGCCGAGGTGGCGCTGATCGGCCCAGTCGGCGGCCGCGCCTCCTACAGCCAGCTCGGCTACAACCTGCTCGGCCGGGTCGTCGAGAACGTCACCGGCGAGACCTACGAGGCCGCCGTCGCCTCACTCGTCCTGGAACAGGCCGGCATGACCGACAGCGTTTTCACCGCCGGACAGGCCATCACCCGCCGGTTCGCCGTGGGCCACAACCTCAGCGAAGGGGCGCTCAAGGTCGCCCGCACTTGGAAGGACACGCGCGGCAACAACCCAGGCGGCGGCCTGGCGTCCTCGGTCTCCGACCAGTTGCGCTGGGCCCGGTTCCACCTCGGCGGCGGTGACCTGGCGCGGCGCATGCAGGAGCCGACGGTGGAGCTGCACGGCTCCACGCTCGGCGACGCCGTCGGCCTCGGCTGGTTCCTGCGCGACGTGGACGGCGTGCGCACCGTCGGGCACGGAGGATCGACCAACGGCCAGTTCGCCAACCTGCTGCTGGTCCCGGAGCGGGACTTCGCCGTCGTGGCGGCATCCAACGCCGGGCCTGACAACGGCCTGGAGTTCAACCAGGCCGTGCTCCGCTGGGCGCTCGAACACTACCTCGGCGTAGTCGAGCGCGACCCCGACCCGCTCCCATACGACCCGCAGCGCGCCCAGGAGATCACCGGGCACTACGAGAACGAATTCATGACGCTGATCATCGACACCGACGGCGACACGATGACGGTCGAATGCCGAATCAAGCCGGAGATCCGCACGGCGGCCGACAGGGAACTGCCGGCGGACCTGCCGCCGGCCAGCCTCGGCCTGCTCCCCGGGAGCGGCGACGAGTACATCGTCACCGGCGGCGGCCTGATCGGCCAGCGCGGTTTCCTCACCCGCGATACCGACGGCGCCATCATCGGGGCCGACATGGCCGGACGGTTCTTCAACCGGGTCTCCTCGACACCCTCCGAGTGACACCTTGGGAACCCCCGGAGAGCACCGCAGGCGAGGCTGGCACAGCTTCGCCCAGGTCCACAACATTTGACAATTACTCACGACTCCTACCAGCGCAGACTCAAAGATCTGCCGCTCGCTGGGCAGAGCGTCGTGATCCGTCTGACGGTCCGGCGCTTCATCTGCGGTACGGCCGAGTGCCCGCGCCGCACGTTCGCCGAGCCATTCGCGCAGCTGACCACCCCGTACGCACGCTTCACCACGCGGCTCGGCCACGTCCTGGAACGCGTCGGGCTCGCACTCGCTGGACGGGCAGGCGCCCGACTGACCGCCCAACTGGGCTTCTGTGTCGGACGGATGAACTTGCTGCGAAGGGTCATGGCCTTGCCCGACCCGCAGCCCAGCACGCCGCGCGTGCTGGGCGTGGACGATTTGTCGTGCAGACGGCCACCACCCACCCGACCAAGCTCGGTCAGCCCTTCACCCGCTGGTCCGTCCGCCAACTCGCTGCCTACCTGCGGAAAGTGCACGGCCGCGTCATCCGGATCAGCCGCGAGGCGGTACGGTGCCTGCTCGCCCGCCGCGGCGTCACCTTCCAGCGGACCAAGACGTGGAGGAGTCGCCCGACCCCGAGCGCGACGCCAAGCTGGACCACATTGAGGAGGTGATAGAGCGTTTCCCGGACCGTGTAATTGCGTTCGACGAGTTCGGACCGCTCGGCATCCGGCCCACCGCCGGGTCATGTTGGGCCGAGCAAGGCCGGCCCGAGCGGCATCCCGCGACCTACCACCGCACCCACGGAGTGCGCTACTTCCACGGTTGCTACTCGATGGGCGACGACACCCTGTGGGGCGTCAACCGCCGCAAGAAGGGTGCCTCGAACACTCTGGCCGCGCTGAAGTCGATCCGCGCCGCCCGGCCCGACCGCGCCTCGGTCTACGTGATCCTGGACAACCTGTCCGCCCACAAGGGCGCCGACAGCCGACATCCGCCGCTGGGCGAAGAAGAACAAGGTCGAGCTGTGCTTCACCCCGACTTATGCGTCCTGGGCCAATCCGATCGAGGCCCACTTCGGACCGCTGCAGCAGTTCACCGTTGCCAACTCCAACCACCGCAACCACACCGTCCAGACGCGCGCCCCGCACGGTTACCTGCGCTGGCGGAACAAGAACGCCCGCCATCCTGACGTGCTGGCCGCCCAACGGCGCGAGCGCGCCCGCATCCGTAGTGAGAAGGGCATCCGCTGGGGCGGGCGAGCCGTCGCCCGAGCAGCCTGACGGCCAGGTAGACATCACGGACGAGCGGCTACCAGTAGGTCAACGACGTAGATCTCTTCCACCACCTCAACAGGGAAAGTCTCCCGCAGTCGCCTGCGCTCCTCGGCAAGAAAGGCACGGTTTGCGGCCTGGCCGAGGACAAGGAACGCCGAGCGACTGCTGATATTGGCGAGGTGTGTGTCGAGAGAGACCCTGCGCTGCCAGCGGATCTGTCGACGCGTGACCCGCAAGCCGCTCAGCCCCGCAAGCCGGATGGCCTCGTTATCGTCGGGACGCACCGCGGAACGCGCGGGAACTCCGCAGTGGTGTGCGATGCGCTCGTGCTGGGCATGGATCCACGGCACGTCGAAGGCGGTGGTGTTCCACCAGATTGCCAGCGCGCCACCCGAGCACAGAACACGCAGCGCCTCCGGGACGGAACGGCTGGTATCGGTCCACTGCCATGACTGCGCGTACGTGATGAGGTCGTGCAAGGAATCGGCAAGCGGCAGGGCGTTACCGTCACCCCGGACGACCGGCACATCCGGGAGCACCCGACGAAACTCGACGGCCATCGCGTCACCGGGCTCGACGGCGATCACGTCAGCACCCCGCTCGCACAGGAGCCTGGTCGCAATTCCAGTGCCCGCACCGATGTCCGCGACGCGGACACCCTCCAGCGAACGGCCTATGAACTCCTCAACGGCGTCGGTCGTAGGCCGGTGGCAGGTGTCAACTGCCTTGCTGGGGGCTGAAGATGGCTGCTCGCCGTCCGTGTCCGTCTGCGCCGGGGCCGTTGGAGGATTACGCGGCCCGGTTCGACGACCTCTTCTTCAGCCTGGCCCAGCGGCGGGGCTTTCGCGAGTATCTGACTGGGCTGTTGGCGCCGCGGGAGCGGAACAAGACGATCACCTGCCTGGCGGGGGCGGAGCCGGTGGCGGGTGCGGGGATGCCGGGGGTGCAGCGGCTGCAGTTCTTCCTGTCCGAGTCGCCCTGGGAGGTCGAGCAGGTCAACGACCGGAGGCTCGAGCTGCTGCGTGAGGAGCCGGCGACGGCTCCGCACGACGGCGGGGTCATCGTGATCGACGACTCCGGAGACCGCAAGGACGGACGGCGACCGCGCACGTGGGCCGGCAGTGGCTGGGCCGCCTGGGAATGACGGACAACGGCGTCGTCACGGTGACCACGGTGTGGACCGACGGCCGCGTGTACTACCCGCTGCACGCGACTCCCTACACCCCGGCCCATCACTTCGCCCGCGGCCGCTTGGACCCGGCCTTCCGTACGAAACCGCAGCTGGCCGCTGCTCTCGCGGTTCGGGGGAAGGAAGCGGGCTTCGGCTGCCGGGCGGTGGTCGCCGACTGCGCCTACTCCGTGAGCGACGACTGGTACTGAGCTGACCCGGGTTTCGTAGAGTCCGGTGATCTTGTTTCAGGCGGGCTGCTGGGTGACTTCCTGTTGTCGCCACCAGTCGCGTTCGTACTCGGCGGGCGGTACGTAGTCGAGGGCGGAGTGAAGCCGTTCCTCGTTGTACCAGGTGACCCACTGGAAGATCGCTCGCTCGACCTGGTCGACGTCCCGCCACGGTCCTTGCATCTCGATCAGCTCGGCCTTGAAGGTGCCGTTCAGCGCCTCGGCCATCGCGTTGTCATACGAGTCCGCGACCGAACCGACGGACGCGGCGGCCCCGACCTCGGCGAGCCGGTCGGTGTAGCGAATCGACACATATTGCGACCCTCTGTCGCTGTGATGGATCAGCCCAGAGTCCCTCTTGATCCGGCGTCTCCACAGGGCCATCTCCAGGGCGTCCAGCGGGAGTTCGGTCCGCATGTGGTTCGCGACCTGCCAGCCGACGATCATCCGCGAGTACACGTCCAGGACGAACGCCACGTACGCCCATCCGGACCAGGTGCGGACATACGTCATGTCCGCCACCCAAAGCTGGTCGGGACGGGAGGCGGTGAATTCGCGGTCGACCAGGTCCGGCAGTCTGGGAGCCGACGGCTCGGGGACTGTGGTCCGCCGGCGCTGACCGCGAATGACGCCCTCCAGGCCCAGGTCACGCATCAGCCGCTCGACGGTGCAGCGGGCCACGAGGAGGCCCTTGCGCCGCAGCGCGCGGGTGATCCGGCGGACACCATAGGTGCCGCCGGACTCGGCATGGACCTGTTCGATCAGCGGCATGAGCTGCTCGTCACGCAGCCGGCGGGCCGACTTCGGCCGCTTCTTGCGCGCGTAGTACGCCGACTCCGACAGCCCCAGCACCCGGCAGGCGAACCCGACCCCGAGACCCTTGTGCTTGAGGTGCTCGATCACCTGGTCGGCCTCGTCCGGGGACGGTCGAGTTCGGCTGCAAAAAACGCGCTCGCGGCTTTGAGGATCTCATTCGCCCGCCTCAACTCCGCTACTTCTTTGCGGAGTTGCTTCAGCTCTTCGTGCTCGGCGGTGGTCAGCCGGTCGCCGCGTTCGCCGGCGTCCGCCTCGGCCTGGCGGACCCAGCCGCGCAGGGCCTCCTTGTGGATGCCCAGATCCCTGGCGACGTGGGCGATCGGCCGGCCCGTGGTGCGGACCTCGCGGACAGCCCGCTCACGGAGCTCGTCCGGGTATTTGCGTGGTGCTGGCACTGCTCGTGGTTCTCCTTCGGGCCAGGATCATAAGCCTGGCTTCAGGGACTCCACGAATCCGGGGTCAGCTCAGTACCTCGCGCTGCGTGAGGCCGGCCTGGCCTACGTGGTCGCGCTCAAGCCGCACCGCGGCACCTGGGCCCGGGCCGACCAGCCGCACACTCCCATCGAAGCCGCCCACGCCCTGGCCTGGAAGGATGCCAGGCGTCCTGGCGACTGGACGGCTGTGGAGCGTCACTTCCGCGACGGGCACACCGAGACCTGGTGGGCCGCCGATGCCCGCCTGGGCGGCTACGGACCCGACTCACCCTGCCGGCTGGTCGTGGCCACCACCGACCCGGTCGGCCTGCCGGAGAAGGCCACCTGGTACCTGGCCACCAGCCTGCCCCACCCCGACGCACCCCACGCCACCACCAGCCCCCGCCCGCCGGCCGACCTCGCCGAGATCATCCGCCTCTACGGCTTGCGGTCATGGATCGAGCAGAGCTACAAACACATCAAGGACGAACTCGGCTGAGCCGACGTCCAAGTCCGTTCCGACCGAGCCATCCGCCGCCACCAAACCCTGGTCAACTGCGCCTTCTCCTTCTGCTGGGGCCAATGGTTCGCCCCACCCGGACCCCTGGACGCCACCGCGCCCGACCCGTGCCCCGACGAGGGGCCAGAGAGGGGGCCCAGTCTTACCCCACCAGCCCCAACAGCCTTGCTGGCCCAGGGCCTTACGGGCCATCCGTTCCTGGCTCACTCCAGCCGTCACCCTCAACCGATGGTGGCAGCCTGGACGGACACCGACCCACACTCCGAACTCCAGGCCCTGATCGACGCGGTCGCCAACGGACACGGCATTGGCCTCTACCTCCGGATTTGACGAACTACCAGTAGCGGCGCGGGGGTACGGCAGTGAGGCGAACGGCTACACCCGACCAGTGCCCCCAACCGCATAGCACATGGCCTATTACTGCTCAACCGGTGTAGTTGGGCATCGCTGACAGAAAAGCACTCACTTCTGCGGCCTCGGCCGGCTTGAACGCGCGCTTCGGAACTGGGACAACCATCCGCTTCGTGAGGTAGAGAAGGAAGAACTCCGAAGTTTCCGCCAGCTTGGCGAAGCGAAGCCACGCCACCTCTGAGGTACTGCCCGGCTTCCTGAAGACGGCCTTGTCCTCGGTGAAGTCCACCTCCATCGGTCCGGGAGCTCGGACCTGGGCCTTCGCGATGGACCGCTTCGCACGCAGGGTGAACTGCAGGGAAAAGAGGACGCCGAATGTGACTGCGGCAGCACCGAAGAGCGTCTGTCCCAGCGCGATCTCGCCTATGCCGCCGATCAGCACAACCGTGCAGCACGTCCACCACAAGCGGCGTCTGGACCGCATGCCGGCCTTGAGGCCTCTGTAGCTCTCGTCGACGTTCTGCTCGTAGGTGGTAGTGACGTTCATGAGCCCTCCCCAGTTGATCACTCGGCAGCGCATCATCTCAGCCAGGGGGACCGATCGATACTCGCACCCTCTAATCGCATAGGGGATGCAGTTCGCTGCCCGTGACCAGCGACTACACAGCCTGTTGGCACGGGTGCGGCACGGCAGGGATAGGGGCTATCACTCAGCGGGCTTGCTGGAGGTGCCTAGCTCCTCCACGACCAGGCCGCGGCCGATCTGCACGGCCCAGAAACCCACGCAGACACCACCCGTTCACCTTCGGGTGGTGCCTGCCTGACGCGCGCTGCTGTCGAGACTCAGGCCTTGTTGACCTTGGCCGCGCGTCCCGGTCCTTGGATCTGGAACGAGACGGTGTCCCCGGGATGGATCTCGTCGGGGTCGATCACGAGGTCGTCTACCGTGAAGTACAGCACGGGACCACCTTGGTCGTTCTTGATGCTTCCCTCGCCCGGGTCCGCATTCCACTCATGGATCTTGCCTTGGTCCATGGCTGTGTCTCCTTGGCTTGATGGGGGGGCGAGCTCCGGTCGCATGCCGGGCTCGCTCCCAGCGAACGCGAAACCGCGTGCGTCAGCGACCGCTGTGCGTCGAACAGGTGACGACGGTCGCCAGCCCACCGACGGGCGTTCAGCGCTCCCATACCTCCGGGCCGCCACCGTGCCACTCGATCAGCGGCGAGTTCACCAGGTCCACCACATCCACCCCCTCCAGGCCGGCACGCTCCAGGAACACGCTCAGGTCATGCAGGCTGTATGCGGTTCCCAGCGTCTCGCTGCCGACCTGGATGCGACGGCCGCCACCCTCTCCGGGCGGGAACACGATCACGCGACGCTCAGCCATAGCCTCAGCCTCGCCCAACGGCAGGTGAGGCGCATTCGGGGGACGGCTGTCAGTGCGGCGGTTGCCCCACGGGGGTCGCGTTGTCGTCGTGGTGTCTTGTGGCCGAGCTACACCAGCTGGTGTAGCGTCGTAATCAGCAGTCGTGGTTCCGAAGTCCCGTTCGCCCGTGATCGCATCGCGGGCGTTTTTGCTGTTCAACGCCTCTCCGGACCAGGGCGATCACCTCAGGGACCCGCACGGTGCGGGACCCGATACGAGTCCCCTCGAAGGAGACAGGCACATGGCCAAGGGCACTGTGAAGTGGTTCAACGCGGAAAAGGGCTTCGGCTTCATCGAGCAGGAGGGTGGCGGCCCCGACGTCTTCGCCCACTACTCGAACATCGTCGCCCAGGGCTTCCGCGAGCTGCAGGAGGGCCAGAAGGTCGAGTTCGACGTTACGCAGGGCCAGAAGGGCCCGCAGGCAGAGAACATCCGCCCCCTGTAACGCCACACGCAAGAGGGCCCCAGCCGATGGGTACATCCCGGCTGGGGCTTCTTCGTTCCCGTCCGCCGGTTGCGCCTGCCGGGGCCGCCCTTCCTGTCAGCCCTCGCTCCGGACGATGAAGCCCCTCGCTGGCCTGGGCTCTTCCGGGTCACGCGAGTCCGGCTGCTGCGTGCGCTTCCTCGCACGACCAGATCCGCGTGCCGCGGGTCGGTCCACTCGGGCATGCGGCCTCCCTTCGTGCCCCCGCAGCCCAGACATTGATGTTGCTGTGTGGTCGTCCCCGACGGGGACGGGGGCGACCACGTCTCCAGCGGACGACCTCGCTCCCTGCTGGGCATACCGCTCTCCCCCGCTCTGACTGCTGCATGCTGACGAACGGACACTAGTGACCTGAGTCAGAGATTCTCTGTTGGGCGGCTGGTGTCGTTGGGGTGGTGTGACAGCTGGGGAGATGGTCGAGGTCCGGGAGGACCTGGAGGCGTTCACGGCGGCGTTGTTCGACGGGTTCTTCCGCGCTGACCAGCGGCGGTGGGGCCAGGTATACGTGCGTGGGCTGCGGCATCCCGGCCGAGGCCGCTGGCCGTCACCGGGTCCGGTATCGCAAAACGTCAGGTAAACGGGTGAAACTCTTGCCGACGGCTGCCCCCGTGACAGCCCGGTTTGTGCATCCGATTCGCTCGCCGCTCGTCGTCCTCGCCGTCGTCGGCGCCCGCCGCGTCGCGCAGCGGGCGCAGGCCGTACCGACGAGGACGGTGGTCCGGAAGCTGCAGCGGCGGCCCAGGCAGTCAACCGAGCCCGCCGGGTGACGGCGCTGGCGGGTCTGTGACGGTGGCCGGAGCAACCGTGCCAGTCCAGGACCATGGCGGTGGCATCGTCCGGCACTGGCCCACCCGCCGCACGGGTCGTGGACTGCGCCGGTCAGAGCACGGACGCTTTCCGTGAGTGTCCGCCGCAAAGTGGCGTGACGGCGAGCCGCACGTCAGGGCTGGACCTGGAGCGCCCAGGCCTCCGGCACGCCAAGGTCCTCGTACAGCCGCTGGCGCTGGCCGAGGCTGAGGGTGGTGGTGGCCGCGGCCAGGAGGCCGGCCTCCTGGCCCGGTACCGCCTCGACGACCCCCCGCGCGATCGCTGCCCGCACGGCTGGCGGCAGAGCGGGAAGCATCCGGCGAAGGTCGGTCAGAGCCTCCTCGGGGGTGCGGGAGCCACGGAAGGCGGCGAGGACGGCGTCCAGCTCCGTGTCGCCGGCGTACTGCCACAGTGCCGGCATGGCGACTGTCTCCTCAAGGTGAAGGTGCGCGAGGTAGGCGCTGATGACTTCGTTCAAGGCGAGGTAGAGGGCGTGCTGGGCCTCCGGCAGGGCATCAGCGGGGGTGCCAGGGAGCGAGCGTGCCTGCTCGTCGAGTGTGGTGAAGGCGGCGTCGAGGCGTATGTGCTCGGCGTCCAGTGCGTCGGCTGCCTCGGGGGCGCGCTCACGCAGGAGCTGGTGGATGAAGGTGTCCTCGTGGTCGGCGTGCTCACGCAATTCCTGGGTCATGGCCAGGCAGCGCTCCGCCTGCTCGGCGGCGGCGCCGCTGTGAGTGATGTCCGCGGCGCCGAGTTCGGTGGCGAGGGTGAACAGCCGCGCACGCTGTCCCATGTGGACGTTCCGGTAGAGGTCGATCTTGGGCATGGTCTGTCCTTCGGGTGGCCGATCCAGTACGATGACAACACATTGTCTTTCTAGCAACATGTTGTCAAGTGAAGGAGTGTGCGATGCCGGACGAGGCAGCCCTGCTGATCGCCGACGTCTTCGAGGCAGCCGGCGCCCTGCGCCGGCTAGGTGAGCAGACCGCCGCAGCGGAAGGCCTCACCCAGGCCCGATGGCAGGTCCTCAGCGCCGCCTCCGAAGACCCGCTCACCGTCCCCCAGGCCGCACGCCGCCTCGGCGTCAGCCGCCAGAACGTCCAGCGCGTCGCCAACGACCTCGTGTCCTTCCGGCTCGCCTCCTACGAGCCCAACCCGGACCACCGCGGCTCCCCCCTGCTCACCCTCACGCCCCGCGGCAGGGAGTCACTCGCCCGCGTCACCGCCAGGGCCGAACAACTGCACCGCACCCTCTTCGCGGCGATCCCCGACGAGGAGATCCACGCCACCAGGACATCGCTGCGGCGCCTGCTGGCCGAACTCGACCGCCACGAAGGAGAAGCAGGCAAGCGCTAGCGAGACACCTCGGCGAGGAGGGTGCGAAGGGCGATGACGCGGTAGCCGCGGGCGGCGATCGCGTCGAGGATCCGTGGCAGTGCCTTCGCGTCGATCACCTCGCCCTGGCCCTCGGTTGTACCGACGCGCATCTGCACGATCGCCCCTGAGCACAGGGCGTCCAGCGCCCGGCGCGGACGGAGGGGCCGGGGGCAGGCCGGAGGTCAGCGGGCCCGGGTCACGGTGACGGGAACGTCCGGGCAGCTGCTGAGGAACTCCGCGAGCGCGGCCTGTTCGCCGGCGTCGACGCTCAGGCCCCAGCGGGTCATGCCAGCCCAACTCCCCTGCCCCCGCTGTGAACAGGACTGGGGCCGCCCGTACCGTTTCAAGGCCGGACGTCCTTCCTGTTGTGCGCCGAGTGCGACTTCCTGTGGCGGCCCGACGAAGCCGTCACGGTAGCTCGGGCACATTTCCCGATGACGTCGTCGCGGCACGCCTCGGGCTGGAAGGCAACCCGTGGAGCGATCGTTTCTGGGCCGACGTCATCGAGCCGACGCCCGGCTTCCGTCGTTGAGCACGTCGCACCACAACCGCACCAGATCGAGCGGGGAGCAGCGGGGAACCACGGTGAAGGAGGCCCAGCCTGACACGGTCACGAACCGCCCGTTCACCCAGTTCAGCGCCCGAACCGCTTCCCAATGCTCGCAGCTTCCCAAGCTGAGGGCGCGAGTTCGATTCTCGTCACCCGCTCCAGAGAGAAACCCCAGGTCAGCGGCCTGGGGTTTACTTGTTGTCTGATCCAATTCGAGGGCGGCGGGCCCGGTGTCAGTCGTCGATTGCCTGGTAGACGGTGGTCCAGAAGTCGTGAATGAGCCGTGCCGGGTCCGGGGTGGACAGCCCGACCTGGGTGAGCAAGACTCCTGTGAGTTGGTTGTGCGGGTCGGCGTATGCCGTGGTGCCGGTTCCGCCATCCCAGCCGAACTGGCCGAGGGGTGCGTAGTCGCTGCGGTAGGCGCGCACGGCCATCCCGAAACCCCAACCGCCGTGCTGTCCCTGGCCGAAGCTCAGATGGACGTTGTCACGGGCCAGGGCGGTGCGGGCGGCGTTCTGCTCGGGTGTGAGGCGGTTGGTGGTCATCAGCTCCACCGCGGGCCGGGACAGGATCCGCTCGCCCTCGTGCGTGCCGTGGTCGAGCAGCATCCGGAGGTAGGCGTGGTAGTCGTCCACGGTGGAGACCAGCCCGCCGCCGCCTGAGGGGAACGCCGGCGGTCGGCTCCACCGTCCTCCCTCAGCCTCGTCCCACACCTGGAACCCCCCGGTCGCCTCGGGGAAGTAGACAGGCGGCAGCCTGTCGATCTTGTCGGCGGGCACGTGGAAGCCGGTGTCCTTCATCCCCAGCGGTTCGAGGACTCGCTCGCGCAGGAACGACTCGAACGGCCGGCCCGTGACCCTCGCGACGAGCACGCCGAGCAGGTCGCTTGCCAGGTCGTACTGCCACCGCTGTCCGGGCTGGTACGACAGCGGCAGCTCGCCGAGGCGGCGCATCCACTCATCCGGCTCGGGCGCCGGCCCCGCATCGGGGTCGTAGTTGGACCGCTCAAGGACGGCGGTCATGATCGGGGAGCCCATCAACGTCAGGTCGACGCCGAGCCCGAACGTGGAGGTCAGCACGTCGCGCACGGTGATGGGCCGCTGCGCGGGCACGGTGTCTTCCAGCGGGCCGTCGGCCCGCTTCAACACCTGACGGTCGGCGAGTTCGGGCAGCCACTGATCTATCGGGTCGTCGAGCCGCAGCCTGCATTCGTCCAGCAGGACCATCGCCGCCGCCATCGTGACCGGCTTGGAGACGGAGGCCATCCGGAAGATCGTGTCCCGGCGCATCGGCGCGCCGCCGTCATGGCGCATCGTCCCGATCGCCTCCACATGTGTCTGGTCGCCCCGGCTGACCAGGGCGACCAGCCCTGGGATCTTCCCGGACTCGACGTGCCGCGCGAGCATGTCGTGCAGTCTGCTCAGCCCTGTCTGGGAGAAGCCGCTGCGCCGGCCGGTCAGGGTTGTGGACATGGTGGTGCTCCTTTGAGGGAACGGACGGATATGGGCCGCCTCGCCCGAGGGGCTCGTCCTCGGGCGAGGCGGCCTTGTTTCGGGGATCGGATTACCGACGGCCGAGCCGGTCGGTCGGTGCTGGTCAGAGGCTGTGGGCGGTGATGTCGCCGTCGGAGGTGGTGGCGTGGATGACGAGCTGGTCAGCGCCGCCTCCGGCAGACTTGAGGGAGTTGCGGATCCGGCCGTGGGAGGTGCCGGCGTCCAGGGAGGCCGACACGCCGGCGGCGGCGCCGACCGAGATGTTGCCGGCGTCGGTGCGCAGCGTGACGGAGCCGCGGACGGCCTCGGTGATGCTGATGTCACCCTTGCTGGTGCGGATCTCGGCAGGGCCGGTGACGCGGCCGACCGTTACATCACCGGCAACCGTGGTCAGGCGTGCGCTGGCGGCCTCATCGAGGTCGATCGAGCCGTGCTCGCCGGCGACGGTTACGTTGCCGAACCGGCCGACAGCCCGCAGTTCGACGCTGGCCGCCTTCACCTCGACATGGGATCCGGCGGGCAGCTGGACGGTCGCCTCGATGGCACCGGTGGGCCCGAAGTACTGGTTCTTGGCCGGGCCCTGGATCCGAAGGACGCCGTCGGTGCAGTCGACCGTGGTCTGCTCTGCCGCTTTGACGTCGCGGCTCTTGGTGGAGTCCGCGGGGGCGATCTCCACTGCGGTGTCGGCGCGGTCGGTGGCCGTGAACCGGACGTTGCCGGCGGGTACGGCAAGGACGGCGGTGATCGAGACGGGGGTGGTGAACGTTGGCATGACGGTGCTCTCCTGACGGTTCGTCACGGATCCGTGCTGGTGGACGGACCTTGTCGAGGTTGATGCGGTCGGTGGTCTGAGCGGTGAAGCCAGGGTCGAAGGTTGCGCTGACGCCAGGGGTCACCGTGCTGACGTGTCCGCTGGCATGGAGAGGTGTGCTTCGTTCAGGTCGGGCCGGTCGAGGGGATCGCGCCCGCGGGTGATTCGGCCCTGGTGGGTAGGACCCGGTTGGGGGCAGCCGAGCCGGTCGGCGATCACCTCCAGTACCTGCCTCAGGTCGCGTGCCATGCGGGCGTACAGACCGATCTCGGCGATCCCGGCCGCAAAGCCCGGATGCCCGGGAAGAACCCGCACGACGCGATGGGTCACCCGGGTGCCCGCGGGGCAGGCGGTGGCGTGGTGGACTCCGGCGTACCAGCTCTGCACCGCCACTCTTGCGTGGGCCCGGTCCACCTGGATCTCCACCGGCTCCACCGGCCCGGCAAGCTCCGCGCGGTAGGCGTCGGCGCCGGGCGCGGCTACGACGGTCATCGCCCCCCGCTGCGCTGCCGAGGCTCTGGCCAGGATCAGCAGGTTGTCATCGCCCACCCGCCCCTCGGCGACGGCGAGCAGGAGAGCGGCGACCGCTTCAACGGGCGCAGCGAGCGTCCCGTGCACGTCCCAGCGGGTGGGCAGCGCGTCCAGTTCAGTGAGCAGAGATGGCCTGGTGTCCATGGGGGGAAGCCTCACCGCCGCGGCCCGTCCCCGACCACTCATTCCCTGCTGCCCGGGACGCGGGACATCCCACCGAGACCCGGCTGACCTGCGTCGTCGCTCCCCCCCCGGACGGTCGTGGTGCAGGTGTCCCGGGACGGGACGGGACACCTGGTTCAGGGACGGGACAACTGGGCCAGGGTCGAACGCGCCTCCGGTACCAGGTAGTCGATGCCGTTGGCGGTGGCGATCTCCAGCGCCGCCCGCAAGTGCCGCGCCGCGGCGTCGGTCGAGATCGCCCTCCGCGGCCATCAGCGCGCGGGCCGCCTCCAGCTGGGGTACCGCCTCGCCCATCCGGCCGACGCGCATCAGCGCGGCCCCCAGCAGGTACCGGTGCGAGGCGAGCATACGGCGGTCGCCGAGCCGTTCCGCGGCGGGCAAGCTGGCCTCAAGTCCCCGGATCAGGCGTGCCACTCCGCCGCGCCGGGCTTCGGAGAGCAGGGCGAGCTGCCCGAGTCCGACCGCGAGCGCGTCGATACGCAGTTCCACCGCGAGCGCGAAGGCAGCCGTGAGGTTGGCCCACTCGGCGTTCATCCAGTCGACGGCTGTGTCGTAGACGGAAAGGTCGGGAAGCGCGGGGGGCGGCTGCTCGACGACGACCGGCAGCAGGATGAGCACCTCGACCCGCTGCTTCACAGCGAGCAGGCCGCTCAGGTACTAGTCGCCCAGACCGGCGATCGCCGGCACGGGATCGGCCGCGGCCGCCTCGGCGCGGGCGGCCTGCCGCAGCAGGTCGTGCATCCGGTAGCGGCCGGCCGCCGGCTCCTGGAGCAGATGGACATCCACCAGGTCCTCCAGCAGGGCGCGGGCGTTGGCCAGCGGGATCCCGGCCAGAGCGGCAGCGCCGTAGGCGTCGATGTCGTCGCCAGGCACCAGCCCCAGCAACCCGAACATCCGCCGCTGGGCGGCGTCGAGCTGACGCAGCGACATCCCGAAGACGTCCGCGACGGCCAGCTCGCCCTCGCGCAGCCGCTCCACCAGAGTGTCGAGGGTCCATGAGGGCCGGTGCCGCAACCGCGCCGCGGCCACCCGGATGGCCAGCGGAAGGTTTCCGCAGCGGCGCAGCACCTCGCCGACGTCACCGGGCCGGGTTCCGCCCGCGGACGCGACGAACAGCCGCGCCGCCTCCTGGGGCGGCAGGACGTCGAGGGACAGCGGCCGGGCGCCGTCCAGGTGCACCATCCTGCGGCGGCTGGTGATCACGGCGAAGCTCCGGCCGGCGCCGGGGAGCAGGTCGCGTACGTGGTCGGCGTCGACGGCGTTGTCCAGCACGACGATCGCGCGCCGTGTGGCGAGCTCGGACCGCCACAGTGCGGCCCGTTCGGCAACCCCTTCGGGAATCCCGCCGGGCGGGAGCCCGAGTGCGGCCAGCAGCACACGCAGCGCCTCCGCGGGCTCGACCGGTTCCCGGCCCGGGGTGAAGCCGTGCAGGTCCAGATAGAGCTGGCCGCCGGGGAAGTCGGCGGTCAGCAGGTGCGCGGCGTGCACGGCCAGCGCGGACTTACCCACCCCTCCCATGCCGTCGATCGCCACCACCGTCGCCTCCCGCGCGGCGGCGAGGAGTTCGGCCAGCTCGTCGCGGCGCCCGGTGAACGCGGTGATGTCGTGCGGCAGGTCGTTGCGTACCGCCGGAACCGGGGTTGCGGCGCCGTCGGCCCGGGGCGCGTCCTTGGCCCGCTCCCACATCTCGCCCAGCGGCCTGGGGTCCCGTCCGGCGACCCTGCACAGCGCCACCACCACCGGCCACGGCGCGACGGCCTGGCCGGAGAAGTAGCGCGACAGCGAGGAGCTGCTGACATTGATCTCCTGCGCCAGTTCGCGCAGGCTCCGCCCGGTCCGGTCGCGCAGCTGCCCGAAGGCTGCCCGCCAACTCCTCGCTCACCCTTGCCTCCCCCTATCTCTTGGTTCATCTGTCGATCACCGAAGACAGTGAAGTATGCCGGGGCCGATGAGGGCCGACTCCCCCTGTTGGGGTGGGGGCAACTTCCTTGCGGACCGGCCAGAGAGACAGCCGGTGAACGCTCCCTGTGTGGGCGGGAATGACCCCACGAGTTGGCCGGCATCTCCAAGGAACGATCCCCGCGTGGGCCGGGGCCTCTTCACTGCGGCCTGCACCACAGCGGACGGGGCAACAGGCCCCGCCGTCCACCTCGACGAGGCACTGGCCGCGATCCGCGGCTGGACCACTCGACAGTGCGACACTTCGCCCGTGCCCAGAGCCTGGACGAACTCCTGGTCAAGGCCGTCAACCGCACCTCGATCCTGGACCCGCACAAGCCCTAAGAGAGGCGCTCGGGCACGACGGGCCGCACCGCCTGGGTGGTCGCCGCCGCGGTGGGCCTGGCGCCGTCATCACCGGCACCTGCATGTGCGTGTGCCACGCCGCGCCCCCGCGATCCGTGTGCGGCTCAGGGCGTCCGGAGCGTCGCCAGATAGGTGGACACCAGTGTGCGGGCCCAGTCGGCGGAGGCGGGCTCGGGGGTGAAAATGGCGCGGTAGTAGAGCGGGCCGAGGAGGAAGTCCGCCGCGGTCTCCACGTCGAGTGCCGTCCCCCCGCGGTCCTGTTCGCGCCGGATGATCGCGCCGAGCTGGCGGTGGCGGTCCTCGACGCAGGCGCAGCCGCCTGCCGGGCCGGAGCCGATCGTCGCCCGCATGAGGGCAAGCGTGTCCGGGTCGGCGACGTCGGTGGCCACGTCGGCGAGCCAGCGCTCGAGGTCGCCGGCGAGGGAGCCGGAATCGGGAACGACCAGGTCGTCGGTGAAGCGGCTGGTGGCGACGTCGTTGAGTAGCTGGGCGGTGGACCCCCAGCGCCGGTACAGGGTGGTGGGGTGCACGCCGGCGCGCGCGGCCACGGCGGGCAGGGTCAGTGTCTCCGCTTCCTCCTCGGCGAGGAGTTCTGCGACGGCGCGATGGACGGCCGCCCGCACCTTCGCGGAGCGGCCGCCGGGACGTACCTGGGTCAACGAGTCAGCCATGGGGAAATTATCGCACCGATCGTTGCGTTAGTGGTAGCGTCCTAAACGCATCGATCACTGCTTTTGGAGTCGCGTCGTGTCCGGTCCCGCCCCGTCCAAGCTCCAGCCCTCCCTGCCGCCCACCGACCGGGCGGCACCACCGGAGGAGAGGCGACGACGGCTGAGCCGTCCCGTCGCCTTCGCCTCCCTCGCGGTCGTCTTCGTGCTGTTCATGGCCGCCTCCAGCGCACCCTCCCCGCTCTATGTCGTCTACCAGCAGGAATGGCACTTCTCCGCCACCACCCTTACCACGGTCTTCGCCGTCTACGTGCTCGGCATGATCGGGGCGCTGCTCATCCTCGGCGCCCTCTCCGACCACCTCGGCCGCCGTCCGGTCCTGCTCTCCGCGATCGCCCTCGAAGCGGTCTCGATGGTCCTGTTCCTCACCGCGGGCAACGTCGGCCTGCTGCTGACGGCACGCTTCATCCAGGGCATCGCCACCGGGGCCGCCATGACCACGCTCGGCGCCGCACTGTCCGACCTCAACCCCGCGCACGCCCCGCACCGGGCTGGCCTCGTCACGGGCACCGCGCCCACCCTGGGACTCGGACTGGGCTCGCTCGGATGCGGGCTCCTCATCGAGTACGGGCCGCACCCCACCCGCCTCGTCTACATGCTGCTGCTCCTCGCCCTCGTGGTGGCCGGCGCCCTCCTGTCGGCCCTGCCCGAGACCTCGCTGCGCCGCCCGGGCGCCGCCCGCTCGCTCCAGCCCCGCCTGAGGGTCGCCCCCCACCTGCGGGCCGACTTGCTGAGCCTGGTCCCGATCCTCATCGCGAGCTGGGCGCTCGGCGGCCTCTACCTCTCGCTCGGCCCGTCCGTCGCCGTCGGCCTGTTCGGTCTCTCCAGCCACGTCGTCGGCGGACTCGTGGTCACCCTGCTCACCGGCCCGGCCTTCCTCACCGCCCTCGCCCTGCGCGGCTGGCCCGTCGGACGGACCCTCGCCGTCAGCGCGACCCTGCTCCTCGTCGGCACGGCCGTCGCCCTGACCGGTGTGGAGGAGCACTCCCTGACCGCGGCCGCCCTCGGAACCGCGATCGCAGGCGTCGGCTTCGGCGGCTCCGCCCTCGCCAGCTTCGGCACCCTGGCCCGGATAGCCCGCCCCGCCGAACGCAGCGAGCTGCTCTCCGTTGCCTTCGTCATCTCCTACCTGGCCTTCAGCATCCCGGCCGTGATCGCCGGCATCGCCGCCACGCACGCCGGACTGCAGGACACGTTCGTCACCTACGCGGCGACGGTCGCCGCCCTCTGCGCCCTCGCCCTGCTCGCCCAGCACCTGCGCGCGACCCGCACCCCCGCCACCGGAGGCGTTCCCCAGGTGTGAGGAACCGCCCGGGAACCGGTCGCCACGGCCCGCTCGAGGCCGCGGCGACCGCGGTGCGTCGGACGCTCGGCTGCCGTCCGCCCGGTCCCAGCCCGGCCGAACGATTACAGGCGTGGCAGACACGTTGTTTCGGCGATGCATGTGCACTTGGTCTTCGTGACGAGTACCGGCGCGGGGTGTTCAACGACGAGATGCTGACACGCTGCGAAGAGATCATGCGCAAGGTGTGCGAGGACTTCGAAGCGGAACTGAAGGAGTTCAACGGCGAACGCGATCATGTCCACCTCCCGGTGCACCACCCGCGCAAGGTCGCCGTCCCGAAGCTGGTCAACAGCCTCAAGGGTGTATCCGCCCGCCGGATACGGCAGGAGTTCACCGGCCGGATCAACCGCGCCACCATGCACGGACACCTGTGGTCGCCCTCGTATTTCTCTGCGTCGTGCGGCGGAGCACCCTTGGCAATCGTCCGCCACTACATCGAACAGCAAAAACGTCCGCTCTAACGTGCACGTCAGAGCAGCCTTGAGATGCATTCATCCCCGGCGTGAAGACCGGGGCCTTCTGCAAGAGTCCCGGTAACCCAGCTGGTGACGGTGCTTGAGACAGAGCATGCGCAGCAGCGTCTCCACTGGCACCGACGGCCGCCCCAGCCGCTCGGCGAACACCGCCCGCCACGGGGCGATGAACCGCTCGTCGTCCAAGAACGCATCGACCATGCCCAGTTCGGCAGGTAACTGCCGCGCCTGCTCCGGCAACATCTCCCACCAGGCGTCCTGCACTCCCGAGACACGTAACAACGTCCCACTCCTGGTCGCGACGACCCGCCTCCACTGTCGCGGCCATGGGCCCGGCCCTCACCAGCTCTCCCCGGAGGACAACCCAGAGCCGGACAGAGCGCGAGCATGGGGCCCAGCTGGTCGATGATCCTGTTCGCGGCCGGCTTCGAGATGCCGAACAGCGGGACGAGCTGACGCAGCGTCAAGTTGGTACGCCAGTAGGCCGCGACCAGCAGCACCCGGTCCTCCAACGGTAGACTCCACGGCCGTCCTCTTCGGACCGCGTCCGCGCCTTCACGGCGCACCATGCTCACCAACTTGTCGAAGCAGCGCGGGTTCAGCCCGGTGAACGGGGCTATCCAGGACGACTCCGACGCCATGATCACACCAGTCACGATCGAGATCATCCCGCAGCATGGCGACTATGAGATCCCATCAGGCAGATCTACCAGCCGAAGCCTCTCCAATGCCTTCCCCTGGCCTACCGCTCACGAAGTCCCACCGGACGGTTGAACGTCTCCGTAGATGCGAAAGCCGTGAAACCTGCGGTGTGGGAGTGCGGCGTAGAACTCTTCTGCGGTGTCCGTGACCAGGTCCATGCGCATGGCTCCGCAGCGGCGAAGAGTCTCCTGAACCAGACAGCGGCCGATACCTTCGCGACGGCGATCGTGAGCCGTGGCAAGCAGTGACAGGTGTGCCTGTGCGACACCATCGGTCAGGGCTTGCGCAAAGCCGACAACTCGTGTGCCTTCAACCGCGACGAGCGCGACCACGCCCGGTGCCGTCAGGCTGGCCTTGGCCCGCTCGGGGTTGGCAGAGAAGGTGGACCACCCCTCACTACGACACAGGTCGAGGACTCCAGAGAGGTGAGCAGGATCGAAGAGGACGACGTCGGCCATGAGCGCGATTGTCCTCCTGCGGCGGCCTGCCCAATATCGGGACACCCTTGGGCATCGCGTACGTCCTGACCGGCAGTGCGCGGCCGTAGCTCTGACTGTTCAGTTTGCTGAACGGCTCGGGGTGGGGTGCGTCAGCGTTTGATGCGACCGCGGATGGCCAGGGCGCCGAGAGCGAGGAGGGTGGGTTCCAGGAGGCGGGAGGTCATTTCGACGTAGGTGCCGGCGGTGGTGAGGTTTTGCCCGGAGGAGCGAAAGACCACGGAGTTCACGGCGACGCGGGTCGCTTTCTCTGCGCGGCCCCAGGTTATGCGCTGTGACCATGTGCCGTGCAGGGCGGGGTCGGGGGTGCTGGTGCTGAGGTTGATCTTGCTGCCGTGGAGGGTCCCGGTGGTGGCGGGGTCGGGGTCATGGGTGGGCAGGCCGACGCTCATGAGGAGCAGCACGGTCAGCGACATCGCGGCGAGCAGCCAGGTGAAGGCGCGGGAGGCGCGCAAGCCGTACCCCGACAGCAGCCAGTAGCCCCATAGCAAGCGGCGTTCACCCTTCGGGGTGCCGGTGCGGTCGTGGCGGCGCATCTCGCACTCGCCGTAATAGAAGTCGGCGGCGCCGGGTTCGTTCTTGCCGTCCTCGAAGGCTTTGCGGAGCTGCCGGTACAGGGCGGCGACGTCCTCGGGGTCGGGGGTGAAGCCGCGGTCGGGGTGGTTTGGGCCGGGACGCCACTGGCGGGACGAGAGGGTGTGGCCTGGAGATGGTGCGGGCCGGTCGGCGGTCTGCGCGCGCCAATGATGTTCCTCGGCCAGGGCGCGTCGGCGTGTCCATCGCGTCAGTCGTATCCCGCGGCGGTGCCAGCCGGTCGGCGTGGGCGCGAAGGTGGTGCGGCCTTCCAGGCTGATCTGGTCAAGGTGGAAGGCTCCGGAGAACAGGCAGTCGGTCAGGTCGGTGTCGGTCAGGACCAAATGGGCGGCATCCACTCCCTGCACCGAGACAACCTGTACCCGGTCGCGGCAGCCTGACAGCAGGCTCTCGTCCACGGTGTTCCCGCGACTGGAGGTGAATGGGGCCGGGTGGGCGGTGACCGCTACAGGCGCCGACAGCACCGCATGCCCGAGGTGTGTCACCGCGTAGCGAAGGCGTACCGTCGCGGTCGACTCCCACCGAGTCCGCTCGCAGCGCACTCCACGCGCCGCAATCTCCAGCGTCACCGGCACCTCAAACACAGCACCAGACAGATTCACCTCTCCCGCGCACACGAGCGGCCCCAATCCCGAAGCCACCGCGAACCGCGCCTTCCCGAAGCCGGCGTGGCCGGAGAACTGGGCCCCGTCGAATCCGGCGGTGCCGCAGAACTGGGTCCCGCGAAACCCGGCGTCGCCGGAGAACCGCACGCCGTCGAACCCGGCGGTGCCGGAGAACTGTGCTCTGCTGAACCAGGCGTGGCCGGAGAACTGGGCATCACGGAACCCGACGTCACCGGAGAACTGAGCCCCACGGAACTCGGCGTCACCGGAGATACGCGCCCCGCGAAACCAGGCGGGACCCAAGAACTGAGCCCCACGGAACCCGGCGTCACCAGAGAACCGCACGTTGTCGAAGCCAGCGATGCCGGAGAAGTGCGCCCCGCCGAACCCGGCATGGCCGGAGAACTGCGCCTCGACCAACTTGGCGTCACCGGAGAACCGTGCTCCGCCGAACCGGGCGTCACCAAAGAACCGCGCTCCGCGAAACCAGGCGGGGCCTAAGAACTGGGCTCCGTCGAATCCGGCGTCGCCCGAGAAGTGCACCCCGCCGAACCAGGCGGGGCCGGAAAACTGGGCTCCTCGAAACTCGGCGCAGCCGGAGAAGTGCGCCCCGCCGAACCTGGCAGCCTCGGAGAACTGCGCCTCGTCCAACTTGGCGGTGGCCACATGGGGTTTTCCGGTAGTGGGGTCGCGGAGCGCACTTAGGAGCTGGCCTAGCAGATCTTCGGTGAAAGGGGTGCCGCGGTGGTCGATGTCGGCGCCGGGTGTGAGTCCAGCCAGGTAGGTGTCACGCTCGGTGTCGGACAGGTGGGCAAGGCATGCGGTGCGGCCGGGCACATGGATGCCGCGGCAGCCGACGGGATCGGCGGCGGGGGCCGCGCCGTGTGCGCAGTGCGGCCAGGACGGTGGCGGGGGAACGGGGGCCGAGGGTGTGCTCATGGCGTGGCGGCTCCGCTGTCCTTTGCTGTTTCCGGGTCTCGTTCAGGCTGGACGCATAGTCGGGCTAGGTCAGTTCCTCTCGGATTGGAATGGGACGGTGTCCGGGCGCGGGTGCAGAACTCGGTGAGTCTCGGGCCTGGTTCGACCAGGCGGCAATAGCACCTCAGCCCGCCGCGAGACCAGCGCCCAGTCCCGTTGTCGCGCTGCAGCATCTGGTGGCCGCCACCGCCAGGCCGTGGTCATCGAGCCGGGCAAGCTCCGCCACGGTGTAGTGGCCCCAGCGTCGGCGGCCACCGCCCGGCGCAGGCGCAGGCCCATCGCGGCGGCCGCCGCGAACAGTGCGCCGCCGAGCACCAGGCCGCCGTGGGACCGGGTCCACGCGTTCTTCCGACGCTGGCGTGACCACGGTGTGATCCGGGAGTTCCGCGACCGGCTCCGCCGCAGGGTCCGCGAGCGGGCTGGGCGGGATTCGGAGCCGAGCGCGGGCGTGATCGACCCCCAGTCGGTCAAGGCAGACGCCGTCGTCGGATCCGGCAGCCGCGGCTTCGACGGCGGCAAGCTGATCAACGGGCGCATGCGGCACGTCGTGGTCGACACCCTCGGCCTGTTGCTCACGGTGACGGTCACCGCGGCCGATGTCGGCGACCGCGCCGCCGTCCAGGTCCTTCTCGCCCAGTCACCGCCGCGCACCACCTTCCGGCCCTGGTCTGGGCCGACGGCGGCCACACCGGCAGCCTCGTCGAGCATGGCCTCGCCGCCCTCACCCCGGTGCTGGCGATCGTCAAGCGCAGCAACGACATGCGGCTTCGTCGTGCTGCCCAAGCGCTGGATCGTCGAGCGGTTCTTCGCCCACCTGATGCAAAGTCGCCGTCCCCTGCGCGCCTTCGAGCGATCCACCAGCAGCGCGGAGGCGATGGTCTGCTGGTCGATGACGATGCTCATGACCCGCCGCCTTGCCCGGTCACGCCCTTCGCGAGAGTCAACCGTTCCGGCGCCGACTCGACGAGCCAGCCTCGAGCCACCAGCCGCTTCGCCTTCGACCGCAGTGTTTCCATCCTGCCTGGCACCGGGTCCAGGCCGAAGCATGCAGCCATCTCCTGGCACTGCGTTCACCGCCGCCCGCGATCTGTTCCTCTTCGCCAGCTCTGGGGAAAGCCGTGGGATGGCGGGCGGCCGGAGAGCGAAGCTGCGAGAAGGCCGCAGGTATGGATCGCGAGCACCGGCCACGGCAAGGGCCCGCCCGGCGCGAACCCGCCGACGGCGGGACGAACGAGCGCCACCACGGCAGCACCGAGGCTGCACAGCACGAACGCCGGCGACCACCCTCCACCAGCTCCCAGGCCCGTCGACGGAAGCCAATGCGGCCGCTGCTCCCACATCACGATCGCGGCGAGCGGCACCTGTACTGCCGTCAGGAGAGCGATCCAGGCGGCGCGCAGGGCCCACCACTGCACCGACCCGATCGTCGGCTGTGGCAACACCCCTGCGGGGTGGAGCGATGCCGGCCATCACGGTCTCCGGCACCATGTGTCACAGGTAGAGCGTCATGACCACGTGGTTGAGGTGGCAGGCGTCTGCCGCCAGAAGCAATGAGAGGCCAGCCGCCGCAGCGCCGGTTCGGCCGTGAGCACCAGCCCGATCTGGACGGCGGCGAACGCCGGCAGTGCGATCGACGGCGGGACGGTGTTCTTCATCCGCACGCCCGCACGTGGCCGTGGTAGCCGGTGCCCTGCGGGCCATCGGGGTCGGAGTGGGCGGCCCTACGGAACAGTTGGGTGAAGTTCGGCTCCAGGTGCTTGATCGTCAGGTGCGGCTTCGGGGTGCGGCGGACCGCACGGCGGCCGCCTCGTTCGCGGCCAGCCGTGAGTGCCGGCGGCTGTAGCCGAGGTAGACGACCAGAGCCAGCAGCAGCCAGCCGGCGAAGAGCACGAAGGTGTCAGCGGGGAGGTTCCAGATCAGGTAGCCGCAGAAGAGCACCGACAGAGCGGGAACCACCGGGTACCCGGGAACCTTGAAGCCGCGGGTCAGTTCGGGCTCACGTACCCGGAGCACGATCACACCGACCGAAACAACGGCGAAGGCGACCAGGGTGCCCATGCTGGTGAGGTTGGCCAGCCAGTCCAGCGGCACGAAGGCGGCGAGCAGTGCTATGAAGGCGCCGACGATCAGAGTGTTGACGACGGGCGTGCCGCTGCGCGCACTCACCCTGTGGAAGACCGGTGGGAGCATGCCGTCGCGGCCCATCGAGTAAAGGATGCGGGTCTGACCGTAGATGACGACCAGGGTGACGCTGACGATGGAGATCACCGCGCCCGCTGAGAGGATCGCACCGGGCCAGCTCTGACCGGTGACACGCTGCAGGATCGCGGAAAGGCCAGCGTCCTGGCCGTTGAAGAGAGTCCACTTCTGCGCGCCGACGCCGACCATGGCCACCAGGCAGTAGAAGGCCGTGACCACCAGCAGCGCGCTGATGATGGCCCGCGGCAGCGTCTTCTGCGGGTTCTTGACCTCCTCACCGGCCGTGGACACGGCATCCAGGCCGATGAAGGAGAAGAAGACCGAGGAGGCCGCCGCACTGATTCCGGCGAACCCGAGCGGGGCGAAGGGGCGCAGGTTGGCGGAGTGGAAACCGGTGATGCCGATGACGATGAAGAGTAGGAGCACACCCAGTTTGATCAGCACCATGGCGGTGTTGACCAGGGCCGATTCCTTGGCGCCGCGCATCAGCAGCAGGCAGCAGAGCACGACCAGGGCCACGCCCGGCAAGTTGACGTGGCCACCGTCCCCGGGTGGCGCGGCGATCGCCGCCGGCATGGTGAAGCCGAACAGGCGCTGCGTCAGGTCATTGAGGTACTGGCCCCAGCTGACCGCGATGGCCGCGCCGGAGACGGCGTACTCCAGCAGCAGGCAGGAGCCGACCACCCAGGCCGCCAGCTCGCCCAGCGTGGCGTAGGCGTAGGAGTAGGACGAGCCGGAGACCGGCACCGCCGAGGTGAGTTCGGCGTAGCAGAGGGCGGTCAGTGCGGCCGTGATCGCGCCGATCACGAAAGAGAGCATCACCGCCGGTCCCGCCTGTGGCACGGCGGTGCTGAGGGTGAAGAAGATCCCGGTGCCAATGGTCGCCCCGACGCCGATCATCGTGAGCTGGAAGCTGCCTACGGTCCGGTGCAGCCCGCTGCCATGGGCTTCGCCCTGCTCGGCGCCTGCCTCGGCATCGGCCAGGAAGGCCGAGACCGGCTTGCGGCGCAGCAGCTGCTGACGGGTTCTCACATCGTTCGGGGGCATGGCGGGGTGGCCTTTCGATGCAGGGCAGGTCGGGGTATCCCCCGGACGTGGGTACGGGGGACGAGTCTCTTGGTGGCTACTGCTTCATGGCAGATCGCGCCGCATCAGGTCGTCGTAGGTCTCGCGGCGGACGACCGCGCGGTGCGCGCCGCCGCGGACGAAGACGACGGGCGGTCGGCAGGCACCGTTGTAGTTGTTGCTGAGCGCGTAGGTGTAGGCGCCGGTGACCGGCACCGCGATCAGGTCTCCCCTGCGCGGATCCTGGAGCGGGACGCCGGCGCTGAGGGTGTCGCCTGACTCGCAGTGGCGGCCGACCAGCCGGCATGGCTCGCCCTGTCCGGTTGGCCGGGTGGCGATGGCCGCCTCGAAACGCTGCTGGTAGAGCGAGACCTCCAGGTTGTCCCCCATGCCACCGTCGACAGCGACGAAGGTGTGGCCGTCGCCGCGCTTGACCGAGACGACGCGGTACAGCGAGACGCCGGCCTCGGCGACCATGGAACGGCCCGGCTCGATCAGGATGCGGGCGTCGGCGGGGAGCAGCCGCTTGGCGACGTCGATCACGGCGTCGAGGTACTCCTCCACGGTCGGGGGCCGGTCGGCGTAGGTGTACCGGGAGCCGAGGCCGCCGCCGAGGTCGTAGACGGCGAACTCACCGAGGTCCGCGACCGCCTCGACCGCACGGACGAACGGCTCGGTGTCCAGGATCTGTGAGCCGACATGGACGTGGACGCCGTCCAGGCGCAGCCGTTCGCTGCCGCGCAGCCTGGCGATCGCTTCTCGGGCTTGTGGGACCGGCAGGCCGAACTTGGAGCCGCTCTGGCCGGTGGAGACCGCCTCGTGGGTGTCGGGGCGGATGCCGGGGGTCACCCGGACCAGCACGCCTTGTTCGCCCCGGGTGGTGGCGAGGATCCGCTCCAGGTTGTCGATGTCGTCGAAGTTGTCGATGACGACGGTCCCGGCCCCGGCCTCGACGGCGAGGCGCAACTCCTCGTCGGTTTTGGCGTTGCCGTGCACGACCAGCCCGGCCGGGTCCGCGCCTGCCGCCAGTGCCAGGGTGAGTTCACCGCCGCCCGCGACGTCGATGCCCAGTCCCTCCTCGGCGAGCAGCCGGTAGACCGCGGTGCAGGGGAAGGCCTTGGAGGCGAAGGTCGCCCGAGAGTTCGGCCAGCGGGCGGCGAGCCCGTCGGCGTATCGGCGGGCCCGGGCTCGGATCGCGGCCTCGTCGACGACCAGGGCGGGGGTGCCGTAGGCCTCGGCGAGTTCAGAGACGGGAACGCCGCCCAGCACCAGCGCGCCGGAGTGGTCCACACCGGTCCCCGGCGGGAAGAGCCCGACCAACTCCCGCGCTGCCTGCGTCGCTGCCATCAGCCACTCCTCGCCGTGCTTGCGTGCCTGTGTCACTCCCCCGAGGTGCTCGCCTTATGTTCAGCCCCCCGGCATCCACAGTCATTGGCGATTTCGCTTAAGATTCGGGGGTGAGCATGGCGAATCCGCCGATTCGCGGCGGCACGAGCGAGGAGTTGTACGCCCTCGCCGACGCCGTTGGGGCGGCGACGGGTGCAGCCGTGGCGATCGAGGACCTGGATCGCCGTGTGCTTGCCTATTCGACTTTGCCCAACCAGCGGATCGACACGGTCCGGCGCCAGGGCATCCTGGATCGCCGGGTCCCGGAGCAACCGGAGCAGCTGGTGCAGTACCGCGAGGTGCTGGCCGCGCCGGGCGTGGTCCGACTGCCTGTGCTGGCAGAGGAGGAGTTGCCCCGCGCGGCGGTCGCGATCCGGGCCGGGCGGCGGCCATTGGGCACCATCTGGGCGATCGAGGGCGAGCGTCCGATCGACGACGCCGGAGAACGGGCCTTGCTCGACGGGGCCCGACTCGCCGCCCTTCACATGCTGCGCCGCCGCAGCGCGGCCGAGCTGGAGCTGCAGGCTCGTGAGGAGGCGCTGCGCGCCGCACTGCACGGTCGGCGGACCGCCCGCGAGGTACGCTTCGAGCTGGGCCTGCCTCGCCAGCGACCGCTGGCTCTACTCGGCTTCGCCCCGCTGAGCAGCTCGGACGCCCCAGGGGGCGACGTTCTGGTACACCTGGCCGCCGTGTCCACCCGGCACTGGTCGGCCGTCCACTCCGAGGCCTCGATCGCGACCGTCGGCCGCACCGTCTACGTGCTGCTGCCGCTGGACGACGAGCCCACCGCCCTCGCGACCGCCCGGCGACTGGGAGATCAAGCCGCGGTCGTACTCGACCTCAGCATCGAACCACCACTACGGGCCGCCGCCTCTCGCATCGCCTCCACCCCGGAGGAGCTGCCCGACCTGCGGTCGGAGGTCGACGACGTCCTGCGGGTCACCACGTCCGACCCGGAGGCACCGGTCTTCGCAACGCTGCGCGACACCCACGCCCGGGTGATGCTCGCGCACGTCGCCGACGAACTCGCCCGGCGCCCGCAGCTGCGCCATCCAGGCATCGCGGCGATGCTGGAACACGACCGTACCAAGGGCACCGCCTTCGCGGCCTCGGTGACCGCCTGGCTGGACGCCGTGGGCAACGTCGGCGAGGCCGCCGCGCGGCTGACGATCCATCCGAACACGCTCAAGTACCGGCTGCGCCGGGCCGCGGAACTCTTCGACATCGACCTCGACCACCCGGACGACCGGCTCTCCTGCTGGCTCCAGCTCCGGGCGCCCGGCTGAGCAGGCAACCAGAACGCCTCCCGGCCGAAGCCGGCCCGTACGACATGCCAGTTGAGGGCACCCGCCCGGCAGCACCACGACCGGCCGGAGGCGGTCGCACCTCGGCGTGCTCTCCAGGCCCCTCCAGCGCGCGAAGCCACAGGCCCGAGGGTGTACGGGAAGTCAGCAGGATCCGCACAGCGAGCGACCCGGAGCGTGCGCGTGATCAGCGATGACCTGGTGCACACGCCGCGTGTCCCCTCATGAACGGCCGGGGTGCGGCCCGTGACCCGGCGGTCGGCCCCCGCGGGCACGTTTTCCCAGCCCCGCTCCGGATCGATGCCCGCATCCGCGAGGGCGCGTCTCAGCACCTTGCCCGCGGGACCGACCAACGGCTGGCCCTGACGGTCCTCCTGGTCCCCGGGCTGCTCACCGATGAGCAGGTCGGCCGGGCAGTCGTTCCCGCCATGGCCTTTCGCCCCTTCTGCTCCTGGCCTTGAACTCTGCACAGGCCGTTACGGCTATCGAGCACCCGGGTACTCGCGGGATGGACACCGCCCCGCCGCCTGGAGCAGAGGACGTGTGGAACAGAGGAGAGGACGTTGCCATGAATGCCAACCGCAACCGCAGGGGTGACACCCGGCCAGACGAAAAGACACGAGAGCGGTCCGCGGAGGAACGGAACATCGTGACCCCTACCCCACGTGACGTACGGGCCAAGGCCGAGGGCGACGAGGGGAAGAACGACGAGGAGTCCGGCCCTCCGGCGACCGACACGCGGTCCCTGTGACCGGCAGACCATCTGCCTTCGTGGAAGGCGTCACGCCGTCCCTGCGGCCTCGACGTGTAGCAGCTCCGGCAGCTGGGATCGGTGCAGGGCGGCGACGGGTCCGACCAGGTCGGGGTGCCGCAACAACGCGGTGGCTTCGCTGTCGCGGGTGCCCGGGTCGACGAGCCGTCGCAGACCGCCGGTATCGGTCCGGTGCTCGGTTGCGGCCAGTACCTGCTGTGTCTGAACGGCGAGAGAGCAGTCGGACAGCGGGCAGGCGGCCCAACTGGCGCGGCATCCAGGTCCCGGGGGCCTGACCGAGGTCACGCTGTGCCCTGTTCGGGTGCGGGCGCCAGGGGCCGGGCATCGTCCCCGGGCGGCCCGGCCCCTGGCACGTCGCCGGCGAGAGGAACTTGCTGGCTGTCGGTGTGCTCGGCGCGGAGGGGTGTGGGCGAACGGGGGCCATGGCCTAGGCCCGCCGGATCTTGTCACCGGGATCGTTCAGCTGCTCCGGGTGCGGCGCGGCGCAACATCGGGAAGAGGTTGCTCTCCTCGTCCTCGACGTGTTCGGCGACTTCTGCCATGAGCTGCCCCAGGAGCGGGCTCATCTGCGTGCTCTCGGTGTCCACCGTCTCCAGCTGTTTGACGATCTTCTCGATGCGGCCGTGATCGGCGATCTCCTTGTCCGCGAGCCGGGCGCCGCCCTCGACGTGTTCGCACACCGCCGGGTACAGGTACTGTTCCTCGGCGACCGCGTGCCGGGCCAGCTCGATGGTGAGCCCGTCCACGAGGCCACGCAGTCGCCGCCCGCCCGTGGGAAGGGCCTGGTTGCGGCCGAACATCTCCTCGACCTCGCGGTGGTCGGTCATCAGCTCGTCGATCACGCTTCCTCCGTGTCTCGTAGTGCGCTCCGCCTTTCGTCCCTCCGGTTGGGTCAGTGCCGCCCAGCGCAGGTGTCCGCACGGTGGCGTGGTCTCACCTGATCGGCGGCCCGCGCCGGGCCCTGCCGACGCCACCGTGCGCCGCGACGGGCCCGGCCGACAGCGAGCGCGGGGCCGACCCGGGCTCGCGCCATCGTGAGTTCGCGCCTGTCGAGGATGCCCGTGCACCTCGTCAGAGAGGAGAGCCGGGGTCTGCGGGGCGGATGCGGCCGCGCCAGCCGCCGCTCTCGCGGCCGCGGCTTTCGAGGTAGTCCTTGAAGCGGCCCAGGTCACCTTTGACCCGCCGGTCGATCATGCCCAGCGCGTCCGCGCCTTTCTCGGCGATGCCTGTCGGCTCTACATCCATCGTGAGTTCCACACGTGTGTGCGTCTCGTCGATCCGCTCGAACCGGACCGATCCGCGCTGCCGGGTGTCTCCCGCGACGGATCGCCAGGTGATGCGGTCGTCCGGAAGCTGATCGACGATCTCCGTGTCGAACTCGCGCCGTACCCCGCCAATACTGGTGGTCCAGTGGTTGTGGCGGTCGTCGAGTTGCCTGACCTCGTCGACGCCTTCCATGAAGAGGGGGAATTCCTCGAACTGAGTCCACTGGTTGTACGCGACGCGGAGCGGGGCCGCCACGTCGACCGTTTCCTTGACCGAACTCATGGGTTCCATACCTTTCCTCGTGGGTTGATGCACCGGGTACCCACGAAGAGTGCGGCGAAGACAGCAGCTGTCCTCCCCATGGCAGGGCCGTGCGTGCCATGCCGTCTTGGCGGGAACCCGGCACCCACTCGAGCCAGGCTGAGGCGGCCGGTCATGACATCCAGAGGAGTCTCGTCATGTCCACAAACAAGAGCCATTCGGACAACGGCAACGGCCGCGCAGCCGTGTTCGACGTGGACGGAACTCTCGTCGACACCAACCATCTGCACGTCGTGACCTGGTGGGAGGCGTTCCGTCAGGCAGGCCACCGAGTGCCGACGCACGCGATTCACCGTGCGGTCGGGCTCGGCTCAGAGGACCTTGTCGCCCATCTTCTCGGTGCGGACCGGGCCGAGGACGAAGGGGCCGACATCAGCGCAGCCCACAAGACGCTCTATGCCCAGCATTTCGAACTCCTGGCCGCGCTGCCGGGCGCGGGACGTCTGCTGCGGCGGCTGGCCGCAGACGGCTGGACGGTCGTCCTCGCCACATCGGCGAGTGGCGGCGAGTTGTCTGCGCTCCGGCGTGCGATCGACGCGGACGACGCGATCACGGCGACGGCGAGTGCCGATGACGTCACCGAAGGCAAACCCGCCCCCGAGCCCGTGGAGAAGGCCTTGGAGCTGGCCGGGATCCCGGCGGAGCGTGCAGTGTTCGTCGGCGACACCGTGTGGGACATGCGGGCGGGCAGCCGTGCGGGCGTGCGGTGCGTGGGGCTGCTGTGTGGCGGCATTCCGCGTGACGAGCTGGAGGAGGCCGGCGCCGAAGCCGTTTTCGCGGACCCGGCCCACCTGCTCGCCTCACTACCACGGAGCCCGCTGGCATGATGGCTCAGTCGGGCTGCGGCCCCGAAGCACATCGGATCTGATGGGATCGGCGCCGCCCCTGCACCCCGGAATGTCCGCCCGTTGCACGGGCCGAGTGCCCGGGCCGACGGGCAGGGTACTCGTTGTCCCATGGAAGTCGTCGCGCGCGTGGACGCGTACCAGCGTCGGCACCGCTGGGTGGGGTTCCCGCTGGCTGTGGTCTACAAGTTCTTCGACGATCAGGGCAGCTATCTCGCGGCCCTGCTCGCTTACTACGCCTTCGTATCTCTCTTCCCGCTCCTGCTGATCCTGGTGGCCGTCCTCGGCACCCTGCTCAGTGGCGATCCCGGCCTGCGGAAGCAAGTCCTCGACTCGGCGCTGGCCGAGTTCCCCGTCATCGGTGACCAGTTGGGCCACAACGTGCACCCCCTGCACGGCAGCGGACTCGCCCTCGCGGCCGGTGTCATCGGCACTCTGTACGGCGCCTTGAACGTGGCGCAGGCCGCCCAGTACGCGCTGAACAAGATCTGGGCCGTGCCCCGCCACGCCCGGCCGGACCCACTCCGTTCCCGGCTGAAGGGGCTTCTGTTCCTGGTGATCCTGGGGACCGGGCTGTGCGTGACCACGCTGCTGTCCTCGGCGGTGGCGGCCGCAACGGTGTTCGGGACCCGCCCGGCGGCCGGGGCGCGGGTCGCCGCGGTCGCCGGGGCGGTCGTGCTGAACACCGGACTGATCGTGCTGAGCCAGCGGGTCCTGACCCAGCGCGAGCTGCCAGTGCGCCGACTGGCCCGGGCGGCCCTCGGCGGCGCCTGCGCCTGGCAGCTCGTGCAGTGGGCCGGCTCCTTCTACGTCAGCCATGTGCTCCGGGGAGCCACAGCGACCTACGGGATGTTCGGTATCGTCCTCGGCCTGCTGGCCTGGCTCTACCTGGGCGCACTGATCTTCCTGAGCACCGCGGAGGTGAGCGCGGTCCGGGTAGGACGGATGTGGCCGCGCAGCCTGCTGACTCCTTTCACCGACCGGGTGCGCCTGAGCCCAGGAGACCGCCGCGCCTATCAGTCGTACGCGACCACGGAGGCCTTCAAGGGCTTCGAGAAGATCCGGGTGCGCTTCGCACAACCTCCAGAACCTCCGCAGTCCCCTGGCCGGTAACCGACGCGGAACGTCACGTGACCATGGTGGAGTTACCGGAGGGGCCGGTGACGGCCCAGGCTGCCTCGATCATCGGGAAGATCTCATCGAGCACGGCATCCGGGTCGGCCGCCTCACGGGCCAGTGAATAGGCGTCGATCACGAACCTTGCGATCGTCCGGCAGGCTGTTGTGGTCTGGGGCAGGTCGGGATCGGCGGCGATGGCCGTTGTCAGCGCCTCCGCGTGGCGCAGCCTCATCGACGCCTCGTACTCCCGCAGGGCGGGTGATTCGTCGATCATGCGCCAGATCGGGGTGGCGCTCTCCGAGGTGCAGTGCCGCACGAGCGCCTGGACCTCGCGGCGCAGCGCGGGGATGAGCGGCTCGTGCGGCGCCCGGCCGGTGACCGCATGCGTGAGGCGTTGCTCGAAGTCTTCGTCCCGCTCGAACACCAGGGCCTCTTTCGAGGTGAAGTGGGAGAAGACCGTGGTGACGGCCACGTCGGCCTCGGCGGCCACGTCGCGGATGCCCACCGCGTCGAATCCGCGCTGCAGGAAGAGCCGCAGGGCGGTGTCGGCGATCTTCTGACGGGTTGCGGCTTTCTTGCGCTCACGGCGTCCAGTCGGCACGGTCATGGTCTGACGCTACCAGATGCAAAAACAGAACAGATATTAAATCCTAACGGTTAGTGTTACGGTGGACCGCATGAAGAGAGTGAGCTTCGCCGAGTTCGGCGGTCCGGACGTACTGCGGCTCCTGGACGCCGAGGAGCCCCACGCGGGCCCTGGTCAGGTACGTATCGCCGTACGGGCGGCGGGCGTGAATCCAGTCGACTGGAGGATCCGGGAAGGTCAGATCCTGGGGGCCCATCCGGTCGAGTTGCCCTCCGGGGTCGGACTGGACGCCTCCGGGGTGGTGGACGAGGTCGGCGAGGGCGTAGCAGGCGTCGGGGTCGGAGACCACGTGTTCGGCGAAGGCTCAAGCACCTATGCCGAGTTCGCCGTGCTGTCGGCCTGGGCCCGTATGCCCGAGGGGCTGACGTTCGAAGAGGCGGCCGGTTACCCCTCCGTGGTGGAGACCGCGCTGCGCATCATCCGCGAGGTCGGCGTACGGTCCGGGCAGACGCTGCTGGTCAGCGGTGCGGCCGGGGGAGTCGGGTCGGCGGTGTTGCAGATCGCCCGCGACCGCGGGATCACGGTGATCGGCACGGCTGGGGCTGCGAACCAGGACTATCTGCGCGGCCTGGGCGCCCTCGCCACGACGTACGGCGAGGGCTGGGTCGCGCGGGTGCGCCGGCTCGGACATGTCGACGCAGCCCTCGATCTGGCCGGCTCGGGCGTGATCCGGGAGCTCGTCGGGCTGACCGGGGATCCGCGGAAGGTGATCTCCATCGCCGATCTCGGTGCGCCGGCGCTCGGTGTCCGATTCTCCGGCGTGGCCGGGAGCATGCCGGAAGCGCTCGCCGAGGCCGTCGGCCTCATCTCGCGGGGAAAGCTGCGCATCCCGGTCGAGAAGTCGTACCCGCTGGCCGAGGCCGCGGCGGCGCACATGGACAGCCAGTCCGGCCACACGCGCGGGCGCCGGGTCCTGGTCATTTGACAGTCGGCGCCGTCGGCTCTCGCGCAGTGGTTGACGGCGCCGTACCGGGGCACCCTTCGGCCATGGAGGACAGCCGTCCAGCCCACCCACCGACCCGCGCCTTCGTGCTGGGCGGCGGCGGTGCGCTCGGCGCCTACGAGGTCGGCATGCTCAAGGCGCTCTTCGCCGCCGCCGTACACCCGAACCTCGTCGTGGGCACCTCCGTCGGCGCGATCAACGGCGCAGCCGTCGCCGCCGATCCGTCGCGGGCGTCGGTGGCCCGGCTCGCCGACCTGTGGACCGGCCTCGGACGTGCCGGAGTGTTCTCCGGATCGCTGCTCAGACGGATGAGTACCGTCGCGCGCAGTGGCACTCACATGTACCACCCCACACCGCTGCGCGAACTGCTCTCCTCCCACCTTCCGGTGACAGACATCGAAGATCTGGCCCTGCCGTTCCAGTGCGTGGCGGCGAACATCGAGCGGGCCGCCGAGCACTGGTTCGCCGCCGGGCCGCTGGTGGATGCCGTGCTCGCTTCGTGCGCAGTACCCGGGCTGCTGCCGCCTGTCCCCCTTGACGGCGAGCACTACGTCGACGGCGGTCTGGTCAACAGCATCCCCGTCGGACGCGCGGTGGCCCTCGGTGCGACCGAGGTCTATGTGCTGCAGGTCGGCCGTGTCGAGCGAGCCCTCTGCCCGCCGCGGGCCCCCTGGCAGGTGGCGCTGGTGGCGTTCGAGATCGCTCGCAGACACCGATTCGCCCGCGACATGGCGGACCTGCCGCCCGGTGTCACGGTCCGCGTGCTGCCGTCAGGCTCGGGTCCCGAAGAAGGCACAGCCACACTGCGGCAGTTGCGCCACCGCAGCTTCGGCCGGACCGCCGAGCGCATCGAGCGCGCCTACGCCGCCTCCTCCCGCTATCTCGAGACCGCTCTCAGCACACCCGACGGCGAGCCATGACCGATGCGAGTACGTCCCGAAGACACGAGGCGCGGCTGGCCGGGGCGCTGGTAACCGGGCTGCGCCGCACAGCCACCGTGACGCTGCTGTTCGCCCTCATCCCGACGGTGGCCACGCTCGTCGTCGCCGCAGGCGTGCTCTGCGCGCCGGTCTCCCTCGCCACACGCGGCCCCTGGAGACCGGTGCGGATCACCAGCTTCGCGGTTTTCTACCTCCTGGTGGAGTTGGCCGGGCTGATGGCCGCCGCCGTTCTGTGGGTGCGACAGCTGCCCGACAAACAGAACCGCGAGGAGCGACGCGCCGCGGACGCATTCGCCGTGCTGGAGCGGCTGCTGCGGCTGCTACGACGCGCGGGCGAGCGAGTCTTCCGGCTCCAGGTGGAAGTGAGGCCCCCGCCACCAGGCGGGACCGGACACGCCGTGGTACCGGTCCTGGTCTTCGTACGGCATGCCGGGGTCGGTGACTCCTTCCTGCTGCTCCAGATATTGCTCAGCCAGGCCGGGTTGCGCCCGCACACCGTTCTGAAGCGAACGCTACGCGCCGACCCCGCTCTCGACGTCCTCATCGGGCGGGTCCCCCACTGCTTCCTCCCGCCCCTCGACGGCCGCGCCGAGGACGCGATCGCGGACCTGGCGGCCAAGCTGGGACCGGGCGACGCCCTCGTGATCTTTCCGGAGGGCGGCAACTTCACACCGCGCCGCCGCCGGCGCGCGATCGCCTCACTGCGCCGCCGGGGATTGCTGCGCCGGGCATCCCGCGCGGAACAGATGCACCATGTCCTCCCACCGCTGGACGCCGGCGCACTCGCCGCGATCGCCGCCGCGCCCGCGGCCGACGTGGTCTTCGTCGCCCACACCGGCCTCGACGTCGTGCACTCGGCGCGCACCGTTTGGAGCCAGCTGCCGCTCCGCGACGGCGTGCGGGCACGCTGGTGGCGCATACCCGCAAGCCGCGTCCCACTGGGCGACGCTGCCCGCAGCGAGTGGCTGCTCACCCAGTGGGCCCGCGTCGACCGCTGGATCACCGACCACGCCACCCCAGACGCGGCGCACGCGTGAGCCATGGCGGCTTCCAAGCCCTCGTCGCCCGATGAACGGCTCCCGGGCAAAACCCAGGGCTGAGGCACCCGGCCAGTCCGTTCGACGGTTTCGGGGGAAATCTCCCCACCTGAGGCAGGCCGAAGACGTTGTCACCACCGTGCAGGGAACGTCTCTGCCGGACCCGGTACAAAGACAGCTCACGGCAGCCGTCGCCCGAACACGTCTGGCCGACGGACACCCCCGGCACCGCACCCGCGGAGGCCAGACCCGGCGCCCGATACTCCAAGGCCGGGAGCATTCATAGGCCGGGTGCACGTCACTCGGTGCGTGCGCAGGACGACTGAGGCCCGAAGTGCCGCCGACGTCGAACACTGCTGCTTCCCCGTAGGGAGGCAGCCGCCTTCGGATGTGGCACTTCACGGCACAGCGCAGGACCAGTCGTGACATCACGGATCGACGGTCCCCCGCGCTCGCGGATGTCGGGGACAGGGCCAGGTCCGACGACGGGGCCCGGTCACTGGCCGATGGATACCCAGGCGCCCTCACGGGCCAGCTCACGAGGTCGCCCTGCCGCCAACGAGCGGGCCATCGGCATTACGGATCGACACTACGGGATTGAGCGTGCTTCAGATTTTCGCCGCACCGCCGACGAAAGGAACCATTTTCGGGGAACCCGTGAAGGAGGAGCCATCACCCACTGCAGGAGGCACGTCATGATCGCACTCGGAATCGTTCTACTCATAGTCGGTTTCGTCACAGGAATATCGATCCTCTGGACCATAGGCCTCATTCTGGCTGTGGTCGGAATCGCGTTGTGGGCCATGGGATCAATGGGGCACGCAGTCGCCGGCCGACGTCACTACTGGTGATTTTGATGGCGTGCCGTCTGCCTCCGATCCGGACGCTCTTTATGGCATGAGCCCTGCTGGATCAGACTGGTGACGTGCGACTTGACCCCAGAGAGGGCGGGATCCGGATTTCAGGGATCCCGCCCAGGACTTTCCTGATCAGTGCTTGAAGACGTCCTTGGTCTTCTCCTTGGCCTGGCGCGCTGCGCCCTTCGACTTCTTGGCCTGTCCTTCGGCTGTCAGCCGCTCGTTGCCCACGGTGCGTCCGACCGCCTCTTTGGTCTTGCCTGCGGCTTCTTCAATCTTGCCCTTGGCCTTTTTCTCTACGGCCATCGTTGTTCACTCTCCTAGCCATCGGAGGATGTGGACACCCACGTCGGGTACCCCATATCTCGCAGGAAAACAGCAGTCACTGCGGTGGGAACGCGTCTCGCACCGTTTACATGATCACGACCGCGGGACCGCTCAGGGAGGGGTGTCACTTGCGCGATCAGGGGGAAGGAGGGGGCCGAGCGGGCCCAAGTCCAGGTTGAGGTCCTCCATGGTCAGGCCGTAGCGGGTGCACAGCTCGGACATCCGGTCGTGGAGGATCATGAGAGTGCAACCGAGCCGCTCTTCCTGCTCCTCGGTGAGATCGCCTTGGTCAACGCGATGCAACGCCTGGCGCTCCATGAGTTGCCGCAGCAGTTCAACCAGGGTGAGGACAAGCCTGACCAGGTCCCGTTCGACGGTGTCCGGGTCGGTACTGATGCGGCGGGCGGGGCGCGGTGACGGTCGGGCCGGTGTGGTGACCTCGGGTACCGCGGACAGCAGCCGGCAGGCCCGGGCGGCCGCTTCGGCGACCTCGCCCAGACGGTCGGGGGGATCGGTGTGCCCGCCCCCGGCGACCACACCCGTCATGACGCCTCCCCAGGGCGTGTCGGCGTCATCCACGGTGACGGGTTCTGGGCGCTCACAGAGACGATCAGGGCCCGCAATGAGATGCGCACCAGGTCGATGTCGGCGATCGACAGGACCACGTCCCCGGTGAGGACGACGCCGCCGCTCAGCAGGCGGTCGAGCAGGTCGATGAGGGCCACCTGGCGCTGCGCCAGCGGCTCGGCCCCGGGCGGGTGCGTCACGTCGTTCATGGCGCCGGGTCCGTTGGGGATGTCTGCGTCCCCGGCTGGGCGACGAAGGAGTACGGCGCCCAGGGTCCAGTGACGTCGATCCGCACGCCGGACAGTCCCTGGGCAACCTCAAGCACCCGCGTGCGGAAGCCTGCCGCCGCCTCACGCGAGAGGAGGTAGGCGTCGTTGACGACGTTCTCGTCGGCGTCAGCGGCGAGTTCTCCTTGCTGTACCCGGTGCCGGGCGTGGCCCGCCGCCATGGTGTGGCCGATCGCTTCGACGCGTTCGGCGGCCTGCCGGGCGGCCTTGTAGGCCTCGTCGCGCGAGTGCCGCTGGGAGCGGCGAGCGCGCAGATAGGCCCTGCCCGGACTGAGCCCGCCGGCCGGGCCGACCGCGCCCGCCTCATCGGTGGCCTGCGCGTCCGGCTGCGGCTCCACGTAGATCTTCACACCCCATTCGAGATGTCCTGCCAGCCGCCGAAGAGCGCGGGAGAGCCCGTCCGCCTCCTCGCGCAGCATGGCCCCCACCCGTGTGTCGTCCAGGTACACCGTGGCGAGCCGCAGGGGCAGGACGGTGGTACGCGCGGCTAGGGCCTCGATCACCGCGTGGTGGGCGCGGGCGACGGCCTCGAGCCAGTCCAGGTCCTCCAGATGGCGTCGCAGGGCGCTCTCCTGGAAGTCCTGGGCGGGCACCGAACTGACGGCAGCCGTCAGTTCACTCCCGGATTCTTCCCGTACCAGGCGAACGGACGCCCCTGCCACACCCTTCACATCGCCCAGGGCCTCAGCAAGCCCCTCTGCTGTGCGTAGTACGGCGTAGGCATAGGTGACCGGTTCAGTCATCGGCAGTCCCGTTCCGGTGTCGCGTGGTGGAGGATCTCGGGCGGCGCCGCGCGGCGGTCCGCTCCTCGTCGGGCGGCAGCTCACGCTCGCCTTTCAGCGACTCGATCTCTGCGTGCAACCGTCTGTTCTCTTCGGCCAGTGCACGCTCGCCAGACCGGGAGGAAAGCGACGGATCGTGCTCCCACCAGTCAATTCCCATTTCCTTGGCCTTGTCGACGGAGGCGACGATGAGCCGGAGTTTGACGGTGAGCAACTCGATGTCCAGGAGATTGATCCGGATGTCCCCGGCGATGACGATTCCCTTGTCCAGGACGCGCTCGAGGATGTCGGCCAGGTTGGCGGAGGAACCTTGTCCGTAGCCGTACGAGGGCGCGGCCCTGGACGGGTACGCGCTCAGCCGGTTCGCGGGGGATTCCGACACCGCAGCCACCTCGATTCCAGCTCAGGGAGCGTGGTCGCCCCGCCAGTAGGCTGTGATCTCCTCCAGACGGTCGAGGAGCCGGCCCTCGTGCTCGTCGAAGGTCTTCTGATCGATGCGGCCCTCAAGCAGGGCTCGCTCCAGCGCGGCCAGTTCACGCTCGACGGGCTCGGGGTCGTAGTACTCCCGCTCGGCGGCCTCGACCACCCGGTCGACAACCCAGCCCACACCCCGCACGGGCGCCAGCGGGAAGGTGAGGAGCTGAGACAGCAGGCCCATGAGCTGCGCCTCTCAGACGAAACTGTACGGGGGCAGAGGGCCGCGTAGTCGGACCTCGCATTCCTCGCCCAGTTGGTTGGCCAGTCTGCTCCCCGTGGCTTGGAACATTTCCTCCTCGTCCGCCGGGACCAGGAAGGAGATGTTGAGGAAGTCACGGCCGCCGGGGGGAGAGAGGGTCTCGTCGCGCGCGTACGGGCGCAGAGCCTCGACGATGCCCGTGGCGAGCGCCTGTTGCCGAACCTCGGCTTCCTGCGCGACCAGTTCGCCGAGCGCGAGTGACATCTGCGGGGTGCCGTTGCCGCCGCGAGTGGCGGCGTTCAGTTCACGGGCCTCCTCGGACTCCAGCAGGATCCGGCGCAGCAGCGCCCCTTCCTCCCAGGAGACCTTCAGGTTGTACTCCCTGACGCCTTCCAGGCTTCGCAGCCGTTCCCGGTACTCGTCGGCCCTGTCCTCCAGGGCTGCGCGTACAGCTTCGTCACTCTCGGCCGTCATGCCGAACTGCAGCGGCAGCACGGCACCCTCGGCCATCAGCCGCTCCTGGACTTCCTGGTGAGCAAGCACATCACGCCGCCTGGCACGCAGCTCCTCGGGCGCGTCGCTGACGACCGCACACAGCGATCCGTTTGTCACTGTGCGCAGTGAGCTGGGAGGCTCGCCGACGCCGTGGACGTCGTCCAGAGGCATCGGGTGGTCCTTCGAGGTGATGGAGTAGACGTAGACGGCCATGGTCACTCCCTCTGCCGCCGGGAAGCCCGCCTGGCCTGTCGACGGCGCTGCTGCCGGGGCTCCTCCTCGTATTCGGGCTCCTCCTGTTCACCTTCGCCGTCCTCATAGTCCTCCTCGTCTTCAGCCGCGGCATCCTCTTCACCGCCGTCACCTGTCAGGGTGTCCTTGACGGCCTCGACGGCGCCGGTCAAAGCTCCCTTGGACTTGCCCTCCGCCCCGCCTTCGGTGATCTCGCCGACGAGATCGGTGAGCCGGGCGGGCTGCTTGCTACCTGCTTCGAGGTCGAGGCGGTTGCAGGCCTCGGCGAAGCGAAGGTAGGTGTCCACACTGGCGACGACAATGCGGGCGTCGATCTTGAGTATCTCGATACCGACGAGGGACACACGGACGAAGACATCTATGACGAGGCCGCGGTCCAGAATCAGGTCCAGGACGTCGTACAGGCTGCTCGTGCTACCACGCGAGAGGCTGCTTTCGCCCTGCGGCACCATAGTCATGGCGCCTCCCTTCACCACCCCCTCGTGCATGAATCAGCGACGCCGGTCGATCTGACCGCGCGTGTAACGGCGGGTCCGTTCGTACGCCAGCAGTTCGCCCTCCGCGTCCAGCCTGACGTGGTAGGTGCCGAGCACGCTGGTGGTCTCGGGGACTCGCTCCAGCTCGAGTACCTCGACATCCGCCTCCCATCCCTCCTCGGTCGGCTTGATTGCCGAAACCGACTCGGGGGCGCGTCCGAGGAGTTCCTCCAGTTGCCGGGCGGCGGAACGCATGGCCCAGGCCGCCGAGTGCTGGGCGGATTTCCGGATGTGCCCGGTGCGGCGTGTGGTGTCGTCACTGCGGGAGGGGCGCCTGCCACTCCCCGTGCTGTCTTTGTCTGAGGCGGGCATGTTCCAACTCCGTTGTTGGAGCGGCACCCCCCATCACTCAAATGTATTATTTCACCATATGCACCTTGGAAGAATGCCGCGACGGGCCGCCGGCGGCCGCGCGCCGCCGTGCGACCGCGCAGCGGATCGCCGGAGGGATTGATCGATGAACGATTCAACGAAGATCGCTCTCGCTGCCGCACTCGCCGGCGGCTACGTGCTCGGCCGGGCCAAGAAGGGGCGACTCGCCTTCGGAGTGGCCACCTATCTCGCGGGCCGCCGTTTCGGCCTGGAACCCCAGCAACTGCTCAGTGACGGGCTCCGCAAGCTCCAGGAGATCCCCCAGGTCGCCGACCTCAACGAGCAGGTGCGCGGCGAATTCAAGGACGCGGGCCGCAAGGCCCTCGCGGCAGCTGCCGACCGCAAACTCGGCGACCTCGCGGACGCTTTGCACGAGCGGACCGCACGCATCGGAAGCGAGAGGCAAGAGGAAGGCGAGGAAGAAGAGTACGAGCCAGAGGCCGAAGAAGAGTACGAGGAGGTAGAGGGGGAGGACGAGGAAGAAGAGGAACCCGGCGAAGAAGAGCCGGAAGAAGAAGAACAGCCCCGGGCCAAGAGGCCCACCTCCAAGCGTCGGCGTCCCGGCCACGGGGCTGAAGACGCCCAGGAGGAGCCGGGCGGCCACCGCCGCACAGCCAAGCCGCGAAAGGCGCCGGCGCGTAAGACCACCGCCAAGAAGGCACAGCCGGCGAAGAAGACGACCACGAAAAAAGCGGCTCCGGCCAGGAAAACCGCGGCGAAGAAAACCGCCCCCAGGAAGAGTGCCCCGAAGAAGACGACGGCCAAAAGGGCGTCCACCACGCGGCGGAGGTAGGCCATGGCCAGGACGGCACAGAAGACCGGGCGGGACGAACCCTCCGGCCTCGACCGGTTGCGTGACGAACTCGTCGGCTACGCCGGTGCGCAGGTCGAGCATCTCGCGGACCTGGCGGGCGACAAAGTGGAAGGCCTCACCGACCAGTTGCTGGACGTGGCTGAGAACGGCGGCGTGCTCCCCAAAGTCGGCGCCCGCGTACTCCAGGGGGACTCGCCTCTCAAGGCCCTGATCGGCGAGAAGGCGAAAGACATCAAGGACAGCGCGGCCGAGAAGGTTTCGAGCCTGTTCGGCGGCGGCAAGGGTAGAAAGTCCGGTAATCCCAAGGTCACGACCATCATCGAGCACCTGGATGTGGGCGTCCCCGTACGCGTCGCCTACGACCACTGGACCCGGTTCGAGAAGTTCAGCTCCTTCACCAAAGGCGTGCGCAGCGTGTCACAAGGTGACGAAACCAGCAGTGACTGGAAGGTAAAGGTGGGTCCGTCCACCCGTTCCTGGAAGGCCACCATCCAAGAACAGATCCCGGACGAGCGCATCATGTGGACTTCGGACGGCGCCAAAGGCAGCACCCGAGGCTGCGTCAGCTTCCACGAAATCACGCCCACGCTCACGCACATCGTGCTCGTCGTCGAGTACTACCCTTCGGGCTTCTTCGAGAAAACCGGCAACCTCTGGCGCGCCCAGGGCCGCCGACTCCGGCTCGACGCCAAACACTTCCAGCGCTACGTCACTCTCTCGGACGAGGACGCCGACGGCTGGCGCGGCGAGATCCGCCAGGGCGAGGTGGTGCGCACTCACGAAGAGGCACTGGAAGAGGAAGAAGCCGAGTACGAGGACGAAGAACCCGAAGAAGGGGAAGAGGCGCCGGAGGACGAAGAACCCGAAGAAGGGGAAGAGGCTCCGGAGGACGAATACTCCGAGGACGAAACAGAAGACGAATACGAAGACGAGTGATCTCCGTGGGGCTGTTGTCCGCGTAACGGGGTGACGCCAGCAGGCGTCCGCAGTTTCAGTCAGCCGAGCGTTCCGATGCCTAACGCCCGGCTCAATGTGCATGACCCGCCACGGGCGGTTCTCGGCGATGTTGTGCCCGAACAGGGCGATCACGTCCGCATGGTCGATGTCGTCGTAGCTGCCCGGCTGCCCGTCGCAGCCGAAGGATTCCTTCAGCGCCTCGGCGGCGGTGGACGTGCACAGGCGGGCGTTGCCGTCCAGATGGTTGGTGCCGACCCCGGCCCGAGCCAGCACGGCGAGTGTGTAGTACTCCTCCAGGTACAACCGCCCGCTGGTGTAGAAGCCGATCGACCCCGGGCGGCGCTGGTCCAGCAGTCCCCGAGACCTTGAGACGATCCGCTCCATCGCAGTGGCCCAGTCGCATTCCACGAGGTGCCCCTCCTCACGGATCAGGGGGCTCGTCAGCCGGCCGGGGGAGGTACCTGTCTGCCACCCGAAGAGGTCCTTGGGTCCGAGCCGGCCATGGTTGACGCGATCGTCGGCTCGTCCGCATACGCCGACCATGCGCCCGTCCATGACCGCGATGTCCATCGCGCCGCCGTCGGAATGGAGGATCGAGGCGGCCGGCTCCACTGCTGTACCTGGCCGTGTTCGACACCCGCCTCGAGATATGTGTCCACATATGTGTCCACGCGCACGGGCCACGTCTCGTTTCGGCCGTACGGCGTACAGCTGCCCCAGGGCCGTGCGATCGGTCGACCTGAGTGTCCATGCCTGCCTCCCACTGGCGGCATCCGACGGCAGTGTCCCCGGTACCCCCCGACCCGCGCGCACAACACCGCCGGAGCGGGCAGCGGGGTCCGGGCGCAGGCGGGGTACCCGGTGACCGTCGAGAGCTGTCGAAGGCAGGAGGGAAACCATGAGAGTGAGGGCACAGGGATCGAGCGGCCCTCCGGGGCGGCAGAAGATCCTGGACGTCTACCTGAACGATCACCTGGCCGGTGCGACAGGCGGTACCGAACTCATCCGACGTATGGCCGTAGAACACCGGGACTCTGCCTACGGCAGCGAGTTGAAAGCCCTCGTTGCAGAGATCTCCCAGGACCGGCGGCAGCTGCTGCGGCTCCTGGCGGATCTCGACGTCGCCGTGAGCCACTACAAGGTCTACGGCGCGTGGCTGGGCGAGAAGATCCGGCGGGTGAAGCCCAATGGCCGGCTCCTGCACCGCTCCGGTCTCACGCTGCTGGTCGAACTCGAAGCCATGCGGCTGGGCGTGCAGGGCAAGGTATTGCTGTGGCGCGCCCTGCTCTCCGCCTCGGCACAGGAGCCACGCCTCGACACCGACTGGCTGGAACGACTGCTGCACAGGGCGGAACAGCAGCTCAAGACGCTGGATTCCCTGCATGCGAGGGCCGCAACAGAGCTGTTGTCCGCCGTCTCACCACGGGTGGCGAAGAGCCCTGCTGGAACAGGCGGCGCGGTCGCTGGAGATCTCGACATGGGCTGAACACCGTTTCCCACACCGCCGAGGGGATACTCGAGGCATCGAGTGCGACGGGCAGACGGAAACGAACCGGGCCCCAACGGGCCGGACATAGAAAGAAGATGACGGCTGTGACCGTGGAAGTCAGGAAGACGAGCGCTGTCCGCCGGCCGGAGACGGGCTGGGCGCGGGCACGGCGCCTGCGCGGACAGGGCATACGCACCTGCGAGCGCGCGATCATCGACAGCGCCACGACGCAGACGCGCGGCGCGGACGACGGGAACGTCGTTCGGGGCCAGGACTGACCCGAGTCAGGCGATCAGGGCGTCACCGTCGCGGAACATGTGCAGGACGGACTGTTCGTGGGGGCCTCGGCGCCAGCCCCCGTAATTGCGGAATCCGCCCGTGGCATCCGCCCGTGGCCTTTCCAGCCGTAGGCCCGGATCGGGGCCGACGCTGATAGAACTCGCCTTCGGGTGCTCGGTAATTGGGCTGCGGGCGGGAATACGGACGGGAGCACGGCGCGCGAGCGGGACACCCTGTATCCGGGAGCAGAGGCGTGAAGTGCGCTTCCATTGATGCTCTCGCCGCGCCGGGAAGAGCAGGGAGGATCAGGGCCGCCCGGCGGTGTCGACCCGGAGGAGTTCCATGAGCTGGGGCCGGTGCAGGGCAGCGATGCCTTCGAGCAGGTCGGGGTGGCGGAGCAGAGCGGCGGCTTCGGTGTCCCTGTCGCCAGGGTCGGTCAGCCTCCTCAGGCCGACGGCGGAGAGGTACTCGGTTGTGCCGAGGACCTGGGAGGCGAGTCTGGCCAGGGCGGGATCGGCCAGGAAGCATGCTGCCCAGCTCACGACGGTTTCGTCGACCCAGGTCCGCCAGCCGGTGTCGCCTGGATGCGGATCGCATCCGGTGAGCCAGTCCAACCGGTGGGGTCCACTCGGTGCGAGCAGGTGCAGCAGCTGCACATCGAGGCTGGTGGGGAAGCGCAGGGCAGCGGCGAGGGTGGTGGCCTGCCGGGCCTGCGCCTCGGCGAGCGCTCGGCTGAGCGCACCCGCGGGGGCGGGGTAGGCAACCAGGAGCCAGCGGGTCGAGGCGGCTATGACAGGTGTCAGATCGTCGGGCACGGCGGTCGGTCCCTTGGGAGCATGCTCGCCTGTGTCCGGCTGATCGGTCCCGCGAGCGGTTTCGCGGAGCCGCGCTGCCCCGCTCGTGACCGCAACAGCGTAGGCAGCCGATTCGGAAGAGGAAATGGCCCACGTCACAGGGGTGCGCCGGTCCGGGCCGTGGCCGGAGGCGGGGCCAGACCGAACGTCTGCCGGTCCGACCCCGGAGGGGGCCCGTTCCGCCCGTGGGCGGCACTGCGAGGTCAGGACCTACCGCGACCGGTGACGAAGTCGCGGGCCCGGTCCACCAGGCCGGCCCCTGGGGCGAGGAGCTTGTTCGCGGGCGGGGTGTCGGGGGCGGAAGGGTGCGGACGGGTCGGAGCCATGGCCTTGGCGCGACGGATCTTGTCCCCGAGTTCGTCGAGCACCTCGGAAGAACACGCCTGCCGCAGCATCGGGAAGAGGTTGTTTTCCTCGTCCTGGATGTGGGCGGTCACCTCGTCCATGAGCTGCAGCAGCAGCGGTCCCATCTGGGGGTCGTCGGCGTCGGTCTTCTCCAACTGCTTGAGGAGCTTCTCGACCCGGCCGTGATCGGCGATCTCCTTGTCCGCGAGCCGGTCACCACCGTCGACGTGCTCCCGTACCGCCGGGTACAGGTGCTCCTCCTCGGCGACCGAGTGGCGCACCAGCTCGATGGTGACCTCGTCCACGAGATCACGCAGTTCCTGCCCCCTGGTCATTGTTTCCATCCGGCCGAAGATCTCCTCGACCTCCCGGTGGTCGGTCACCAGCTCCTCGAGCACATTTCCGCCATGCCCCATTGCCTGTCCACCTCTCGCTGGTCGTGTCAGGGCGGATCGTCCCGCCCATCAGACAGGGGTTCCCTGTCTGGGGAAACCATGCGCCGCCCTGCTTAAGCTCCACTCGGTCGGGCGCCCGCCCGGTCCACAGCGGCGTATGCGGCGGTATGGGTCGGACTGGCCTGTTGAGCCCAGACCGGGATGCCAGGGTGTGACGGCCCCGCTTCGCGCCAAGCGCTTCGGTCGGAGGTTGGAGGCTTTGCAGAGAGCCTCTCGCCTGTGCGCGCCCCCAGACCATACTGGTCGGTACGCGTCACGCTGCCTGGCGCGGCGACGGGTCGTCTGACCACCTCAATCGGGCGGCCGCCGGAGCCGGTCGGGCTGGCCAGTACGAGCGGAACGGGGCGCGGATCGTCGTCGCGCACGGCGCCTACGACGCGAACTCGATTACGCCTCTGGCAGACGCGCTGGAGACCGCGGCCAGCAAGTACTCCAGGGTCGTGGTGGATGCCTGGGGTCTCACCCTCGTGGATTCGACGTTCCTCAATCTGCTGCTGCACATCCATCATGCGACTGAGCTGCGCGCGGCCCGGCCTGCGCCACATATTCGGCGCCTGATGGGGGTGACCGGAGCCGATGCGGTCTTGGGCGTACGGGCGACAGTGGAGGGTGACGAAGCCCCTGCCGTATCCAGCCGGGGTATGACGACCTGCTGTGGAGGAGGTCGATCGAGCCGTAGCGGTCAGCGACGTGGCGCGGTCGGTTTGTCAGGATTCCAGGTGTACGGCCATGGGACGCGGGGACTTGGTGTGTATGCCGGTGAGCGGCGTTCCATGGGGCCGGCCCGGCGAGGCCTCTCTGGTTCAGCCAACGTGCCGGGGAGGCTGCCCCCAGGTCGCCGTAGGACGCCGTGCTCGCAGACCTGGCGGGCGACCTCGCGGAGCTTGATGTTGTTGGCCTGTGAGTAGCGGCGCAGCACGTTGAACGCCTCCTCTTCGGCGAGGTGATGGGCGCCCATGAGGATGCCCATGGCCTCGCCGATGACGTGGCGGGTGGCGACGGCCTGTGCCATCTGGGCGTGGGTGCGGGCGCTCGAGAAGGCGACCGCCGCGTGCGAGGCCAGCAGCCAGCCGGCCAGCTCGCTGGTCTCAGTGAAGGCGCCGGCTTTGCGGGAGTAGAAGCTCAGAGTGCCGAGGTCTTCGTCGTCGGTGAACAGCAGGAAGCCCATCATGCTGCCCACGCCGAGCGCGTGCGCCTGCGGGGCGTAGGCGGGCCACCGCTGGTGCTCGTGGGTGAGGTCGGCGATGCGGAAGACCCGCTCGCCCGCCGAGTTGCGGGCGGCGTCGGAGCAGGGTCCTTCGCCCAGCCGCTGCTGCAGCAGGTCGCTGTCGGTGACCAGCTGGTCGGTGGGGGCGAGCGTTTCCACCTTCGAGTCGTGCAGCACGAGGATGCCGGCCGCATCACAGTCGTCGACCAGTTCGGTGGCCGATGCGGTGATCCGTTCGAGGGTGGTCTTCACTGATTCCTGCGCCAGGAGTTCTCGCGCCATCGACGCCATCTGCTGGGCGAACTGTCCCCAGTCCACTTCGTCCTCCGGTTCGGTTTCCTCCCTGGACGAACCTCATACCCAGCTTTCCACCGGAAGCGCACGGCGGCTTCGCCATCAGCCACGGGCGGGCAGGCCAAGGACTGGGCCTGCTGTGCTCCGCCTTCAATCGACGTTGTGCAGATCCGACAGGGAACGATTCACTCCGCCGTCACGACCGGCTGCCTCGGCCCGGCAGCCGGGGGTCGGCGAATCGGTCCGGCAGGGATTCCCTCGAAGACGGGGTGCTGCGGCTTCTGGCGCAGTCCGCGTGTCGCGTCACCGGGCGGGAACTCGCCGGCCATGAACACTGAGCCAAGCATCGGGGGATCGTACTGGATGGAGACCGCCCCGCCGCCCGCACCCACTCCGCCGCCAGGCGGCGACCTCTCCGTCGACGTCGCAGTCGTCGGGGGCGGCATCGCCGGCCTGAGCACGGCCTGGGAACTGGCACGGCAGGGCCGCGAGGTGGCCGTACTGGAGGCCGACCGTCTCGCCGCCGGAGTGACCGGACGCACCACCGCCAAACTGAGTGCCCTGCACACCCTGGTCTACGACCGTCTCCGCCGCACCCGCGGGGCCGAGGGTGCACGGCTTTACGCCCGCTCGCAGACCGAGGCGATCCGGCATGGCGCCGAGATCGTGGAGGAGCTGGGCATCGACTGCGAGTGGGAGGAGGCGGCGGCCCTCACGTACGCCGAGGACCCTCATGGTCTCGGAAAGTTGCGGGCGGAGGCGGAAGCGGCGCGTGAGGCGGGTCTGGCAGCCGCGTTGGTCACAGACACGGAGCTGCCTTTTCCGGTGGCCGGCGCGGTCCGCGTGACGGGGCAGGCACAGTTCCATCCCCGGAAGTACCTGCTGGCGCTCGCTGACGACCTGCGGCGGCGCGGCGGCGCCGTGTACGAGAACACACGGGTCGTCGGCCTCACCGAGGGCGAGCCGTGCCTTTTGTCGACCGACGCCGGCGTGTCGGTGCGCGCGGAAGACGTGGTGATCGCCACGCACTACCCCGTATTCGACCGGGCCCTGCTCTTCACCCGGCTCTCTCCGCGCCGCGAGCTGGTCGTGGCCGCGACCATCGACGAGGACCGGGCGCCGCGCGACATGTACATCACGCCGGAACAGGCCACCCGGTCCGTCCGCAGCGCACCCTACGGCGAGGGCAAACGTCTACTGATCGTCACCGGCGAGCACTTCAGCCCCGGTACCGCGGATGTCGAAGAACGATTCGGCCGGCTCTCCGCCTGGGCCGACGACCACTTCGAGGGACTCGCGTTCACCCATCGTTGGGCCACCCAGGACAACGACTCCACCGACGCCGTCCCCCTCGTCGGACCGTTCCACCTCGGCAGCAGCCACGCCTACGTGGCCACCGGGTTCGGCGGCTGGGGCCTGAGCGGCGGCATCATGGCAGGCCGCCTGATCAGCGACCTCATGGGCGGTCGCGACGTCGAGTGGGCCGGTCTGTACGATCCGCGCCGCCTGCGCTCCGTGGTCCGCGAGGGGTCGTCCTTCCTGAAACACCAGGCCCACGTCGCCCGGCACTTCGTAGGCGACCGGGTGCCGCGGTTGACGGGCCCCGCTCTCGAAGACACGGACATTGTCCCGGGTGACGGCGCCGTGGTGCGGGTGGCCGGACACTCGTGTGCCGTCCACCGCGACGAGAGCGGCCGTCTCCACGCGGTCTCGGCCAGCTGCACACACCTGGGCTGTGTCGTGGCCTTCAACCGCGCGGAACAGGCGTGGGAATGCCCGTGCCACGGCTCCCGTTTCGCCCCGGACGGACGGATCCTCCAGGGCCCCGCCGTACGCCCGTTGGAGAAACGCGACATCTGAGCGGAACGGCGATTTCACGACTTCGCGGCCCCCGTACCCAGGAATACACATACCCTCTCCTCGCCTCGCCCCGGGAACCGCATGCGGGTCGCGAGGGGATTGCCGGCCACTTGTTACGTCTGCTGCCAGGGGGTACCCGTGAGGCGCCGTTGGCCCGTGCCCGCGCAGCGGGTCGGTCCTCCTCCGACGTCGGAGCAATCGTGAAGGCACTCGTCATCGACTGCACCCTCGAGCAGTCTCCGGAGCCCCCCAGCACGGGGGCCCTGACCTCTGTGGACGCGAAGCCGTGCTACGAGCACGACGTGCAGGTGACGTCAGTGCGTGCCGCCGCCCTCGACATGGGGCTCGACGACCTGGAGGGGCGGCTCAGGCGCGGCTTGGCGCATACCACCGGCCGCACCGTGGTCGGCAATCTCTTCGGCGTCGCGCGGGCCCTGGCCGTCCTCCCATCGCAGGCGAGCCGTTGAGGAAGGCTCCCATGACAGCCGAAGCCCTTCCCGCCGCCCCGCGCCTTCGCTGCTGGGTCCCCCGGGGCGTATACCCCCCTCAGGCCGACACCCGGCTCCTGGAACGGGCGCTGCGTCGTGAGCGGGTCACAGGAGAAACCGACGTACTGGACCTGGGCACCGGAAGCGGTGTGCTCGCGGTGGAGGCGGCCCGGCGCGGCGGCCGGGTCACGGCTGTGGACATCTCCCGGCGGGCGGTCGCCGTCACCTGGCTGAATGCCTTGCTGAACGGAGAGACCCTGCGTGTGCGCCGCGGCGACCTGGCCAAGGCCGTGCCCGGCCTGCGCTTCGACCTGGTGATCGCCAACCCTCCCTACGTGCCCGCTCCGACCGCCACCACGCCCAGGGGTCTCGCCAGGTCCTGGGATGCCGGAGCGAACGGCCGCCTGCTGATCGACCGCATCTGCGACGCCGTGCCGAGCGTCCTGCGGCCGACAGGGACCCTCCTGATCGTTCACTCCGATCTGTGCGGCGTCGATGCCACGCTGACCCGCCTGGAGGAAGCGGGTCTGCGCCCGGAGGTCGTCGACCGGGCCCGACTGCCGTTCGGCCGTGTGCTGCGCTCACGGCTGGCCTGGCTGCGCGAGCAAGGTCTGACGACCGCCGATGGGACGACGGAGGAGCTGGTGGTGATCCGTGGCGAACACACCTGAACGCCCCCGCCGCGTCCGCGTCCAGCGGGACGGCCCCCTGCTCATCGAGGGGCCGGTCGAGGTGGTGGGCGAGCACGGCGAGGTGACGGTCTCGCGGCGGTTCACCGTTGCGATCTGCACCTGCCGTCGCAGCCGGATCTTCCCCTGGTGCGACACCAGCCATCGCCGCCGCGGCGCATGCAAACCGTCCGGACCAGCTGCCCGTCCGGACCCGGAAGCCACACGGGACGGTGGGGACGCATGAGCGGCTCCCGGTGTCAGCTCAGACGCCGGCCGCCGCCACTGCCCGAGCCGCGCGGCCCGCTCTCCGGCGCGGTGACCGCCCTGCTGCACGGAGCGGCCCCCGGAAGTGTGCCGTCTCCCGAATGTTGTGCCGCCTATGGCGATGACCTGCAACTGGCTCTCTACGTCCTCTACGAGCTGCATTACCAGGGATTCCAGGACATCCCTGACAGCCTGGAGTGGGACAGCGGCCTGCTGGCCTGCCGCAGTGCGATCGAGAACCGCTTCCTGGGGTCACTGCGCCGGGATGTGCCGATCGACGATACGGACACGGCCCTGCGGGCGCTGGACGAACTCCAGCTCGAACCGGTCGGCGACGGCGGCAGCGGCGTCTCGTACTTCCTCCGGGACGAAGGCAGCCTCGACCAGGTGCGTGAATACGCGGCTGTCCGCTCGCTGTACCACCTCAAGGAAGCGGATCCGCACGCCTGGGTACTGCCCAGGCTCCACGGGCGGGCCAAAGCGGCCATGGCCGCCGTGGAGTTCGACGAGTTCGGAGGGGGCCGCGCCGACGCGATCCACGCGGAACTGTACGCCGACCTCATGGAGGATCTGCGGCTGGACACGAGGTACGGCTACTACGTCGACGCCGCGCCGGCCGAGGCGCTCGCCACCGTCAACCTGATGTCCCTGCTCGGCCTGCACCGCGCGCTGCGCGCTGCGCTCGTGGGCCACTTCGCCGCCGTCGAGGTGACCTCGTCCCCCGCTTCGCGGCGCCTCGCCGAGGCGATGCGCCGAGTGGGCGCCGGCCCGGCAGCCGTACGGTTCTACACCGAGCACGTGGAGGCCGACGCGGTCCATGAGCAGGTCGTTCGGCACGATGTCATCGGGGGGCTCCTGGAGAGCGAACCACACCTGGACGCCGACGTGGTGTTCGGGATCCGCGCAACCACTCATCTCGAAGCACGGCTGGCGGCCAGGCTGCTCAGGACGTGGCGCCAGGATGCCACGGCGCTACGCGGGACAGAGCCAACAGAACGCAACGTTCCTCCCTCGGCCTAGGTGTGCTGTCCTGGGACGTTGGTGACACGCGGACTGGGTGCTTGAACAGGTGAGGGCCTTCTGGGTTCGGTGTGGATTGCGACATCTGCACCAGCGCTCAGGAGGCCCTCGTGTCCCACCGTAATGCCCCGCTGACGCCGACGGGCAGGCTGCGCACTGCCACGCCGGCGTCGGGGGTTCCGACGCGAGCGCGCACCTTCGCCGCGCGGGCTCCCCCTTCCGCGGGCCATGGCGTGACACGTCGAGTAGGTCCCGGCGGTAGTGGGAGCTGGCGGTGGGAGGTGCTCCGGTTGCCGAGCCGAGGCGGCTCTCAGCTCGGTCTCACCGTGCAGGGCCCCTGGCAGGCTGCCGAGCGGCTCTCCGCAGGCGTGTGTCGTCATGGTCGGCCTTCTGGCTGGTACGGCTCTCTGTTCGGTGCAGGCCGGCGGGTGCAGGGGAAGTGGATTTCCTTCGCGCGGATGATCCGGGCGTCCATGTTGCGTTCCATCATTTCCAGGGCGGCGGCTTCCAGGTGGGGGTGGATGGATGCGACGGCGTCCCTCGGCACGGTGACGTTCAGGTGGCGGATGTGCGCGTCCAAGGCGGAGTACAGCACGCACTGCTCGGTGACCTGACCGGTCAGTACAACCGTGCCCACGCCGAGTTGCCACAGCAGGTACGCCATGGGGGTGTCGTAGAAGATGGAGTGGCGCGTCTTGACGACGAAGAGAGAGTCGTCGTCCGGACGGATCGGTTCGACCAGGTCGGCGTGCGGACGCCTGAGAGCTGTGTCGACGAGTTCGCCGTGGTGGGAGCGCCACAGCCCGAAGTTGTCGTTCGCGTAGATCACCGGCACCTGGGAGACGCGGGCACGGCCGATCAGTTCCGCCAGGACCGGCACGACCCGCTCGGCGGACGGCAGCAGCAACTCGGCGTCCTCGTGGTCGTAGGTGTTGATCATGTCGATCACGACGAGCGCGCTGCCGTCTCTTTCTGTGGAGGTGTGCACAGCGAACCATCGCCTTGTGCGGTCACGCCCGCACTCTGGGCAGGACCTTGGTGCGGTAGAAGTCGAAGAAGCCCTGCTGGTCCTCCCCGATCTGGTTGACGTAGACGGTGTCGAAGCCCGCCTCGACGAATTCCGACAGCGCCTTGGCATGGGTGTCCGGGTCATCGCCGCACGGCACGGACTTGGCGACCTGCTCCTCGGTGACCAGCTGGGACGCCTGTTCGAAGTGGCGTGGCGTGGGCAGCACCTGTGGAAGCTCGCCAGGCAGTTGCTCGTTGGCCCACAACCGGTGGGCGGTGCGGACCGCCTCCGGCTCGTCGGGGCCCCAGCACACCTTCAGCCCGCCGTACACCGGAGCGTTCCCGCCGCCTCCGCGCCGGAACCGCTCGATCACGCCGGAGTCGGGCATCATCGTGATCAGTCCGTCGCCGATGCGCCCGGCGACTTCTGCGGCCTGGGGGCCGAAGGCCGACACGTCGATGGGCACCGGCTCGTCGGGCAGCGTGTACAGACGGGCGTTCTCCACGGTGTAGTGCTTGCCGTGGTGGCTGATCTGTTCTCCGGTGAACAGCCGCCGGATGATCTGGAGTGCCTCCTCCAGCATCTCCAGCCGCACCGGCGCCTCGGGCCACACGGTGCCGAGAATGTGCTCGTTCAGCGCCTCTCCGGTCCCCACCCCCAGACGGAAACGCCCGCGCAGTTGCACCGCACTGGTGGCGGCCGCCTGGGCGATCACGGCGGGATGCGTGCGCACCAGCGGACAGGTCACCGCCGTCTCCACGGGCAGTGACACCGCCTGCGACAGCGCACCGATCACCGACCATACGAACGGGCTCTGGCCCTGGCCGTCGTGCCACGGGTGGTAATGATCGGATATCCACAGCGACTCGAAGCCGGCCTGTTCCGCCATTCGCGCCTGCTCGACGAGTTCCGCCGGGCCGTGCTCCTCACATGACAGGAAGTATCCGAAGCCCGTCATCGTGCCTCCTGAACCGCCTCTGTGCCGGGGGACGACTGCCGGGTACCCGGAAGCGACAGGGTTGTGCAGGGTGTCGCTGATCCCGAGCGTCGGAGGCGGTCCTCGCGATTTCGTCGGGCTGGGAGACGGATCATGGCCGCTGTGGGGGCGGCTGCCTGGGCCCGCGCGCGGGGTCACGCCGTGGGTGGGACTGTTGGGGCAGCCGGCGTGTGCCCAGGCATGTGCGCATGCGGGGACCAGGGACGGAGCAGGGCCGTGACTCGGGCGATCTGGCTGGGGGTGATCACCTTCGGGCTTGTGAGCGTGCCGGCGGGGCTGTACACGACCACCGAGGACCACCACACAGGTCTAAAACTGACGATCATCGTTGACACCTGGGTCTCCGATCACTACGGAGATCCACATGCCGAAGTCCACTCCCGCCAGTGCGTGCCGAGCATCCCTCGGGCGGAGCTGGACCAGCGGGCAAGCGAACAGGACCTTGCGGGCCGGTCGAAGATGAGCCGTGAGGAGTTCATCGATGCTCTGACCCGAAGCCGGCACCGCCGCAAGGCGAGCGCCGCCTGATCCACCGGTACGGGTGAGCGTTGGGCCGAGCCGCCCGTCGCGACGTGCCGCGGGCTGACGTCACCGTAGTCTCCTCGTTTGCACCCTGCGTACCGGCGCGGCCCTGCGGAGTCCCATTCCGGCCGGCACCGGGACACAGCGTGCGTTGGTCCCGTCTGCCGCCGGTGCGGAACGCCTCACCGGGCTCGGCACGTGGTTCGTGTGGAGGCCGGCAGCCAGGTCTGAAGATCGGAGTGTGAATGCCCACGCGCGGCTGATTCTCGGCGAAGGGTGCATGCGCTGCGCCCGTTTCGGGTATTGCGGGCATCTTGAGGTTTTTATGAGCGGATTGTCACACGGTGTGCTCCGCAAGTACCTGCCCTTGCACCGTGCAAAGGCGGGTACTCGCGGAGGAGACGGCACAGGAGACGCCGGTAGGACCAGTTTTGTCCACGCATGGTCGAGTGCTCAGGGAGGTGGTTTCATCTGATGGCTCGCACCCCTTGGGGCGCCCCCGTGCTGGATGTCGCCGGGCTGGAGGCGGCGCTGCGCGGGGCCGTGGATGGCGAGGTCCGGTTCGACGCGGGTAGCAGAGGCGCGTACGCCACGGACGGTTCGAACTACCGGCAGGTGCCTATCGGTGTCGTGGTGCCGCGCTCGGTGGAGGCGGGAGCGCAAGCCGTGCAGGTATGTGCCCGCTTCGGTGCGCCGGTCGTGTCGCGTGGTGGAGGTACCAGTCTGGCGGGTCAGTCGACGAATACGGCCGTGGTGATCGACTGGACGAAGTACTGCCATGCGCTGGTTTCTGTGGACCCCGAGGCACGGACCTGCGTGGTCGAGCCGGGGATCGTCCTGGACGTGCTCAATCAGCGTCTGTCCGGCCACGGGTTGCAGTTTGGGCCGAAACCCTCTACGCACAGTCACTGCGCCCTGGGCGGCATGATCGGCAACAACTCGTGTGGTGCCTCGGCCCAGGCTTACGGCAAGACCGTCGACAACGTTCGCCGTCTTGAGGTGCTCACCTACGACGGCGCCCGGATGTGGGTCGGGCAGACGTCCCAGGCCGAACGGGCTCGGATCGCAGCCGAAGGCGGCCGCCGGGCCGAGATCTACGACGGTCTGGACCGCATCATCACCGAGTATCTGGCCGACATCCGCCGCGGCTACCCGAAGATCCCGCGCCGTGTCTCCGGGTACAACCTCGACTCCTTGCTCCCGGAGAACGGCTTCGACGTGGCCAGGGCGCTCGTCGGCAGCGAGGGCACCCTGGTGACCGTGCTGCGCGCCGAACTCGACCTCGTGCCGGTCCCGCCGTACAAGTCGCTGCTGGTGCTCGGCTACGACGACATCTGCGCCGCCGCCGACGACGTGCCGCGCCTGCTGGAGCACTGCTCGCCCAGCCAGCTGGAGGCCCTGGACGGGCGCATGGCGCAGCTGATGCGCGAGGAAGGCGCCTACCTGGACTCGCTGCATGTCCTGCCCGAGGGCGATGGCTGGCTGATGATCCAGTTCGCCGGCGGCAGCCAGCAGGACGTCGACGAGCAGGCCCATGCCCTGCTGCGCGCGGTCGGCCGCAGTGAGAAGGAGTCCACGGTCGCCTTCTCCGACGACCCGGACCGAGAGGAGCAAATGCTCAAGGCCCGGGAGGCCGGCCTCGGCGTCACCGCCCGCCCGCCGGACGACCGCGAGACCTGGGAGGGCTGGGAGGACTCGGCTGTCCCACCAGAGCGGCTGGGCGACTATCTGCGGGATCTGAAGAAGCTGTTCGAGGAGTTCGACTACGACCATCCGTCGCTGTACGGGCACTTCGGGCAGGGCTGCGTGCACACCCGGATCCCCTTCGGGCTGAAGACCGCCGAGGGCGTCGCCGACTTCCGCCGGTTCGTGGAACGCGCCGCCGACCTCGTGGCCTCCTACGGGGGCTCGCTGTCCGGCGAGCACGGCGACGGTCAGTCCCGGGGCGAGCTGCTCACCCGGATGTTCGGCGAGCGGCTGGTGACCGCGTTCGGTGAGCTGAAGGCGCTGTTCGATCCCCACGACCGGATGAACCCGGGCAAGATCGTCCGCCCCAACCCCGTCGACGGGCAGCTGCGCCTGGGCCCCACCTGGCGTCCCGCGGCACCCGAGACGCAGTTCGGCTATCCGGAGGATGAGCACTCCTTCACGCGTGCGGTGATGCGCTGCGTCGGCATCGGCAACTGCCGCAGCCATTCCGGTGGCGTCATGTGCCCCTCCTACCGGGCCACCCTGGAGGAGGAACACTCCACACGCGGCCGGGCCCGGCTGCTGTTCGAGATGCTGGGCGGGCATGCCGACTCCGCGATCACGGACGGGTGGCGCTCGACGGAGGTCCGCGACGCGCTCGATCTGTGCCTGGCCTGCAAGGGCTGCAAGTCGGACTGCCCCACCGGGGTCGACATGGCCACCCTCAAGGTGGAGTTCCTCTCCCACCACTATGAGGGCCGCCTGCGTCCCGCGGCGCACTACTCCATGGGCTGGCTCCCGGTGTGGGCCCGGCTGTCCCGTACCGCACCCTCCCTGGTCAACTCCGCGCTCCACGCGCCCGGCCTGAGCCGTCTGGGCAAGCGGCTCGCCGGCATCGACGAGGCCCGCTCGGCACCCGTGTTCGCCGGGGAGTCCTTCGTACAGTGGTGGCAGGCGCGCGACAGGAAACAGCCGGACCCGGCCGACCCGCGCACGATCGTCTTGTGGCCGGACACCTTCACCACGTACTTCCACCCGTCGATCGCCATCTCGGCCGTGCGCGTCCTCGAGGACGCGGGGTTCCGCGTCGCCGTACCCGACAAGCCCGTATGCTGCGGCCTGACCTGGATCTCCACCGGGCAGCTGGCCGTCGCGAAGAAGGTGCTGCGCCGCACCCTGGGCGTGCTGCGTCCCTACCTGGAGGCTGGCACCCCGGTCATCGGCCTGGAACCGTCGTGCACCGCGGTGTTCCGCACCGACGCGCCCGAGCTGATGCCCGCAGACCAGGACGTCAAGCGGCTCGCCGGGCAGGTCCGCACCTTCGCCGAGCAGCTCGTGCACCACGCGCCCGACGGCTGGCGGCCACCGCAGGTGGCGAGGCAGGTGGTCGTGCAGACCCACTGCCACCAGCACGCGATCATGGGTTTCGACGCCGACCGGGAACTGATGCGCCGCGCCCACCTGGACGCCGACGTCCTGGACGAGGGCTGCTGTGGGCTGGCCGGCAACTTCGGCTTCGAACGCGGCCACCACGAGGTCTCCATGGCCGTCGCCGAACAGGGCGTCCTGCCCGCCGTACGCGGTGCGGCGCCCGACAGCCTGGTCCTCGCCGACGGCTTCAGTTGCCGCACCCAGATCGAACAGGGCGGCACCGGCCGCCGTGCCCTGCACCTTGCAGAGGTCCTGGCCCTCGGCCTGGACAGCAACCTGCCCAGCGAACATCCCGAAAGCCTGGCCCAGCGCCCCCACCAGCCCTCTCGCGCAGCCCGCTGGGCGACCACAGCGGGCGCAGCCACCGCCACCGCGACCGCGCTGGCGAAGGCCGGACGGGCCGCGCTGCGCACGTTGCGCCGACGCTAGACCACCCCTGTACGCAAGCCACGGAAGGGTCACCGAAGATGTCGAAGAAGGTCTCCGATCACGTTCTCGAGCGCCTGCGCGATTGGGGGGTGGAGCACGTCTTCGCCTACCCCGGTGACGGCATCAACGGGCTGCTCGCGGCGTGGGGCCGGGCCGAGAACAACCCCCAGTTCGTCCAGGCACGCCACGAAGAGATGGCCGCCTTCGAAGCCGTCGGCTACGCCAAGTTCTCCGGCAGGGTCGGCGTCTGCGCCGCCACCTCGGGTCCCGGCGCCATCCACCTGCTCAACGGCCTGTACGACGCCAAGCTCGACCACGTTCCGGTCGTCGCGATCGTCGGCCAGACCAACCGCAGCGCCATGGGCGGCTCCTACCAGCAAGAGATCGACCTGCTGAGCCTGTACAAGGACGTCGCTTCCGATTTCTGCGAGATGGTCACCGTCCCCGAACAGCTTCCCAACGTGATCGACCGGGCGATGCGCACCGCCATGGCCCGACGGTCGGTCACGGCCGTGATCATCCCCGCTGACGTTCAGGAACTGGAGTACTCCCCACCCGGGCACGCCTTCAAGATGGTCCCCTCCAGCCTCGGCATGCCCCACTACGCGCCGGTGCCCTCCGACGAGGACCTCACCCGCGCCGCCGAGGTGCTCAACGCGGGCGAGAAGGTCGCGGTCCTCGTCGGACAGGGCGCCCGCGGCGCCCGGCAGGAGGTCATGGCGCTCGCCGACCGCCTCGGCGCCGGCGTGGCCAAGGCGCTACTGGGCAAGGACGCTCTCGACGACGACCTTCCCTATGTCACCGGCGCAATCGGCCTGCTGGGCACCCGGCCCTCCTACGAGCTGATGACCGGCTGCGACACCCTCCTCGTCATCGGCTCCTCCTTCCCCTACACCCAGTTCCTGCCGGAGTTCGGCCAGGCACGGGCCGTACAGATCGACATCGACCCGCACATGGTCGGCCTGCGCTACCCGTTCGAGGTCAACCTCGTCGGTGACGCCCGCGAAACACTGATCCGGCTCCTGCCCCTCATCGACCCGGCCAAGGACACCGGCTGGCGTAAGAAGATCGAGAAGGACACCGCCCGCTGGTGGGAGGTCATGCAGCGCCGCGCGGCGGTCGACGCCGACCCGGTCAACCCCGAGTACGTCGTCCACGCACTGAGCGACCTGCTGCCCGAGAACGTCATCCTGTCCTCGGACTCGGGCTCGGCCGCCAACTGGTACGCCCGGCACCTGAAGCTGCGCGGCGCCATGCGCGGCTCGCTGTCCGGCACGCTGGCCACCATGGGGCCCGGTGTGCCCTACGCCATCGGCGCCAAGTTCGCCCATGGCGACCGCCCGGCCATCGCGCTGGTGGGTGACGGGGCGATGCAGATGAACGGCATGGCCGAGCTGATCACCATCGCCAAGTACTACCGGCAATGGGAAGACCCGCGACTGATCGTGGCCGTACTGAACAACCGCGACCTCAACCAGGTCACCTGGGAGATGCGCGCCATGGAGGGCGCCCCGCAGTTCCTACCCTCCCAGTCCATCCCCGACTTCGCCTACGCCGACTTCGCCCGGCTGGCCGGCCTGGACGGAATGCGGATCGAGAAGCCGACCGACGTCCAGGGCGCCTGGGAGGCGGCACTGGCCGCCGATAAACCCTGCGTACTGGACTTCGTCACCGACCCGGCCGTGCCGCCCGTCCCGCCGCACGCCACTCTCGACCAGATCGAGGCCGCCGCGACGGCCGTCCTCAAGGGCGACAGCGACCGGGCCGCCATGGTCCGCCAGGGCCTCAAGGCGAAGGTGCAGGAGTTCCTGCCCGGTCGCCGCTCCCGCGAAGACCGCCCCGGTACGGATGACGACCGGTGAGCGACACCCCGGTCGTGGAACGGCTGGACACCGCCGTCTTCACCGTTCCCACCGACGCCCCCGAGGCGGACGGCACCCTCAGCTGGGACAGCACCACGCTCGTCCTGGCCACCGTCCGCTGCGGGGACACGACCGGCCTCGGTTACACGTACGCGCCCGCCGCCACGGCCCGGATCGTCGACGACCTGCTCGCCGATGTGGTCACCGGCTCACCGGCGCTCGATGTCCCGCGCGTGAACGAGGCCATGCAGCGTACGGTGCGCAACGCCGGACTGCCCGGCGTCGCCGCCCAGGCGATCGCGGCCGCGGACATCGCCCTGTGGGACCTCAAGGCCCGGCTGCTCGACCTGCCGCTGGTTCGGCTGCTCGGCGCCGCCTGCCAGGACGTGCCCGTCTACGGCAGCGGCGGCTTCACCACCTACGACGACACACAGCAGGAGCGACAACTTCGCAGCTGGGTCGAGGAGGAGGGCATCCCCCGCGTCAAAATCAAGATCGGCGAGTCGTGGGGGCGCCGAGAAGACCGCGACCGCCGACGCGTCGCCAAGGCCCGCGCCGTCATCGGCGACCAGGCCGACCTGTACGTGGACGCCAACGGCGGCTACCACGGCAAGCAGGCCGTACGGATGGCCCAGGCGCTCGCCGACGAGGGGGTGAGCTGGTTCGAGGAGCCCGTCTCCTCCGACCACCTCGCCACCCTCGCCACGATCCGCGACCAGGTCACCCAGGACGTCACGGCCGGCGAGTACGGCTACACGCTGCCCTACTTCGAACACATGCTCTCCGCCGGCGCGGTGGACTGCCTCCAGGCCGACGTCACCCGGTGCGGCGGCGTCACCGTCTGGCTGCGCGCCGCCGCCCTCGCCCAGGGTCGCGGCATCGACATCTCCGGACACTGTGCCCCCCACGCGCACGTCCACGCCGCCGCGGCCGTGCCCAACCTGCGGCACCTGGAGTGGTTCCACGACCACGTTCGCATCGAGCGCATCCTCTTCGACGGCTGCCTCATCCCCGACAGCGGCAACCTCACCCCCGGTGCCGACGGCGCTCCCGGGCTGGGACTGACCCTCAACACCGAGCGCGCACAGCCGTACCGGGTGGGCTGACCGCAGGAGGCAGCACCGATGAGCACCACACCCTTCCCGCCGCACGCGCTGCACGACTACGCGCTGCTGGCCGACGGGGAGCGCGGCGCGCTGATCGGACCCGACGGCGCCCTGAACTGGCTCTGCGCACCCACCTGGCACGACGAGGCAGTATTCGCCTCCCTCATCGGCGGCGAGGGCGTCTACGCCGTGACCCCGTACGGACGCTGGGTGCCCGGCGGCTACTACGAGGAGGGCACGCTGATCTGGCGCAGCCGCTGGGTCACCACCGACGGTGTGGTCGAGTGCCGTGAGGCCCTGGCTTTCCCCGGCGAGGTCGACCGCCTGGTCCTGCTACGGCAGGTGCACGCCGTGGACGGAACCGCCCGCGTCCGGGTGGTACTCGATCCACGCGCCGACTATGGGCGGGCCCCGCTGGCCTCCCCGCATCGCGACGATGACGGCATCTGGTACCTGAGCACCGGCCATCAACGGCTGCGCTGGCAGGGCGCCTCGTCGGCGACCGTACGCGCTGAGGGGCTGACGTGCGACCTGCTGCTGCAGCCCGGGGAGCGGCACGATTTGACCCTGGAGTGCTCCACCTCCCCGCTGCCGCCCGCTGTCCCGAGGGCCGAGCAGGCGTGGGCCGCGACAGAGCGGGCCTGGCATGCGACAGTACCTCGCCTGGAGCACACCATCGCCGCCCGTGATGCCCGGCGCGCCTACGCCCTGCTGCGTGGCCTGACCAGCGGCGGCGGCATGGTCGCAGCGGCCACCACCAGCCTGCCCGAACGCGCCGAGGAAGGCCGCAACTACGACTACCGGTATGTGTGGATCCGCGACCAAAGCTATGCAGGGCAGGCCGCCGCTGCCGCCGGCACTACGGATCTGCTCGACGCAGCCGTTCGCTTCACCAGCGAGCGACTGCTGACCGACGGCCCCCGCCTGGCCCCTGCCTACACCGTGCACGGCACCCCTGTACCCAGGCAGCAGGATCTCGACCTGCCCGGCTATCCCGGAGGATTCGACAGGATCGGCAACCACGTGGGCCGGCAGTTCCAGCTGGACTGCTTCGGCGAAGCCCTGCTGCTCTTCGCCGCCGCACAGCGAGAGGACCGTCTGGATACCGACGCATGGAAAGCCACCGTCATCGCGGTACGGGCCATCGCCGAACGGTGGCAGGAACCCGACGCGGGCATCTGGGAGCTGGACACCCGGCCGTGGACCCACAGCCGGCTCACGTGCGTCGCCGGGCTGCGAGCCCTTGCCGACGCCGCCCCCGGTCACCGGCTCGCCGACACCTGCACATGCCTCGCCGACACGATCCTCGCCGCCACCACGGCCACCAGCGTCCATGCCGACGGCCACTGGCAACGCGCCCCTGACGACCCAAAGGCTGATGCAGCATTGCTACTGCCCGCCGTCCGCGGCGCCCTGCCCGCACATGACCCGCGTACCCGCGCCACCCTTGACGCCTGCCGTGAGCAACTGGCCGAAGACCACTTCATCTACCGCTTCCGCCATGACGAGCGGCCCCTGGCACAGGCCGAGGGTGCCTTCCTGCTGTGCGGGTTCGTCGTGGCGCTGGCCGAACACCTTGAAGGTGACGCCGTCGATGCCCACCGCTGGTTCGAACGCAACCGCGGCGCCTGCGGAGCAGCCGGCCTCTACGCCGAAGAATTCGACATCGCCCAGCGCCAGCTGCGCGGCAACCTCCCCCAAGCTTTCGTACACGCCTTGCTTCTCGAGACAGCCGCCCGCCTCGCCCGCAACCCCGGCCAGGGCAATTCGCACCGCGGTTGAAGGAGCTGACCTATGTCTCAGCCTTAGCCACGGGGTGAAGGTTCGCGGCCAGGGTGATGACGACGCCCAGCGGTACACCACAGTCGTGATACAGCAGCGGTCCGGCAAACCCGGCCGCTGGGGCCACTGGCACGCCGTCGCACGGAGCTTCAACGGCGATGCGCGCGCGAACGTCAAGGCCACACACACTGGCGAACTCCGGTTCCGTTCCGTGCTGTACTCGACCGACGAGCACCACCAGCACACGAAGACGGACCGCACCTCCACTCCGGTGACCGTCCACGTCGTTCGCTAACCCGCACAACAGCACTGCACGCCGATCGACCGCCTTCCCCGGAACGGCACGACCGATCCAGGTAAGGCGGGGCCGCTCATCGACCGTCCACGCCGTCCGCACTCGCCCGATCGCTTCGGCGAGTTCGTGCTTGCGCAACCGAGCCGCAATGAGCTTTGTCGACCTCGGCGATCTGCTCGTTGCGGCTCACCATCCCCTTCGCCAGGGGGCGATCACCTGACCGGTGATCTTCTCCGCGGCAACGGCGGTGCCCCCGCCCGACCGCCTCCAAGACTGGCCTCGAGGGCTTGCGAGGTGGGGTCAAAAGGGGACGCACCAACCGCCGCCCTGAAACGCGGAGTAACGGACGAACATGTTCCGGGCTGCCGTCGTCCACGGCGATGCTCACCAGCCGGGCGTACGACGGCCTCGCGGAGTCGTTGGAAGCGCTCCGGGCCCACCCGCGGCGCATGAGCCAAGGGGGCCGAGGGCGGTGAACGGGACGAGAGTGCCAGCGGCGGGCGGAGCCCCGGCCCCTCTGGTTCAGGTGTTGAGGATGGAGTCGTCCTCCGGGCGGGCGCCGGGAAGCCGGTGTAGGGCGGCGACGAGAGCGGCATCGATGTCGCCGGTGCCTGTGGACACGCACAGTGTGTAAGCCACGTCATTCATGCGCTGACGGCCCAGAGGCCCGCTGTCCTCGGCGTGCAGGATGCGCAACGCCTGGTACTGCTCGATCAGGTTCTGCAGAACCGCAGGATGCGCCAGAAGCATCTGGGCTCTCTCCCCTCTCCGGGAACACAGGTCACGTACGGGGCCGTGTACCCGGCGCACGCGCTGCCACGCCTACGCCTTTCTGTAGAACGCCGGGACATGCCGCTGATGGCGCAATGGGGCGGTGCGGGTTGTTCATCCGGTCACGCTGACACGCGTTGATCACGGTCGTCGGGTCGTCGTGTCAGGAGACCTCTGGGTGCACAGATCGCGTGAGTGGCGGTTCGAACGGATCCATCGCGGGCGGCGGAGCGCCGCAACCGTGGGGCGCAGGACCGCGGCTTGGGTGATGGGCCACGCCGGGTGGTGCCTGGTCGTCTCGATCGCCCTGCACATCCTGGCCATCAGCGTCTCTCCTCCCGCACCCCTCGATCTGCGCGTCTATCGCGACGCCTCCCCACTCGTCCTGTCCGGCGGTCTGTACGACTACCGCCTGCACACGGCCCCGCCCATTCCGTTGCTTGAGTTCACCTATCCGCCGTTCGCGGCACTTACGTTCCTGCCGTTGGCACAACTTCGGTGGAAAGCGTTGGTCTGGCTGTGGCAGGCGGCCTCCGTGGCCGCCTTGTTCACCATCAGCGCCAGCACCACGCGTCTGCTGTCCGCCAGTACTCCACGCCACACCCTGTCCCGGGCCATACTCTGGACCGCCGCCGGTCTGTGGCTCGAGCCTGTCCGCCACACGCTCGACCAGGGCCAGGTCAACCTGCTGTTGGGCGCCGTGGTGCTAGGAGCCCTAGCCGTGCTCCGTACGGCCGCGGGCCGGGGAACGGCCGTCGGGCTGGCGGCCGCGGTCAAACTCACGCCGGGCGTCGGCGGACTGTATTTCCTCGCGACCCGGCAATGGCGCGCGGCAGCATGGATACTTGCCGCCGCCGGCGCGGCCACGGCGATGGCCTGGCAGGTCGCCCCGCGCGAGTCTGTGCGGTACTGGACCACGCTGATGGCCGACACGCAACGGATCGGCCCCGTGCGCTCCGTACGCAACCAGTCCCTGCGCGGAGCGCTCAGCAGGCTGCTCAGCCATGACGCCGTCCATTCCCCGGTGTGGTGGCCCGTCCTCGCGCTCGTCACCGTGCTTGCGGCCGGCGCCCTGTTCCGTGCCCTGGGGCGCCACGATCTCCTTGGCATCCTGATCGCCGCTGAGCTGTACGGACTGCTGGTATGCCCTATTTCATGGAGCCATCACTGGATCTGGTGCCTGCCCACTATGATCTGGCTCGCCCACGGACGGCGTCAGCTGCTCAGCGGTGTCTCGCTCGCGGCGTGGATCCTCACGACGTCCACGCGTCTTGTACCCCTGCTGATCCGTTGGGAGGACAACCTGCCCCGCAGCGGGCCGTACCCGGTACTGCTGGCCTGGCCCGGCACGGCCTACGCCGTGTGCGCCCTGCTGAGTCTTCTCGCCGTCGCCACCAACCCCGCGCACGGTCGTGGCCGCGAGAGCGGCCGCATCACGAGGCACCCGCAGGCCGCGTAGGGTGCTGCGCCCCGCGCCTCGGGGGCGGGGTTTTCGGTCTCGTGCTCGACCGACCAGCCGCCGTCGCTCTGTTTGACGAGCCGGACGGCCTCGAGGGTCGGGCTGTGGTCGTTCGCACCGTGCTTCTTCCACACCTGCACACCGACGCCGGCCGGGTGCGCGCAGTTCGCGGGAACGTCAGCTGAGCGCGATGGTTGCGGCAAATCCGGCAGCCTTGCGTGCCATGCCCAGGTGAGTCCTCCCCCGAATCCACCGGCTGCCACGACTGCGGGCGGGAGTCGGGCGGTGTTTGCGCGCAAACTTTCTTGATCACTTGTGGTACAGAGGGAAATGCCCAGTGGAAACGGGGCGTTGGGCGCCCTGCGGACCACCGCAACAGCATCGGCGGCCAGTCCTCTAGCCGATTTCACTGCAAAGCGACGACTGGCGAGCACTTCGGCGGGACGGCCCGTCCAGGAGCAGGTCGCGGCGTAGCCCCTCGACATCGTAGGCGGGCAGGCCCGGTCCGATACCGCTCACCGCGACGTCGACACGGTGAGCGCGCAGTTGGCGAAGCTGCGCGGGCGAAGAGGCCTCGCCGAAGTCCACGATCAGGGCAGCTCGAGGGTGTTCGGCCGTGAGTGGGCCCGGCCTGCACGTGGCAGTGCGGCGTGACGACGGCAGGGCCTTCGGCCGCTTCCACACTGGCGGCGACACCGACCGAGCACAACGACATCGGCCGGTTGCGGGGCGGTCACCGCCTGCTCGGGCGGTCGACGCTGCAAGCCCATCCGATGACTGGCTGGACAACGTCACTTGTTCAACCGCCTGGTCGGCCAGATCTATTACTGCCTGCAGCACGGCGAACGCTACGACGAAACACTGGCCTTCCCGCCGCCGTCGGAAGGACTTGAGGCAGCCGTGGCATAGCCGAGAAGACCAGAGCTCTCACTCCGGGATGGTCAGACCGAACTCACGCAGCCGGGGCAGACAGACGTCGAGACAAGCCTCCACAGAGATGGCGTCCGTGCGCACCAGCAGGTCCTCGTGGAACGGGGCCCCGCTCGCGACGAATGTCCACGGCTTCGTCCCGTCGCGCATGCGCTCGGCATCAGCCTTGAACAGAACCGTGACCCCCTGCTCGGCCAACGACTCCATGACCCGCACCACGTCCACCAAGGCCCCCTTGCGCCCGTAATCGAACAGCCAGCAAAGCTACAGGAGGTTCTCAGACGTCCCCTTGACGGCTTGGCGCCGTGAGGCGTCCACCTGGATCTGCAACAGCCGCTCGACTACGCGGCCGCCAAGCAGTACTACGAGCGCGAAGGGCCACTACGCGCGCCGAGGAAGCACGTCGAACGGATCGTCGGCGAGGACCAGGACGAACGGCAACCCCGGCTCGGCGCATGGATCAGCAACCAACGCAGCAGGGCTGGGACGCTGACGCCGGAGCGCGTAGAACAGCTGTCCGCCATCGGAATGCGCTGGACGTAACCGCGTACGGACGAGCAGCGGGGGGGGGAGCCCTGCCACATCGATCCGTCCCGCAGGAAGAGGACGAACAGCCCCCTATGCGCCGCACGCAGTCCGACAGGTACGCGCTGAACCACGCCGCCGCCAAGCGTGGTCGCCGGAGACCCCAGCAGGTCACGGGTCCGTCAGCAGCTGACGGACCATCGCAACACCGAGGTCAGCTCTCAGGTGGTTGGGTCACGACGATCCGCCAAACCACCGAATTGTCAGCTGAGAACTTCCACACGAGTTCGTGGATATTGGCGTGCGGGATCTTGGCGCCAAATGCGCCGGTCCCGTCACCGCACTCAGATCCGGCAAGGGTATGTCCGGCGGCGATGATGTTGAACCTGGAGGGGCCAGCACATGTCCACCTCACCGTGATGGATGAGGCCTTCCCCGCTGACGCGGGAAGCGTGAAACCGCGCGCACCGTGACCCGATCCCGTGTACAGCGTCTTCGACCCGACAGGAAGCGGAGACTGGAGCGGATTGGGAAGGCGGTCCGGTTTCGTCGGGGTCTGCACCGCAGAGGGTATCCCGCCGGTCCCCGTCGTCGCTTTCGCCGGAGGTGTCGTCGCGTGGGTGGCGGTCGCGCCACCGGAACAGGCGGACACAAGCACCAGGGCCGACAGGCCTATGGCCAGCAGGGAAGGCTTCATCAGATCGTCCTCAACTCACGAGTGGGCGATGTAGGGCGAGAGCGCCGGAAGCTTGGCGATCCCATGGTTGGAGACGATCCACTTGCAGCCGCCGTTCGTGGAACCCCGTGATGCTGTGGCCTCCCCCAAGCTGAAGGTCAACCACAGGTCGTGCTGGGGCCCGCCCGATCGTCTCTCATGGACTTGGACACCAGCGCCGAGCACCTTGTCCTGTCGGCTCGCCAGCATTCCGTCGAGGTGCTCCGGGCGAAGTGACGGCGGCCATGCCAAGCGGCTCTGATCAACATTTCGGGATGACCGAGCGTGACCGTGCTTCAGATCGATCACGGGGCAGGTGTTACGTGATCAGATACTCGACCTGCTGTTGCCGCATCTGGCGTCCGTGGCTGTGGCGGACCCCCGGCTCGTCGGTACGACACTGACGGTCACCGCCGCGACGATTGCGGTGACCGCCCCTTGCCCGGGCTGCGCGGCGAATCACGCCGTGTCCACGACCGTTACCGGCGAAGGCTCGCTGATGTCGCCGTCGGCGGGCGTCCGCTGACGAATTACCTGACGGGCCGCCGGTTCCGGTGCGAGGTGCCGTCGTGTCCACGCCGGACCTTCGCCGAGCAGATCGAGGGACTTACCGTCCGGTACGGGCGCCGCAGCCAGCTCCAGCAGGCGATGTTGGCGGTGATCGGCCGGTTCCTGGCCGGGCGTGCCGGGGCCCGGCTCGCGGCCATGCTGCACTGCCAGGTCAGTCCGAATACCCTGCTCAGCCGCGTCCGAGCCCTGCCGGCCGAGCCACCGGAGCAGAGCCCAAGGGTGCTGGGGGTCGACGACTTCGCTCTCAAGCGCGGTCACATCTACGGGACGTTCTCACGTTCGTCAAGCGCCTGCGCGACGTGGATCCGCATCACGGCATCGATCCGGATGCCGTGGAGTTCCTTGAGCAGGAGGATCTCGACGAACTGGCGGCGCTCGGTGAGATCGGTCCGGTCACCCCGAGCTTCGAGCCGTTCTGATCTGCCTCGCGGTCTGTCGCGCTGGCCGTGCGACGGAAAGTTTCATTGGTTTGTCGTGGTCTGCTGTGAGCCATCGGGCTCTCCCGGAGCGCGTTCGGTGGTGGGTGACGTCCGTAGGCTCGTCCGCAGTCTCGGCCTCGCCGGCCCAGCCTTCGCGTTCGGCTTCGATCGCCGCAGCGAGGCTGATCTTGAGCCCTCGCCGCGGGCGACCTTGCGGCGTTCGAAGTGGCCGAGGAACTCCTCCCACTCCTGCTCGGTGGGGCTTCGGTATTCCTCGCTGGGCCGCAGGTCCCGGCGGCGGGCGATGAACGCGCGGTGCCCGTTGATGGCTTCCTCTGGGTAGACGGCTAACGGTGGAGTCGGGTATTGGAACTCTCTGAATGCCCCGCCGCCGGGACTCCGTTTGGGTCCCCGGCATGCTGCGGACCTGTATCAGGTCAGGTCGGTGCGAGGGTCGATGGCCCAGTGGTTGGTGTGCAGGACTCGACCGGCGAAGGACACGTCTTGCTTGCCCAGGAATCGGAAGCCCAGGGTGCGACAGATGCCGTTGGACGGAGCGTTGGTTGTTGCGGGGAATGCGTGTACCAGCCCCCACCGGCCGTCGTCGCGGGCCAGCTCAAGCAGCGTGCGGACGCCCTGCTTCCCGAGTCCCCGTCCCTGGTACTCCGGCAGCACCATCCAGCCGATTTCGCAGATGCGCTCGCCGTCTGCGTCATGGGCCCACAAGGTCACGGTTCCCGCGACCACGTCCCGCTCGGCCTCATCGGGCACGATCATCTTTGTCCGGTCGGTGTCCGCTGCCACCCGTTGAACATCACGTTGGACCTTCGCCTCCATGCCCTCGCGAGGCAGCGGCCCGCCCAGCTCGGCCATCATGACCGGGTCGCATCGCATCCGGACGTAGGCGTCGACGTCGCCGTCCTCAACATCACGTAGCAGCATCTGTGTTGCTCCCTTGCCTTTGGATTCAGACGTCATGGTGGCGGCGGCTGACCTCGGCCGCATAGGCGCCCCCGTCCCCGGCGGCGGCTCGCTGCCATGTGACGGCGACGGTGATGTCGATGCCGAGGGTGCGGGCGAGGACTGCGGCGGGCAGCTCGGTGGCGGGCTGGAACAGCGCGGTCGAGCGGGCTTGCGCGAGCCGGATGCCGAGTTTGCGGAGTCGTTCGCCCATGGCCCAGGCACTGATCGGACGGCCGGGCCGGCCGCCGGGGAAGAGCCAGGGTGACTCTGTCCGGCCGAGGACGGCATGGCTGCGGCGAACCGCGTGCGTCGGCGAGGATGGCCCGCTCGTACTGCAACGGGACACGGGGTATCTCCCACTCCCCCGGCTCCAGGTCCGAAGGCCGGGGCGCGGCCGACGTGCCCGGTCGGCCAGGGGCTGCCGGTCACGGTCCGGTGCGGCGGTCGGCGGACGTCGGGTGGTGGCCGCTACGCCGTGGTGTGACGGCGCCTGCGGACGACGTACACACCGAGCGCGGTGAGGACCAGTAGGCCACCGGACGCGCCGAGCCAGCCGGTGCCGTGGCCTGTGGTGTCGCTGCGCTCGGCGACCGGACGGCCAGTGACGATCAGCTGGCCGGTCCTCTTCACCCGGCCGTGGTGCGCGACCACGGTGACCGGGTACGTGCCGGACGTGAGACCGGTGCGAACGGTGGCCATGGCGTAGTAGCGCGGGTCGTCGCCGTCCGCGGCCTTGGTGGCGTCGCGCCTGAGGCTGACCGGTTGGGTGAACGCCGGGGAGGTGGCGGAGAGCCGGTTCTCCTCGCCGGGGTCCGGGTACGTGTCCTTCCACAGCACGTAGACCCTTCCTCCGGCGCGAACCCGGTAGCCGTGCTCGCGGGCGGTGTCGAGGTCGAACGTCGGGGAGAAGAGCGGACCGCGGGCCTTGCCCAGGTAGTCGCTGTCACCCGGCCGTGCCGCCCGTACCGTGAGGGACTTCTCGGCGACCCGGCGGCCATCCGGTCCGTACAGGTCGAAGGCGTACGTACCGTCCTTCACGTCCGGGCGGAGGTACGGCTGGCCGGTGAACAGGCGGGGGGTGTAGTGGTCGTACTGGTTGTCGTGGACGAGCCGGACCGGATCGGCCAGTGCGGTGGAACGCACGGTGAAGCCGGTACCGGTCTCTCCCGGGTACAGGTCGTCGAACTCCGTGTCGATCTGCTCCCCCGGCCGGGCGGCTGTGCCGTAGAGAGCCTGCACCTCGAACGACGGACGCTGGGACGGCAGGACCCGGATCTTGTTCCGGGCCACGGCACGGTCACCGATCTTCGCGACGAGCGGATACACACCCGGCCTGTCGGACATGGCCAGCGTGGCCACCGCGTCGAAGCGACCCTCGTCGTCGGACCACTTCAAGGCGACCGGGCCGGAGAACGCCGACGAGGCGGCGGTCACGGCCTTCGATCCCCGCGGCACCCCCTCCAGGGACAGGTCCACGAGTTGCCCGGGGCGGGCCCAGTCGCTGCCGAACATCTCCACGTCGAGCTTCGGACCGGAGGCGGCGAACGCGGTCCCCGTCGAGACACCGCCACTCAGCAGGATCCCCGACACCAGCGCGGCCACCCGCCTGGACCACCCCATCGCGCTCCCCCACTCGTCATGACGGCTCCCGCTCCCCGCCGGCGGCCCGTCGAACATGTAGACGGGTGAAACGGGACAGTTGGTTGTCCGCCGGGCACAGCAGGCGCACAGTCCGTGGCCCGCCGCCTTGGTGAGGCGGCGGGCCACGACGGATACCGCGAACCGGGCGGTCAGTCACCAGGTTGACCGCGCGGGCCGAGGTGGCGCCGATCTCCTCGGCGATCACGGCCGGCACCAACTGTGGAATGCAGTCGCCCACGATCATTGCGCCCAGCCCGGCCGCCTCGCCGCCGCCACGAGCGCGTACGAGTGATGGATGGGTTGCTGGGCTACGAGCGGGTAAGTGCGTGCGTCACAAGGCCCCGGCCGAGGAAGGCCCCGGCTGAGGAAGGCTTCAGACACACGCTCGTCTTCCACCAGGTCGTGAAAGAGGGCCGAAGCGTTCGCCGTCGGTCTCCTCGCCGTCCCGGCTGCACGCCACCGACCCCGGACTGTGTCCGAAGACCATCCGGGCCGGCCGGCTGCGCGGCGACCACCGAGCCGACCACCGCCGACGGGTTCTCCGGGAGTTCGCCGACGGCACCGCCAGCGACGCCACCGTGCTCGAAAAGAGCTTCCCCGAGTCGGCGAAGGTACTCGGTGAGGGCGTCGACCCCCGGGAACATGACTCCGTCGTCTCACAGCGGGGTCACCGGCTTGATCTTTAACGGTCGGCGCCGAACGGTGCCTCGAACTTGATCACTCGGTCCGGCAACCGCCGTGCGTCACAGCGGACTTCGCCTGAACATGCGCTCCGGCCCGGACGGCCTGAACAACGGCGGACCGTCAGCGGCGGTCCGTCAGTGCCGCCCCGTCAGCTCGCAGGGAAAGTGAATTTGTAGCCCTGCCGGCTCAGCCATGGAAGCAACTGGCGCAGGGCGGCGACGGTTTGGCTGCGGTCGCCGCCGCCGTCGTGCATGAGGATGATGCCGCCGGAACGCAGTTCCTGTTTCGCGGTGGCGAGGATCGAGGCGGTACCGGGGCGCGCCCAGTCCCGGGTGTCGACAGTCCAGCCGAGCGGGCGCAGACCGGCGTGCACGGCTATCGTGCGGTTTTCGGGGCTGAAGTCGCCGCCGGGGGCGCGAAACCATGTGACCTGGGTGTTTGGCCCCCCAGCCTTCGTGATCATGTTCTTGGCTGCGGTGATCTCGTAGACCTGCTTCGCGTGCGGGAGGGTGCGCATCGGCTGGGGGTGGTGCACCGTGTGGTCACAGAGCCGGTGGCCGCCGGCGATGATGCGCTTGACCAGGGCAGGGTTTGCGGCGGCCTGTGTACCGATCTGGCAGAAGGTCGCCTTGACGTGGTACTGCGCAAGCAGGTCCAGGATCTGACCGGTGGCCGGGCCCGGGCCGTCGTCGAAGGTGAGTGCCACGGTACGGCCGCCGGTCGCGGAGCGGTAGACGATCGAGGAACTCGGGGCGTGAGCCCGGGCGGCCTGCGCGCCGGTGCCAGATGCGGCGCTTGCGCTCGTAGCGATGCCGGCCAGGGCGAGCGAGAGGACAACCGTGCAGCCGACGGCCGCGCGGCGCCACAGGGGACGGTCAGAGTTCGGGTTCGGCATGCCGTTTCTACTCCTGGGCATCGTCGGCCATTTTGGGATGGCGATGTCGGGTCCCCACGACGATGACCGAACGGCCGACCGATATAAAGCAATCACGAACATTTGCGCGCTTTATCACAAATCACGCTCATTTGTGAGCTAACTCATAAATTCTTCGGGTCGGCGATGGCCGGCCGGGGACCACGCAGGCGGCCGGGACGGCCACGCAGCGATCACCCGCGCCGTCCGACCGTCGTCCGGACGTGGACCCCGGAGGCACCCGGAGCGGGTCCGGGCAAAGGTCCGGCCCGCCGCTACGGGGGAAAGCGGCGGGCCGGACAGCCCCACAATGACACGCCTAACCCCTCACCAGCAGCCGAAACCCCCGATCACCGCACCTTGGCCGGCTCGCGGCCACTCCCCTCCCGGCCCCGGGGCCGTCCCCCTGCCCGCCTTCCAGGGAGCCTGCGGACACCATGCAGCCGACGGCGCGGCCGTCGGAGTGCGGCAGCGCGCCGAAGCAGGTTCTCCGTCCCCGCCAGCACGAGGCCGTCCACGGTGTTGCCGGGCCACCTGCGCCTCGCTCGGACCCGGCGCCCCGCAACGCGCACCCGTCCGTCCGTCCCGGCTGGGACCTCATCGTCGTGGACGAGGCGCACCGCACGCCGGGATCGCTGCCGGCCGGCCCGGATCCGGCAGGCCTTCGAGCTGCTCGCGATCGGCAGGCCTTCGAGCTGCTCACGGGCCACGGTGATCGCGCGGGGCCATGACCGGTGTCCGGCAAGGCGGCGGATGCGGCGCCGCCCGGTGGCGATGGCGCTGCGGAGCAGGGCCGCAGCCGCACGCGGCAGGGTTCCCGGAACCGGGCGATGCCGGTGAGGGCGAGCAGGGGGCATCCGGGCCAGCAGGCCGAGGACACTGTGGACGATCTCCAGCCGGATCTGGTGTACGCCGGGTGGTGCAGGGCCGGGCTGCACGGCCAGCGGCGCGGCGGCGCGGACGGGGCCCCCGGCACGGGCCCGCCGGCGGTGCCGCGTCTCCAGCAGGACGCTCAGCGCCGGTCCTCGCCCATTCGATCAGGCCTCGGACGGGCCGCCTCGCGAAGGCGCGAAGCCGGCCCCCCGTCGGCGGACGGCCAGGGCGTGGAAGAAGGCGCGCCGGGCGGCTGCGCCGACGTCAGCGCGTGCGTACCGCTTCAGTGACCGTACGCAGGAGCCGCGGGAGCGGGCCCGCCGACCCGGCCCCCGCATCTGCGGCTCGTACGAGGCGTTCAGCGCCCGCCCGAGGCCCCGCGCAGATCCGGCCGGCGGCAGCGGCCCCGCCCCCGGGCGGGGGAAACGCCGTAGTGGTTCTTCACGGCACACCCGAGAAGCGCGAACATGCTGCACCATGGAAATCCTGCTCGTTGTGAGCACGTTCAACAGCCTCTCCCAGCGGGTGTACGCGGAACTCTCGGACCGGGGCCACCGGATGGACGTCGTCCTCGCCACGCGCGGCGACGACCCGGTCCGGGCCGCCGTGCGCGAACGGCGCCCGGAGCTGATCATCGCTCCAATGCTGAGGACGGCTCTGCCCGAGGACGTGTGGCGCAAGCACACCTGCCTCGTCGTGCATCCCGGACCGCCCGGCGACCGCGGTCCCTCCCCGCTCGACTGGGCGATCGCCGAGCGGGCCCCGCGGTGGGGTGTCACGGTGCTCCAGGCCGAGGCGGCCATGGACGCCGGGGACATCTGGGCGGCGGAGCCGTTCACCATGGCGCCCGTCGGCAAGAGCGACCTGTACCGAAACGAGGTCTGCGACGCCGCCGTGTCCGCCGTCCTGCTGGCCGTGCACCGCTACGCCGCCGGCGGGTACAAACCCCGCCCTCAGACCCACGACTCCGGCCCCCCTCTGCAGATCGTCCGGCGCAGCTTCTTCCGGCAGGAGCAACGCCGCATCAACTGGTCGAACGACAGCACCGAGACCGTGCTGCGCAAGCTACGCGGCGCCGACTCACAGCCGGGCGTCCTGGACGAACTCCTGGGCCACGAGGTGTTCCTGCACGGCGGTCACCCCGAGGACCGGCTGCGCGGCCACCCCGGCGACCTGCTCGCGACCCGGGCGGGCGCGGTCTGCCGCGCCACCCGCGACGGCGCCGTGTGGATCCCGGAACTGCGCCCGCGCAAGAACTCCGGCGACCCGGCACCCTTCCGGCGACCCGCCGCCTGCGTCCTGGCCTCCTTCGCCGGACCGCACAAGCTCAATCTCGCGGAAGACGCCGTCCCGTACGAACTGCCCGCGCACCGCCGCACCTGGACCGACATCCGATACCGGGAGCGCGGCGAGGCCGGCTTCCTCAGCTTCTCCTTCCCGGGCGGTGCGATGAGCACGGACCAGTGCCGCAGACTCCTCACCGCATACGAACACGCACGAGCCCGCCCCACCTCCGTGCTGGTGCTCGGCTGCGACCGTGACTTCTTCTCCAACGGCATCCACCTGAACGTCATCGAGGCGGCCACCGACCCCGCTGAGGAGTCCTGGCGAAACCTCAACGCCATGGACGACCTCGTCGAGGCGGTGCTGCGCACCACCGACCGGCTGGTGATCGCTGCGCTCGCCGGTAACGCCGCCGCCGGAGGCGCCATGCTCGCTCTCGCCGCCGACCAGGTGTGGTGCCGTACAGGCGCCGTGCTCAATCCGCACTACCGGCGGATGGGCATGTACGGCTCCGAATTCTGGACGTACACGCTCCCGCGCCGCGCCGGAGCCGACACAGCCCGTCGGCTCACACAGCAGGCCCTGCCCCTGAGCGCCGCCTCGGCCGAACGACTCAAACTAGTGGACCGCCTCCTGCCCACCACACCCGGCGAGTTCGCAACCCAGGTCGAGCATCTGGCCACCGCTCTCGCCGCCGCACCCGACCTACACCACCGCATCGCCACCAAGGCCGCGGCACGCCGCACGGACGAAGAGATCCGGCCGCTGGCGACCTACCGGAGCGAGGAACTCGCCCGCATGCACGCCGCCTTCTTCGACCCCGAGGCCCCCTACCACGCCCTGCGCTCGGCCTTCGTACGCAAGGAGCCCCCCGCTTGCGTCCGCCCCCTGGCGCCGGCAGCAAGAGCCCTCCCTTGAGGTCCCGGAACAACCGGCTGCCCGTCGCCGGCGACGCCAACACCGCACCCGGCAGCGCGGACCATACAGGTTCAGCAAAGACGGCCTGGCACATGAGAGCCCCCAGTCCAGGGCCAGGACGTCCGCGTCAACGTCGTGGGCACCTGGAGACTGGGGCATGAGGTTCCAGAGGAAGTAGCGCCAGGTGGGAAGCAAGGACAACCGCAGCAGGCGGTGACCGGTGCTTGCATGCTAGTGCCGACATCAGACAACGTTCGCCCTGTCCGCATCCCCGCCCGGGCCAGGGCAGAGTCCTTCGTGATACGTTTCTGCCGCCGTGCACTGCTGCGAACTGAGGAGGTGAGACCGATCAACGCTTTGACAGGTCGGGCCTCCCTCCCTCGCATCGCCTAGGGAGCGCCCGCAGAGGCATCCCGAAAGGCATGAAACGCTATGCGCTTCATATCTGAGACGTCGTCCGACGGCGTCCGCGAACAGCTCTTCACCCTCGGCGACATTCCTGGCGTGTTGTGGACGCCAGAAGGTGCCGTCGCCACTCGTCCACTCGTCTTGATGGGACACGGTGGCGGTCAGCACAAGAAGGCCCCAGACGTCCTGGCTCGTGCACACAGCTTCGTGACCGAATGCGGTTTCGCGGTCGTGGCGGTCGACGTTCCCGCCCACGGCGACCGGCCGAAGGTTGAGGAGTACGACCGGATCGCGACTGAGAACCAAGCTCGCGTGGAAGCCGGTGAAGAGTTGGCCCCGCTGATCGCCGGCTTCCAGGCGCTCGTGGCCCGCCAGACCGTGCCGGAATGGCGGGCGGTCCTGGACGCGGTTCAGCAACTCGAGCACGTTGGCACCGGCCCGGTGGGTTACTGGGGGGTTTCGCTGGGATGCGGACTCGGTGTTCCGTTCGTCGCTGCCGAACCGCGGGTCCGCGCGGCGGTACTGGGCTTGGGCGGGGTGCTGGCGTCGGCAGAGGCCGCCGCGCGGATCACCGTCCCAGTGGAGTTCTTGGTGCAGTGGGACGATGAGCGGGTGCCGAGGGTTCAGAGCTTGGCGCTGTTCGACGCCTTGGCCTCGGCCGAGAAAACGTTGCACGCCAACCCCGGCAAGCACGGAGAGATCCCGGCATTCGAGCTGGAGAACACGCTGAGGTTCTTCGCCCGACACCTCGGCTGATACCGCCGCCTGCAGTCCGCGACGCGCCGATCGGGGACCCGGATCCCGATCGGCGCATTCACTGAAACTGGTCGGCGTGGCCGACAGAGTTCAGGTTCGACACATCGACGATGACGAGGGACAGCGCCTGCTGCGGATCATCCGCAGAGGCACCGGGTCAGTGGTGACATGGCGGCGGGCCCAGATTGTCCTGCTGTCCGCGCAGGGCATGCCGGTGGCGAAGATCGCCGAGGTGTCGTTCACGAGTGCGGACCGGGTGAGGGATGTGATCCACAACTTCAACACGGACGGCTTCGACTCGTTGTACCCGAAGTACAAGGGCGGCCGAAGACCTTCACGCTGCCCGAGCGGCGCGAGATCAAGAAGATCGCGAAGTCGAAGCCGACCGAGCACGAACTGCCGTTCTCCACCTGGAGCCTGACCAAGCTCGGCCGTGGGACTGGTGAGTTCGCATGTTCAGGTATCGCGTATTCGCTGACAGCAGCCTGGCTGCATTGACGGTGAGTGATCGATTAGACGGCTCACCATCGGCTCGGCGGGTGTAGGAAGATCCCGGTATGGACACCTGCGACAGTCATCAGACCGTGCAGTCGCCGCGGTTGCGGCCCGGGGATCGAGTGCGGATCGTCTCTCCAGCCAGTCCACCCAGCAGTGAGGGAGTCGCCCGTGGCGTCGAGCTACTGACGTCATGGGGGCTGCGGGTCGAGTTGGGCAAGCACGTCTTCGACCAATGGGGGTATATGGCTGGCCGAGATGAGGATCGCGTCTTCGACCTGAACTCTGCGTTCGGTGACCCTGGAGTCCGCGCAGTGATTGCCACGCGGGGCGGCAAAGGCGCATACCGCATCGTCGACGACCTGGATATCGATGCCCTGCGGCGCGACCCAAAACCCTTGGTCGGCTTCAGCGACATCACCCACCTCCACCTTGCCCTATGGGCGCGATGCGGTCTGGCCTCGCTGCATGGCCCGTTCGCCAACTGGAGCGACGAATGGTCCGAGCCGGCGTCAGCCGAAGCCCTTCGCCGCGCGCTGGTGACCACCGACCCTGTGATCATCCACCGGGACACCAGCCAAGCCAGCGCGGCGGTCACCGTCGAGGGCACCGCAACCGGTGTCTTGGTCGGCGGCAACCTTGACGCGATCCGCACCGAAGCCGGAGCCGGTCTGCCGAGCCTTAAGGGGGCGATCCTCTTTCTCGAACACCAAAGAGGCACAGGGCTGGGAGAGGTCGACCGCGCACTGACCCAGCTGACCCGCACTGGGGCCCTGGAGGGACTGCGCGGTGTCGCACTTGGGCAATTCCTCGGCTTCGACCAGGATGCCGATGATCAAACCCTGGGGGGATGGGGCATCGCCGACGTACTGCGCGACCGGCTGACGCGCCTGGGTGTTCCCGTTCTCGGCGGACTCCCTGCCGGACACGGCCTGCATCCTCCGACCATCCCACTCGGCACTCAGGCCACGATCGACACAGCCGAAGGAACCTTGACGGTTCAGCCAGCCGTCGCCTGACCGTCGACCGCCTTACCCAGCGTGGAAGGCCCACGCGGCGGTGATTGATCGGCCAGTTAATCACCGTGTGTGGTCACCGGGGGCGTATCGGCTCCAGGTGCCGCCTGCCTCGGTGACCAGGCGGGTGGTGGTCTTGTCGTGATAGCCGAGTGCCTTCGCGATGACGGGGGCCGGGGCTTGGAGGACGAGCTGGCGGATCGCAGAGGCCCTGCCACGCTGTGGAGGAACGCCGATCTCGCGCAGGTGGACTTGGAGGCTGACTGGGTTCATCGGCTGTCCGGGCTGGCGACCGGGGAAGAGCCACTGTGAACTTCTGCTGCTGGCGTAGGGCAGGTGCTGGCGGGACTGGATGTATGCCCGCATCAGGTCGGCGACGGGCTCCGGCAGCGGGGACGGCGGGTCTCCCAACTGGACGGTGACGGTGGTCTCGTCGTCGGTGATGTCGTCGATGGTGAGGCGAATGATGCGGCTGACGGGTTGTGCATAGAGGAGAACGAGCGCGGCGGCGACCCTGGCCCGTAGGGGCAAGGAGTCGTCGTTGAGGACCCGGCGGAGCATTGCGAGCCGTCGGTGCTGATGCAGCGGTTCCGGGTCCTGGGTGATGACGGCGGGCGGCAGGGTGAGGTGGGGCATCCGGCCGGTCTTCATGCACCAACGCAGGAATGACTGGGACGGGCGACGGGTGGCCAGGCTCTCGGTGTGCCAGGCGTCGATGTCGGACTGCTGGCACTGCCCGATGGCGCGGCCTTGGCTGGCGAGCCATGCGAGGAAGGCTCCGGCCTGGGTGATTTCCTGCTTGGTGTGGTTGGTCTGAGAGCGTCCTAGCGGTGTCTTCTCTGCCTTTGCCCGCAGGCGCCGCATCTGGTGCCAGGTGGCGAAGCGCCGGAGAAGCTGGCGGTGTTCGGGGTCTTCGATGGTGGCGAGCCGTTCGATCAGCCACCGCTGGTAGAGGAGGAGCTGCCGGTCGACTCGCGGGAGGACGCCGCTGTCCATCAGCAGGTCGCGCAGGTGCGTAATGGTTCGCCAGGGGGTTTCCTGGTGCAGCCCGTCGTGGGTGAGCGGAATGCTGCCGGTGGCCAGGCCCTGGAGAAGACGGACGACGTTGGGGTTGCGCAACCAGATCAGTCGGCTCTTGGGCCGGTCCATCTCCAGCAGGATCTTGACCAGCGGCAGGAACTCCGGGGCGATACGGCCAGTGCCGTCGTCGAGGAGGTGGGCGAGCGTGTCGGCGAGGGTGCAGTGTTCGCAGAGACGCCCACCGAGTAGGAGCCCCTCGAAGCCGCAGCGATCACAGAAGAAGTCGCGGACGATGCCCGTGCAGTCGCGGCAGATCGGTGCGCCATCGGTGTCCCGTCCGGGTAGCAGCCGGTCGGTGTCGCAACAGGGGCAGCGGCCGCGGACTCGCATCGCGCGTTCATAGCAGGTCCGGCAGATCGGACCGTCTGACCACTCTGCGGACTTCGAGGCTCGACGGCCGCAGCGTGCGCAGTCACGGATCATCCATCGCTCGTACTCCTCCGGCGTCACTGCTCACCCCTCGGGCGTCAGTCGGACCCGTGTGGGTCGTCGGGCGGCCAGGTTGATTGGTGCTTCCTCTCCCGCAACGCGGCGGGCCGGGAGGTTCTGGGCGGTGGTGGTGATCAGGTCGGTGGGCGTGCAGTCGAGGATGTCGCAGAGGGTGGCCAGCACGGGCAGGGACAGGCGTTCAGGGGTGCCGGAGACCAGGCGGTGGACTTGCGAGGAGGACAGCGTGATGCCGCGTTCGTTCAGGTGCGGCATGAGTTCGGCGACGGTGAACATGCCGCGGGCGGCCATCAGCTCGCGTAGGCGCCACCGGTAGCTGATCTGGCGTGGCATCAGGAGGTCCTTCCTGGCCGCAGAGCTGCCTCGATGGTGGCGTCCAGGACGCGGCGCAGGGAGCGGGTGCGGAAGTCGGAGGAGACGCAGGTGTAGATCGCGGTGGTGGAGGCGTGGTCGTGGCCGACCTGTTGCTGGACGAACAGGGGGTCGTGGCCGTCCTCGATCAGGTGGGTGATGTAGGACCTGCGCAGCGAGTGGAACTCCAGCGCGGGGTCCAGGCCGACGGCGTCCCGGTAGGCGGCGAAGCGGGAGTCCAGCCGCTGGACCCCGATTCGCGGGCCTCGCTCGGACGGCCAGAGGGCCCGGCTTGGCGAATGCCGCATGCCAGGCCGGACTTCGCTGATCCATTCCTCGATCGTGCCGGGTGTCCAGCGCCAGACGGTCAGCACGCTGCGGCGCTTGGGCGGCGAGCCCTTCTTGGCCTTGCCGTAGCGGACCAGCAGGGTGCCGTACTCACCGAACTCCCGGCCTTCTGGGTTGCGGCTGAAGTCGGTGAGGTCGAGCATCCGGGTCTCGTTGCGTCGCAGGCCGTAGGCGTACGCGACCTTGAAGAGGGTGGCGTCCCGGAAGGCCGGCAGCCAGCCCTTGCGGCCCTTGCCGCGAACACGCAGCACTTCCTCGTCGGCGTGGTCGAAGAACGCTTCCAGCTCGTGCCGGGTGAAGGCCCGTCGTTCCGGCTCGCCCTCGGCTTCGTCGGCGTGCGTGGCAGCGTTCCAGTCGTAGACCACCTGGACTGGGTGGGTACCGAAGTGCCGCAGGCACTCGTCGCTCCAGCCGTAGGCCGGGTTGGTCAGGAAGTCGCAGAACTGCCGTACGGAGCCCTGGTAGTTGCGCAGGGTAGAGCGGACGCATCCGTGCACGGCCCGCAGATCGGCCGACCACTCATCGACGTGCTGCGGCGTCCACTGCCACGGCATCGCATCGGCGTGCCGGGTGAAGGCGCGGACCGTGCGTTCCTGGTCATCGACGTATCCCGGCGAGAGGTTCCGGGCGAGCTGCTGGTTGCGCCAGCCTTTGATCATCGCCTCGAAGACCTGCTCGTCCGGCCGCAGCAACGGCAGACCGTCGATCAGGTGCAGCCGAGCAGACCCTGGAACGAGACCGTCCCCACCCATCCGCCATCACTCTCCGTCTATCGCATCTGACGCGAGAATTTCGCATCAGATGCGACTCGGGGGCGTCTTCGCAGTTCAATCGCTCGATGGAGTGAGGCCCGCAGATGGCAGCCAACAAGACCGCTACCGTGACTCCGAGGCCAACAACCCTGCTCGGACCGCTTCCGTGCAGTCTCCGGCCAGCTTCCAGGACGAGTGTCGCCTATTCGCATCCGATGCAATTGGCGTCGGTAGGACCAACGGAACAGCCAGTATCGGTGAGATTGATCATGGACCCCGAAGGTTGATCCACTAGCACAGGCCACCCGCCTCCGCTGGGGGTTCACCGAAAGATCCGCGCTCGCTCGTGCTGGGTGGTTACGTCCGCCGCATGCCAGTCGAATTTCTGACCGATGAGCAGGCCGAGGCGTACGGAAGGTTCTCCGAGGAGCCGACACGGCCCGAATTGGAGCGGTTCTTCTTCCTGGACGACGTGGACCGGGACCTGATCGCGCTGCGGCGTACGAAGCACCACCAACTCGGGTTCGCGCTACAGATGTGCACGGTGCGGTATGTGGGGCTGTTCCTGGGCGAGGACCCCTTGGATGTGCCGTGGTCGGTGGTCGAGCATCTGGCCGAACAGCTGGGCATCGAGGACGCGTCGTGCGTGAAGCGGTACACGGAGCGGCGGCAGACGGTGTACGACCACGCGTGGGAGATACGTGACGCGTACGGCTACCATGCGTACGAGGACCATGAGATGGGCCGGAAGTTCCGGGCGTTCCTGCATGGGCGGGCGTGGACGGCGCATGCGGAGGGGCCGAAGGCTCTGTTCGACCACGCGGTGGGCTGGCTGCGCCGGAACCGGGTGCTGCTGCCGGGTGTGTCGGTGCTGGCGCGGGAGGTGGCGGAGGTCCGCCGTATCGCGGAGAGGCGGCTGCACACCACGGTCGCGAAGGCCGCCCGGCGGGCGGACCTGTCGTTGGCGGGGGACTTGGTGGCGCTGCTGAAGACGCCGGAGGGCAAGAGGTACTCGTACCTGGAGCAGCTGCGCCAGCCGCCGACGCGGACCTCGGGCACCGCGATGAGGAACGCGCTCCAACGGGTGGATGAGATTGCCGCGTACCGGCTGGGGCGGGTGAAGCTGAACAAGGTCCCGCCGAACCGGCTGGCCTCTTTGGCCCGGTACGGGCTGGGCACGAAGGCGGCGAAGCTGGAGCGGACCTCGGAGCCGACGCGCACGGCGATGCTCACCGCGGTGATGCGGCACCTGGAGGCCAAGGCGATCGACGACGCGCTGGACCTGTTCGAGATCCTGATGGCGACAAGGCTGATCAGCACCTCGAAGCGGGCCACGGACAAGGAACGCCTGTCCACGCTGCCGCAGCTGGAGAAGGCTGCCAGGATCACGGCCAGGCTCTCGAAGGTGGTCATCGAGGATCTGGAGCTGCTGGAGGAGACCGGCTGCGATCCAGATCGGGCCGCGTTGTGGCGGGCGCTGGAGGAGATCGTGCCACGGGCCGTGCTGTCCAGTGCGGCGGCCACGGTGGTGAGCCTGGTCCCGGAGGATGACGACTCGGCGGAGATCGCCATGCGCAACGCCCTGGCGCTGCGCTACAACACCGTCAAGCCGTTCTTGGCCTTGCTGGGCGAGACCTCGGCGTGGACGACACCTACCGGCGTCAGATGTACAAGCAGCTCACCGTCCAGGAGTCCCGTCACAATCTCGCCCGCGACATCTGCCACGGCAAGAAGGGCACCATCCACCAGGCGTACCGGGACGGGATGGAAGATCAGTTGGGCTCGTTGGGTCTCGTCTTGAACGCCGTGGTCCTCTGGACGACGCGGTACATCGACGCCGCGGTCGCCCAGCTCCGTGCTGAGGGCCACGAGATCCGCGACGAAGACGTGGCCCGGCTGTCCCCGCTCAAGCACAGGAATCTCAACGTGCTGGGCCGCTACAGCTTCACCGCCTCCACCCCGGCCGCCGGGTCCCTGCGCCCGCTGCGCGACCCGGACACGGTCGGCCTGGACGACGAAGACGGTGCCGATCAGTGAGCCCGTCGGGTCCGGCTCGTCAGCTGTTCCCCGTGGGGCTGAGCCCGGAACTGCGGGCAAGCGTCGCAAGCATCAGCGCTGAGTCCGCATGGAGCGTGATGCGCACCGGTGTGAAGGTGGTGGCGTCCACCGGCGACTCCCCGGTGCCGGGATTGCGGGCGTAGCGCGGATGTGCGCCTCCGCTGATCTGCCAGCGTATGCGGTGACCGACGGCGAAGCGGTGGGCGGTGGAACTCATCGGCACGGTGATGTGCGAGGGCGCCTGTTCGGCTGTCCGAAGCCGGCCCAGCCCGTCGCAGATGTTAACGGAGCGGCCTTGTGTGTCCACGTCGCACAGGCGGGTGAAGACGTCGGCGTGGCCGGTGTCCGTGGAGATGCTCAACCGCGCGGAGACCGGGCCGAGGATGTCCACGGGCTCGGTCAGCGGGGGGCCGGTGAACGTCAGTACGTCGTCCCGAATCTCCAGAGTTCTGTTGTCGCGAGGACCGGCCGTACGGGAGAGCAGCGGACCGCCAAGAGAGGGGGTGGGGTCGCCCGGGTCGTAGCGGAACGACGTCAGTGGTGCGGACTCCGTGGGAGCCTGCTGGGTGAGGTGCCCCTGCGCGGTGGGAAACCACGGGCTGACGGCCGTGGCCAGCGGCCAGTCGTCGATGTCCCGCCAATCGTCTTCGCCGCCGACGTGCACGCGCACCCTGGTGGGACGGAGGCCGGAGGGATCGGCGTACAGGTGCGCGCGCAGCCAGGCGAGGCTCTCGGCGAACACCTCGGGCCACCCCTGCTGCAGCGCGGACGTGTGGGTCCAGGGGCCGACGAGCAAGGCGGTCTCGCAGCCGGCCTCACGTAGTCGGCGGTACTGCTCCAAAGTCTGGTCGCCCAGCGCATCGTGCCATCCGGTGATCAAACTGGTCGGCACATTCAGCCGCTCCGCCACCGCTGCCAACGACGCACCTTGCCAGTACGCGTCCTTGGCATCCGGGTACGACATCACGTCGTCCAGCCAGGGCACATCGCCCCCGAGGGCGGACACGTACGCCCCGCGCAGCGGCTCCGCGGTGATGACATCACGCAGGCGCCGCTGCAGACGCAGCGTCGCCCTCAGAAACGCTGCCATCCCCTGGTGCTGATACGTCATGCCGACGCCGACGGCGAGGGCGTTCTCCAGGCGGAGTGCACCCTGTGCGTGGAACAGGGCGTGAGGATCGTGCAGCCCCACCTGCACCACCATCGCCTTCAGCTCCGGCGGCGGGTCCACGGCGAGAGCCCACTGCACGTAGCCCAGGTAACTGGGGCCGACGGTCCCCAGTGTTCCGTTGAACCAGCTCTGCTCGCGCAGCCAGGACACCGTGGCCTGGCCGTCAGCGACCTCGTTGCGCCACAGATCGAACTCACCGCCGGAGCCACCAGTGCCGCGACAGCTCTGCAGCACCACGTGAAAGCCCTGTTCGGCGAAGAGCACGCCGTACATGGGAGACCACGGCAGGCCCCTGCCGTACGGCGAGCGCACCAAGAGGGTGGGGAAGTCGCCCTCGGCGCGCGGGAAGTAGTGGTCCGTGATCAGCGGGCTGCCGTCGGCGGCCGGAACCAGCAGCCCCGGCTCCCACCCGACATCGTGCCGTTTGGCCGGCAGGCCGCGCCAGGTCGCCCTCATCATCCGTGAGGCCAGTGGCGGCTTACCGGAAGGCGGTGCCCAGGTCGGCCTAGGCGCAGGACCGTGCGTGCGTGATGCCATCGTTCCCCTCCTCGATATCCGTACGATGTACGAGAATAGGGGATGCTTGAATGAGGCCCGCAAGGGCCGCCTCGATCAAGGGAGGGAGCGCGGACCATGCCCCGTGAAGCAGGGGCCGACGCCCCAGGCGTCGACCCTGAGCAGCTCTGGCTGAGCTCGGCCCGGCCCCGCAGGGGCCGCAAGCCCGCCTACAGCCGAGAGGCGATCACGGCGGCAGCTGTCGCCCTGGCGGATGCGGAGGGGCTCGAAGCAGTCACCATGCGGAAAGTCGCCGCACAGGTCGGAGCCGGCGTCATGTCGCTCTACAGCTACGCCCCCGACAAGGAGACGCTGCTGGAACTGATGGTCGACCACGTCAGCGGCGAACTGCCGACCACGAACACCCCCACCGGCGACTGGCGCGCCGGCCTGAAGGCCATCGCTCACCTCCAGCGCACCCACATGCTGCGACACCCCTGGCTGCCCGCCGCTCTGGCCGCCCGCCGCATCCCCGGCCCCAACACCCTGGCCTTCCTGGAACGCGCGCTCGCCGTCCTGCGGCCCACCAAGCTGGACGGTGCGGCGAAGCTGGAGGTCTTCGCCCAACTCACCGCATTCGTGGCCGGGCACGTCGCCCATGAGATTGCGCGGACCGCCGCCTCGCAGTCCCCCGACCGAGCCGCAGCCGAAGCCCGCTACCTCGCGGCTGTCGCCGCGGACGGCCGTCACCCGGAACTCGCCGAAGCCCTCGCCGCCCCCGGACGCCCCCTCACGCCCGAAGCCACCTTCACCCGGTTCCTCAACCGCCTGATCAACGGCCTCGACACCGACTGATCCCGCTCCGCCGCACCGTGCCCGTTCTCACAAATGGCCAAATGAGAAGCCGCCGCCACAACCCCGGACAGTGTCCGGTTTATGCGGCCTCCAGGTTCTCAATTGGGTTCTTGAAATGCTTTCTTGAAACCTCTTCCCACCGGTAGCTTTCGAGCATGACTGACGAGGAGTTCGACGCCCCCGCCGCTATCGAGCGCCACGCGTGCCGACCTGTGAGGTCCCGGCCGGGTCGGCGTGCCGCACCGGCGCGGGGAAGACCGCGGCGAAGTATCACACCCGCCGCCTCCAGCTCGCGCCCCGCGTCGCCGAGGAACTCCACGTCCTCACCCCACCCGACCGAGGCCCTGGCAAACGCTGGGTGCTTGGCCCCGAACCCGACGGGGTCGAGCCCACCGAGCCCGCGCCGCTCGCGGCAGGCATCACAGCGGTCCGCATCGGCTACGCGCGCTGCTCGACGGCCACCCAGGAACTCCAGTCCCAGCTCGACGCGCTGGAGCCGGTCTGCTTCGAGGTGTTCCACGAGAAGGTCTCCACCCGTGTCAAGGTCTGGCCCGAGTACGAGAAGGCCGTCGCGATGGCCCGCCGCTTCAAACGGCTGCATCCAGAAGTCCAGGTCATCCTGACCGTCCACGAGTTCCGCCGTCTCGGCCGCGGCACCGATCTCCTCGTGACCGTCGAGGACCTGCGCAAGGCCGGCATCGCCCTGGAGTTCCTGAGCGGCCCCATCACCGGCCTGTACGACCCCGGCGACCGGCACGGCCAGGGCGCCATCCTCTTCGGCGTCCTCGCCGCCCTGTCCGGCGCCGAGCGCACCTACACCCGGGAGAAGACCCTGGAAGGCCAGGAATCCGCCCGCAAACGCGGCCGCACCGGCGGTCGACCGCCCTCCCTCGACGCCGACCAGATCGAGTACGCCCTCACCCTGCGCGCCAAGGGCACCCCCATGAAGGAGATCCAGCAGAAGACCGTCATTACCCGGGGCAAGCACAAGGGCAAGAACCCCAGCCTGCCCACCCTGTACCGCACCCTCACCGAAGCCGCCGCACAGCGCACGGACACATGACCACGGCCGTGCGCTTGACCTGCTACGCGACCAAGATCAATCTCACCGATACTGGCTGTTCCGTTGGTCCCCACGGCCGCAGACGCCCGCGAGTTCGTGGAAACTGAAGGTTCTTCAGCGCGAACCCGAGGGTGCAGTGCCCGAATTCTGGGGGATGGCCCCGTCGGTTCGGGGTCAACTCGCGGGGCGATGGAGACCTTTGAATCTCCTCACCCTGTGCTGAGGATGGCCCCGGAGTTGCTCGCCTTGATTCCTCAGGCGTGCAAGTGCTGATCTGCGGGTGGATGCCGAACTTGAGGGCTGGCTCTTGGTCGGGTGGCTGGATGGGTACGAGGGCTGGGACGGGGCGGTCTGGAGTGGGTGGGGCCTCTCCCCTGGCCGGGAATAGGTGGTGTGGGAGCGGGCTCAGGGTTCGATGGCGAGGTGTTCGATGAGGTCGCCGCGCAGCGTGAACCGATAGCGGAGATCGATGGTGCCGCCGGGGAAGTTGCCTTCGAGGTGGTGTGTGGCGATGTAGTGGGCCGTGTCGGTCTGCTGGGCGTTCGTGAGGTGGATGGTGTAGGTGAATTCGGTGGCGGATCGGTCCAGCCACCGTTCGATCGCGGCGCTGCCCTGGTGGGTGTTGCCGTCGTCGGTCACTGTGGCGTCGTCGGTGAACGTCGTGAGCGCGGTGGCGGTGTCGTGGGCGCGGTGCGCTGTGAGGTAGCGGGTGACCACCTCGGGCAGGTCGTCCGGGGTGATGGTCCGGGGCTGGTTGTCGTGCATGACGTTCCTGATGGTGGTGGCGGGTTCAGACGGTGGGGGTGGTGCCGCCGTCGATGACGTGTTCGGCGCCGACGATGGCGGAGGCGCGGTCGGAGACGAGGAAGGCGACGAGCTCGGCGACCTCCTCGGGCCGGTTGGGACGGCCGAGCGGGATGCCTCCCAGGGAGTCCATGAGCCGGCCCAGCGCCGCTTCCTGGCTGATGCCGGCGTCGTCGGCGATCCGGGTGACGAGGTTGTCCGCGGCCGAGGTCTGGACGAAGCCGGGCGAGACGGTGTTGACGCGGACGCCGTGCGGGGCGACCTGGTTGGCCAGGCCCTTGCTGTAGGTGGTCAGGGCGGCCTTGGCGGCGGCGTAGGCCAGGGTGCCGTTCCACAGCGGCATGCGGCGCTGGATCGAGGTGACGTGCACGACCGCGCCCTTGCCCGTGGCGATCATGTGCGGGAGGAGTGCGCGGTCCAGGCGGACGGCGGCCAGCAAGTTCGTGTTCAGCTCCCTTGCCCAGTCGTCCTCGCCGAGCGCGGCGAATCCTCCTGCCGGTGCCTCGGAGCCGCCGAGGGTGTTGACCAGGATGTCGACGCCTCCCATGCGGGCGTCCACCTCGGAGGCGACGTGGGCGGCGCCCTGGGCGGTGGAGAGGTCGGCGGTGATGAACGTCTTCTCCTCGACGTCGTCGGGGCGGCTGCGGGCGGTGACCAGCACGGTCGCACCGGCCTGGGCCAGGCGTCGGGCGATCGCGGCTCCGGTGCCCTTGGTACCGCCGGTGACCAGAGCGCGTCGGCCTTCGAGGGATTCGCTGATGGATGTGGTCACGGTGTGCTCCGTTCCCGGGTGCGGGTATTCAAGGCGCCGCCCCGTCTCTACTGCTAAAATAGAAGCTACTAACTTCGACTTTAGCAGTAATTGAGGGGATGGTCGCCTTGGCAAGCCGGATCAGGCTGGAGGACCGGGAGTGCCCGCTGTCCACGACGGTGGAACACGTCGGCGAGTGGTGGACACTGCTGATCCTCCACGACGCCTTCGACGGCTACACCCGCTTCGACCAGTTCCAGGAGAGCCTGGGCATCTCCTCCAGCATGCTCACCACACGGCTGAAGACCCTGGTCGCGGACGGTCTGCTGGAGCGTCGGCCCTACCAGACCAGCCCTGTCCGGCACGAGTACGTCCTGACCGAACTCGGGCGCTCCCTACGCCCGGTGATCGTCGCCCTGGCCGCATGGGGCAACTCCCGCCTCACGCCGACGGAGCGCAGCATGATCCTCGTCGACGCGCACAGCGGCGAGGAAGTCGAGCCCGTGGTCGTCGACGCCAAAACCGGCCGCCGACTCGACGACAGCGCCGCCTACGTCTTCACCGCGGGCCCCGCAGCCAGCGACGCGATGCGCAGCCGCTACGCGGCACGGCCGGCCATTCCCGCGGAAGAGGCGAAAGTAGGCCCGGAAGATTCTCGTACAGCCTTGAGCAGGGCCGCGAGCACGGGCTGCACCTGATCAGCCTCGCGGCACCGGCTTGTCGCCGGCGTGATACCTGCCAGCCCTCCCCAGTCGTTGAGAACTGGATCAAGTGAGGCGAGGGCAACACCAGTCGTTGCCAAGAATCCCCATCAGGGGTCGGTCTCGGCAGCCTGCTCCAGCAGAGTTCGTGCGGACTCCGCGTAGCGCATGGCCGTCTTCTCGTGAAGCCCGAACACCTCAGCAAGGTGGAGGGGGCCAGGGCCCTGGGCCATGGCCTCTTCGAGTTGTCGATCGACGCGGAGCCGTTCCAAAGTCGCCTCCTGGCCGCGCAGGGGCCCACGGATCCAGCGGTCACTGGCGCGACCAGTGCCCGTAGCGGTCTGGTTGTTGATCAGCAGGTGGAGGTTGGCCGTGTTTGGCCAGCGCTCGCGCCGGTATTCCAGCCAGGCCAGCAGTAGTTTCAGGGTGAGATCGTCGACGGGCCGGACACGGCCGGCGATGGTCAGGCGGCGGTTCCCGATGTCGACATCTCCGAGCATGAGAGTGGCGATCTGGGCGACCCGGGCCGCGTGCACCGCCGCGAGAGCGAGGACAAGCCGGGCGGCAGGGGTGGTGGCCGCGGCGACGGAGCGGTCGATCTTGTCGGGTGCGAGCGGTTGGAGCACGCTGTACTCGATCTGGCCGACCTTGATACGGCTGGCCGGGTTGCGAAAGATCAGGCCGGACCGCTTGGCCCAGGCGAACAGTGAGCGCAGGGCGACCAGCTCGTCCATGCGGTGGCGGCCGTGCAGTGTCTTGGCATGGGCCAGCACGTCTTCGCGGGTCACCTCCCGCAGATGGTCGTAGCGGTTCGACCACGCCAACAGCGCTGGGCGGGCCCGGTTGAGGTAGAGCCGGACCGTGGCTTGCTGCCGGGGCAGGCTGCGGGGGGGGGCCGCCGTCGCGCAGAACTCGGGTCCAGCGTTCGGCTTCCGCAGCGATGCCGGGGGCAATGCCTTCCAGTCGCTCAGCGAGCCATCGCTCGAAGAAGGGTTCCTCGTCATCCAGGAAGATTCCCATCTCCTCAAGGACCGTGATGACGTGGCCAACCCGCAGGTCGAGGGCACGGAGCGGGGCGAATATCTCGTTGTGGCGGATGATGTCGCCCTCGGTGTATCCGGTGAGCACGATGGCCAGGCCGCGGTTGACAGCGAAGCGGATGCCGCGTCCCCAGCCCCGGGCTTCGGCGAGTTGGTGGGCGAGGTGCTTCGCCCAGGCCAGCCAGGGACTGGCCAGGTCGGCGGCGGCCGGGTCGAGCCGACCGTAGTCACGCGGAACCTGCTCGAACAGTGGCAGTTGCCTCCAACCGGTTCTCGGCCGTGAGCGCGACACGGGCGGCGGCCTGCGGGATGCTTCTCGCGCCTTGACGTGGTGCAGGACGGTGAGAGCCGATCCCCTGCGGTAATGCAGTCCCACGAAGAAGAGCTGGTGATGGCGGACGGCCTGGAGCCACGGGGTCATCACCTCGCCGCTGACGGTCGGCATGCCGGTGGCGGTCCTGGCGTTGAGCCGGGCCTGGCACCAGCACAGACGGCAGTACTCCCACTTCAGCGGCTGGACTCGCTGGCAGCCGATGCAGACGGCCGTTCGTGGATGCGGCCGAACATGTAGCACGTGTGACAGAGCCGACCGCGGAAGTCGCCCCAGGCCAGGCAACCTGGGCAGGAGCTGGTGGGCTTGACGTAGCCCTTCGGGAAGCGTGCCACCAGTTCACTCCGGTGGCAGCGACCGGCCGTCCCGGCGCTTGGGGATCACCGCCGGTGCGGCGGTCCCTGCACCGACCGCCGCTCGTTCCGTCTCCGCCTGCCCCGGGCGGCTGACCTTCTCCGGCTCGGGGATGAGCAGGTCGCCGATCTCACAGCCGAGGACTACACAGATGACGTCCAGGTCCTCCAACTTGAGCGAGACGGGCTGCCCGGACCACAGACCGGACATCTTCCCCGCCGAGATCACCAACCCGTGCTCGGCCAGGCTCCGCTGGAGCTCAGAAGCCTTCCAGACCCCTTTGTTCGCGGCGGTCAGCCGCAGGTTCCACCTCATCGGATCAGTCCTTCCAGCCGCTTCGCAGCCCGTTCCATCCCGGCGACCCAGGCATCCTCGACCCGGGTCTGCTGAACGTGGATGTATCGCATCGTCGTGGCGATCCATGAATGCCCCAAAACCTCCTGGATCGCGAGCAAGTCCAGCCCGTTTCCGTAGAGTTGGGACGCGCAGAAATGCCGCAGGACATGTGGGGTCAGCTTCTCGCCCCAAGCGGGCAGGTGCGCTTTGGCCGCGTCCTTGAGTCCACCTCGCAGGGCGTCGTCGCCAACCCGACGCGAGGAGCCGTCGGCGTTCTTCCGCTCGGAGGGAAACAGGGGGGCGCCGGGGCGGGTGTGGTCGTCGTCAAACTGGCCCCAGACGTCCTCGATGAACCACCGAAGGGTCCGGTCGGCGCCGTTGATCAGCGGCACCATGCGCTCACGCGGGCCCGATCCGCGGGCGCCCTTGCCGTGGCGGACGTGGAGCTTGCCGAAGCGGCCCAGGTCCCACTTGATGTCGTCCAGGTCGAGCGCGCATGCCTCGCTCACCCGCAGGGCGACCTGGGACAGCAGCTTCGAGGCGGTGTAGTTCCGCGCGGTAGGAGCGAACTTTCGGCACGTGGCCAGCTCACCACCCCAGCCGGCGAAGAGCGTTCCGACCTCTGGCTCACTCGGCGGGATCCGCAGCTGGGCGTCCTTCGAGCCGCGCGGCCGGTTCATCTCGTCGATCGGGCACTCGATGACCCGGCCGGTCATCCTGTGCAGCTCGACCTTGTGCCGCAGCTCCAGGAACATGAAGTACGTGGTCAGCGCCTGTGATCGGGCCAGCCGGGTGCCGCTCGGCGAGCCACGCAGCACCTTCCCGAAGTACGCGTCGGCGTCGGCCGGCTCCATGTCCCACAGCGGTCGCCTGAGCCAGGACCTGATCTGGTCCAGATGCCCGACATCCCCGCGGATCGTGCCGTCAGCCAGTCCTGCCGAGGCGCGTGCGAGGACGAACCCGGATAGCGCGTCGGTCTCGAACTGCTTCAGTTCCTCCGCCGACGCGGGCGCCCAGTGCTCGCGCAGGTCCCGTACGACTGCCAGCGCCGCCAACCCAAGCCCCCTCACCTTCGGCCCGACTGTGGATCGGTCGGACGAGGTGAGAACGCTTCAAGAATCCCGAAGTTACGTCACAAGTCCGCAAAGCACCCGAAGGAGGAACAACCCCCTGGCCACGGGCGCAGGGACTCAGCGGGGCTCAGGTGAACTCGCGGGATGTCGCACAGTTGCGAGCGCGCCGAATCACAGCAGCACGAACCGGGATTTCTCTCGCCGACGTGCTGGGACGCGTAGATCCACAGACACCCGCATGATCTGCCCCAGTGGTGCACGCGCGGCACATGATCCACCGCTTCACCTCACGAGATCATTCACGGAACTGCGACCAGGGCCTTGAAGTCGCCCGGGGCCGCTCGTCGCCTCACTCGGTTGGTGCTTGAAGCGGCGGACGGACCGGATCGGGGCTGCTCTGCGGGGCGAGACCCCGACCGTGTTGCGGCCACTTGAGTCCGGCTTCGCGGTGTCCGGTTTCACGACATCCGACACACCCCCGCGACGCTGCTCCTCAAACAGGGCTGCCATCTTGAAGTAGCTGGTCAGGGAGGTGGCGTGTCTTCGTTCCCGGGTGCTCGTGCCGGTCGTGGGCGACAGTCTGCGTTGTGGATCGTCTGACGGGGCGGTTTTACCGATGAGTTCACCGTCCTCGAACGGTCTATCCAGCGATACGACCGTTCTCGACAGGAGTCCCATGTCCGCCATCCAGCCAGTGATCCTGACTGCCAACCACGACGTCCTGCTCGGCTTCTATACGAAACTGTTCGGAGCCGAGGAGATCTTCCGGGTGCCGGAGGAAGGCCCGGCCTTCTACCTCGGCTTGCGTATCGGCGACACAGACCTCGGGCTGGTGGCCAAGGCGAACCCGGAGACCGGCGCAGCGCCGCGGATCCTGCTCAGCATCGGTGTCGACGACGTCGCCGAGACACTCGGCCGGGTGGAGGCGCTGGGCGGCTCGGTCCGCGGCGGCCCCAACGACATGCCGTGGGGACAGCGCGTCGCCCACATCCAGGACCCCGACGGCAACCCGGTGAACCTCACCCAGCCGATCCCGGCCCGGTGACGCTGTTCCGCGGTGCTGTGCTGGTCGTTGGCTACCTGCGGTAGAGATCAATTGTCGGTAGTGGCTTCGAGGGTCGTCAGCACCAGTAGGGCGCACAGGAGATGGGTGGCGCGGGTGGGTTCGGTGCGGAGCTTGGTGAGGATCCGCCAGTTCTTCAGGTGGGCGAATCCGTGCTCGACCGGAGCGCGTCCGGCGGCGAAGGTGCGGTTGGCGTCCTTCTCGGCGGGGGTGAGCTTGCGGGCGCGGGTGGCCCTGAAGCCGGTGACGACCACGAGGGCGGTGCGGGAGGGCGGGACGGTGGCGGGGAGGAGCTGCGACATCTCGGGGTCGCCATGGCCTGTGATCATGGAGACGGCCATGGCGCGGTAGCCGTTGTAGCTGGTGCCGCCGGTGTCGCTGTCGGGATGGGAGTCGATCCATACGACGGCGAGGTCGTCTTCGTAGCGGGCGGCGAGGGAGGTGAAGGGGGCGACGCTGACGGTGCAGGTGCCGCCGAGGGTGGTGATGCGGGACGGATCGTGCTCGCCGATGATCTTCATCGGCGAGCTGCCGGGTGAGCACCGTCTTGGATTCGATGCCGTCGCGGACCGGCTCCGCGGGGTCGTCCAGCGGGACCGGGACGGTGGCGACGGGGCCGTCGTGTGGTGGTAGTACGGCTTGCAGGACGCCGTGCCGACGGTGTAAGCGCGGCGGGCGACGTCGAGCGGGAACTCAGGGGCGAGTTCGGCGACCACGTCCGCGCCGGCGCCCTGCCACTCGGGCCACAGCGGGCGCAGATGAGAACCCTGCCGGGCGTCCGTGGGGACGGCGGGTGTGGCGGGCTCACCGGTGGGTGCCGGAGTCACGGGGCGAGATTCCTCCGTGGGCGTGGGGGTGGTGCCGGCCATGGGTGCGGTCCGCCCTCGTCCGGGCGGTTGCCGCGATCGGGGCCGTGGTAGACGTCCACGGCCGTGCGGTCGTCGGCGGGCGGCTCGTGGGGGACGTCGTCGTCGCCCAGGAGGTTCGCCCAGCTTCCTGGCACGTGCCGGGCGACTTCGGCCAGAGCGCACGCCTCGCCGGTGAAGAGCCCGACACCGTTTCCGTGCCGGTCCCAGCGGCGCAGCACCCGCCTCGCTGTCGCTCGCTGTGCGATCCGGCACCGGAACGATCGCTTCACAGTGCAGAAATGCACCCTGCAATACCGTCAGTCGTTGGTACGTTGCGATCCGACGGGCGGTGGGTGGGAGAGCTGGTCGAGCCATTCCTGCTGACTGTGGTGACGGGGGCTCAACCCCTGGCCTGCGGCGCAAGTTTGGCGCGAGTGGCCCTGACACGCCGTCAAGCCATTGAGCTGAGGGGGACGCACGTGAAGAGGAAAAGCATCATCCAACGAGTCGCCGTCGCGTCGGCGTTGATCGTGGGATCGGCGACGCTCAACGTCGGGCTCTCGGGCACTGCGCAGGCCGCGAGCTGCGTGAATCCGGTGGGCGTGACACCAGCCCTGGACCTCAAGGCCCCGGACGGCAGCGGCATAGGGTACCTGTATCTGGGCTACTTCTCCTCCTGCCGCTCGGCCTACGCTGAGCTGCACCTCACCAGCGGCGCCAACGCCAGGGCGGTCGCCCACGCAGAGGTGTACATCGAGAACACCGTCACCGGGAAGACGGTCGGTTACAACACCACCTTCGACGTATCCACAAACGGCGGATGGGCGGACAGCGCCTTCGTCCCGATCGACCAGAACAACAAGCAGGACATCTACTACGCCGCGGCCCCGGTGGTGGACATCGTCTACGACCAGTCCCACTGGTGCGAGGGCATTGGATGGAGCCACGACTTCTCCAACGGCGGCAACATCTGGACGCTCGACAGTGGCCAAGCGCGGCAGTGCAGCAACACTCCGTAATATCCGGTGATCGTGTTCCACTCAGGCTCTGGTCGTGCTGTCGCATGAGGTTGGTGTCGCTCAGCGGGCGGGTGGTGGCGCGGCGTCGGGCGGTCTCCGGGAGGGTTTCGCCGCGACAGGCTGCCAGTCGGGTATACGCCGGTGACATGTCGGCGCTGATGTCGACGCGTCCGAGTGCCTTGGCTGAGGCCGCGGTGGTGGCGGTGCCGCCGAAGGGGCCGGTTTGCCGGGTGCTACCGCCCGTCAGTGCCGTGCGCCGCTGAAATGCGGCTTTCCCCTGGAGGGGAACGGTGTACGTCCTGTTTCACACGCGAACGGCGCCGCACCGTGGGCGCAGCGCCGTCATGTCGAGCAGATGGCCGGGTCAGGACACGGCTTTGAGGTTCTGGCGGCGCTTGGTGTCCCCGCGGCGCCGGCGCTTCCCGGCGAGCTGGTCCTGATAGGCGGCGACGGCCGTGCGGTAGCGCTCCACAAGCCGGGCGCGGCGAGGACCACGCCCATGATGGGATGTACGCCCAGGTCACAGCGCTGATGATCTGTGGCCGGGGGCGGCCGGTGCGGATCACGAAGAAGCGACTGGCCGCCTGGGGTGCGACGGTCGTCGTGAAAGGCGGCCCGGCTACAACAATCCCCTCTCTCTGAAGGAATGAGTATGTCGATGGCACTTGCTCCGCGGGCGAGAAACCGCAGGTGGTACGCCCTTGTGGTGAGCTTCCTGGCTTCTGTTGCGCTCTGCGCAGCCACGGCCACCGCTTCCGCCACCCCCGGGTCCTATTTCGCGCTTGAGAACGCCAACTCCCGCCTCTGCATGTCAGTGCCTGGCGACAACATCTATGAAGGGGCGCTGGTCAACCAATACACATGCGGATGGTACCCGGACCAGTATTGGTTTACGGTGCAGTCGGACAGTCATCCTGGCTGGTACTACACTCTGCCTCGCCAGGACAGCACCCTGTGTGTGACGTACACGCCCAATAGCACTGCTCAGCTTTCACTTCAGTGGTGCGGCCTGAACGCGGCGGACGGAAACACGAACACGCAACTCTGGAATTTCAACCGAACCACCCTTGAAATGTCTACCTTCCAGGGCTGGTCCATGTCTGTCCCGGGAGCCAACAAGGGGGTCGCGCCGATCAATATATACCCGTATGGCGACTACCCGGATCAGAGTTGGTATGTCGTACTCCTTCAGGGGTGAGCCAGTCGCCGACAGGGCCAACAGTCTGACGTCGATCTATCCGACGGTCCTCTCTCTTAAGGGATTCGTATGTCATCAACACTCGCTGCATGGCTGAGAAGCCGCAAGCGGTACGCCCTTGTGGTCGTTCTCCTGACGTTCATTGCGCCCTGCATAAGTACGGCCACCGCTTCCGCGTCCACCGGTGGGCGCTTCATAGTCGAGAACAACAACTCCAACTTCTGCATGTCCGTGCCTGGTGACAAGATCTACGCTGGAGCGCCGATCAACCAGTACACGTGCGAATACGACAGTCTCTTCCCGGACCAGTATTGGTATGAGGAACCCTCTAGCAGCCACTCCGGCTGGTTCTACTTTCAGCCTCAGCAGAACAACACCCTGTGCGCGACCTACGTGCCCGGGAGCACCGCTGAGATTACGCTCCAGTACTGCGGCGTGAACGCGGCAAACGGAAATACGAACACACAGCTCTGGCACTACGACTACAACAGCGGAGAACTGGCTACCGTGCAAGGCTGGTCCATGTCCGTACCCGGAGCCCGAACCGACGTCGAACCCATCAACATATATCCCTACGGCCCCTACGCGGACCAGTATTGGTCTGTCATCAGCGTGCCCTAGCACTACAGCGGGCCGCAGATGAGGCGGTAACTTTTACGCATCCTGCGGCTCCCCAAGAAGGAGCCGCAGGATCTTCAACCTCAGGTATTTCGATTCCGGCGCGTGTGAGGCGTCAGCCGAACATTCGGACGATCGAGGGGCTGTGCAGGTCGCCGACCGCTTCCCACTGTGACGCAACCTCGGTGAAGCGGCCGAGCGGTGCGTCTCCCGCCACCGCGCCCGCCTTCGCGCGATCTCCGCCGAGCCGCCGGTTCGAGAGCCAGCGCCTTCCCCGTGGCTTGATTCGCCATGGGCCACCGGACACCGGTCCGCCAACTGGACCCGCGCCAAGCACGCCGCCGTACACGCACTGCTGGCCGCCGGCCACAGCCGACGCTCAATCCAGCGTCAACTCGGCATGACTTACCGAACCGTCCAGCAGCTGGCGGACGCTGCGGGGCCGGAAGAGCTGTTCCAGGGGCAGTGGCCGAACCGCAGGACCAAGCTCGACGACTTCAAGGCGTACCTGAATGAGCAATGGGTTGGGAAGAGATCAAGACACGCGGCTACACCGGCGGCTACGGAACCGTCCCCGCCTACCTCCAGCCGTATCGCACAGCCTCGACTGCGCCAACAGCCCGTCCGCCGTCCCCGCGCACGGTCACCGGCTGGATCCTGACTCACCCCGGCACCCTGCCGGAGAGCGAGCGCCTGAAGCTCAAAACCGTCCTCGCCGGCTGCCCCGAACTGGAGGCCCTCACCGGGCACGTCCCCGCGTTCGGAAAGATGCTCACTCAGCTCCAGGGCGACCAACTCCCGCAGTGGATCAAGGCGGTCTGCGCCGACGAGCTGCCCAGCCTCCACACCTTCGTCAACGGCCTCGAGCGGGATCTCGCCACTGTCACCGCCGGCCTCACGCTGCTGTGGAACTCCGGCGTCGTCGAGGGCCACGTCAAGCGCATCATTATGTGGAATCAGCGATGTCAAGCCGTGTGCTTGTGCATCACGTCGAGGTAGTGCCGATCGCGGTGCGGAACGTGGTGGTCCCGGCCAGGCAGGCTGAAGACAGCGCAGACCTCGGCCGGCTGGGTGATGATGCTCGACTGCTCGCCGAAGGTCAGGACAGGGTTGACCTCGTGGTGGCAGCCTGCTCTGTCGAGGGCAGTGATCAGTTCCTCGCGGAGCACGGTGGCCTCGAATGACTCGGAATCAGGCAGGACGAGTGGCGGGAGTTTGGCCGTCGAACCGGGCCAGAGGTTGATCCAGATTCCGCTGACGGCGCGCTGCGTGACCACAAGCTGCAGCCCGTTCCAGGAGTAGGGGTAGCCGTCGATATCGGGCCCCTTCATGATGTGGGCAGGATGCGGGCGCCCCGGGCCGAGAAGGTCCTCAGCCTCGGCCAGGGACATTCCGCAGTTCAGGGGCCCGATCCGGCCGGTTCGGGCGAAGTCGACGAGCACGTTCATCAAGGTCACGGCAGTGACTGTGACACCCTCTCGGGCCTGTGCGCACTCCGATATCAGCGCGGTGCGGAGCCTGTCGCGCCCTTGTTGGACGTCGACGAGCGGCAGAAGGCGGGCTGTCGCTGGCATGTCCAGTTCGCGTGGTGTCGGGCCGGCCGGAGTGGGTGTGTCGGCGCGGCGGTCGAGTAGCCGGTCCAGGGCTGCCTGGCCTGCACAGCTCCTCTCGCCGCAGCGCGGAATCGTAGGCCAGAGCCGGCATCACCCGGTTGCGGACCGGCTCCACCCGCGCGACCTGCAGGATTCCCAGCCACTGCTGTTCGCTGGGATCCACGGCAGCTTCGTCAGCCGCGGCACCAGCCCGCGCTGCTGCCCGCCCCGCTGGCGGCCAAGGCCGCCGCGGCTGGGCATGGCGTAGCACACGGCCCTGGCGGGGCGTCGCCTGCCAGGGCCGTATCACCCTGGCCCGGTGGGGCTTCAGGTGTTCTCGGGGCCGGGCGGGAGAGGTGCGGGACGCCTCCCGGCCAAGGGGGTTGTTGTTGTCAACGGCTGTTCGCGGACGCCTCGTTCGAGGTGGTGGCCGCATCTGGATCGGTGGAACGATGCGGCGCCGCGGGGCCTTCCGCGGGCTTGGACCTCGCCAGCCACAGGCCGGTGAACACGGCGGTGGCCAAAGTGACGGTGCCGGCGGCGAGGAAGGCGCTGTTGAGACCGGTCTCGAAGGAGGCGCCGCCGGATTGCCGGGAGCGGACGATGGCTCCGAGTACCGCCACGCCGAGCACCGCGCCGATCTGCCGGGTGGTGCTGCTGATGCCTGATGCGAGGCCGCCTTCGTGCGGACTGACTGCTTGGATGGCGGCGCCCGTCAGTGGGGACATGGCCAGGGCGAAGCCGATGCCGGCGAGTCCCAGCCGCCACCATACGTTCCCGTAGCCGGTGTCGGCGTGCACCATGCCAAGTGCCAGCAGTCCCAGACCGGCCAGGACCAGGCCGGTGGTGACCACGATGCGGAAGCCGTAGCGGGCGGCGAGCCGGCCCGCGTACGGGCTGACGATCACCATGGCGAGGGATACCGGCAGGGTCTGCAGGCCGGCGCGCAGGATCGAGCTGCCCTGGACGTACACGAAGAACTGGGAGAAGAAGAACGACGAACCCATGAGCGCGAACCCCACCACGACCATGGCGGTGTTGGACACGGTGAACAGGCGCTGCCCAAACAGCCGCAACGGCAGCATCGGTGCGGAGCGACGCGCTTCGACGGTGACGAAGGCGGCGAGGAACAGCGCTGCGGCGGCGAAGCTGCCCAGGATGACCGGTGAGGTCCAGCCGCGGGCACCGCCCTCGATCAGCCCGTAGGTCAGTGCCCCCACCGCCAGAACGGACAGCACCGTGCCCGGGATGTCGATCGCGGGGGCGCCCGGATTACGGGACTCGCCGAGGTGGCGCAGGCCGACCAGCAGCAGGACCACGCCGATGGGCAGATTGACCAGGAAGATGGCGGGCCAGCCGAAGGCTTCTGTCAGCACGCCGCCGGCCACGGGGCCTGCGGCCAGACCGATTCCGCTGAATCCGGCCCACATCCCGATCGCCTTGATTCGTTCTTGCGGCACGGGACAGGCGGCGGCGAGCAGGGCGAGCGAGGCAGGGCTCAGCGCCGCGGCCCCTATGCCCTGCAGCACCCGGCCGGCGACCAGCCAGCCGAGCGAGGGCGCGAGGCTGCACAGCAGCGACGCGGCGGTGAACACCGCCACGCCGGTCAGGTACACCCGCTTGCGGCCGAACCGGTCGGCGAAGACACCGCCGGACAGCAGCAGCATGGCAACCAGCAGTACGTACGCGTCGACGATCCACTGCAGACCGGTCAACTGAGTGTGCAGCCGGTGCTGCATATCGGGCAGCGCCGCGCCAACAATCGTGTTGTCGAGCAGGACCATGAACTGGCCCAGGCAGGTCACCGTGAGCAGCACGGTCCGGCTTGATCGACTGCCTACGGTCGCATGCGATGCAGCCATGGGTCCCCCTCAATCGTTGGTTGCGCCCGGTCACGGCCGACGCAGGTGGCGATACACCAGGCGCGCTAAAGCAGTCAGCGACTGCGTTAGGTGACTGTAAGAGGGCTTGCGTCGTAAACGCAAGTCCTGACTGCGTTAATGTGGGGGTGTGAACGAGAAACAGCGAGCCCGGCGGCCCGGCGGGCGCAGCGCCCGCGTCGGCGCGCAAGTACACCAGGCCGTCACCGACCTGATCAGCGAGCGCGGCTACGGCAACTTCACCGTCGGCGAGGTCGCAGCCCGCGCAGGCGTAGCCGACAGCAGCATCTACCGCCGGTGGGGCAACCTGGAAACCCTGCTCACCGACGTGGTACTCACCCGCCTCAACGCGCAGTCGCCGATGCCCGACACCGGGAGCCTGGCCGGCGACCTGCGCACGTACGCGGCCCAAGTGGCCCGTGAGATCACCGGACCCGACGGACCGGCGGTGCTGCACCTTGCCGTCGCCCTGTCGAGCAGCGGTCAGCAGGGCCTGCAGGCCGGCGCCGACCTCCGCGCCGAACGCGCCCGGCAACTGCAGGCCATGCTCGATCGCGCCCGCGACCGCGGCGAGCACGCACTCAACGCGTTCGACGTACTGGACCACATCCTGGCCCCGATGTACATCCGCGTCCTGTTCGGCATGGTCCCGCTCACCCCGGACTACATCGACGATCTGGTCGACCGATTGCTGTGACCTCAACCCGGACCCCGGGATCAGCCCTCGGACGCGGCGCCAGGACGCCGTGAGGTGCCCACCGACACGCGCCCGGCCGGCCCAGGCGTCCGACCCTTGACCGGCTCACGCTGCCTGGCTCGTCATCCACACACCGTCAAGGACTCTTCATGAGCCTCACCGCACGACTGCCTTTCGGCAGCTGGGACAGTTGCCACAGCCGATTGAATGCCTCCTGTCTCAGTGCTGCTGTTGCATGACGCACCCCGTGGCCTGGCCGATGACGCCGCGCGAGGGGCGGTCGAATCGAGCCGCTGCGTGAGGCGACGATGCGCAGGGCGTCCTGCCAGCCGGTGGGCACCGACGCAACGACAGCGCCGAGCCGCTCGAGCAGCTTCCGCTCCGCTCGCTGACCAGGGCGGATGGTGTGGAGACCGGGTCCTGGAACAGCCGCGCAGGGCGTCCTGTTGCCGGAGCGTCCGGGGCTTCGCTCCCGAGTAACGGGCCCCCTCGTCGATCAGAAGGCGGCTCACCAGCGCCATGGCCCGACAGGTGGGCAGCGCATGCGTGCCGATTGCGATGGCTCTGAGAGTGCCGGAGGTGAGGAATTCGCCCGGCGGGCAGGCTGCTGGCGCAGGCGATCACCACGCCGAGGCAGAGGCGACGCCACACACGGAGCGCGCGGCGTCCAGCGGCTCCTGCAAGCCGGCCACCATGCAGGCGAAGCCGGTGCCCCGCCAACCGGCACACCGCGTCATCCCGAAGGAATGCGAAACTCGAACTCGGGACGGTCCCACGGCACGGCGGGCGGGTTCGCGAACGCGGTCCCGGTCCGCACCGCACCGACGCGGTGGTAGAAGTCCTCGGCGGGAAGGTGCGACACAACCTTGAGGCGGTCGATCCCGGCAGCACGGGCCTCGGACTGCATGTGCGCGACGAGGAGCCGTCCAATACCCCGTCCCTGCACTTCGTCGGCGACGAACAGCAGGTCGAGTTCCGGTGGAGAGAGAACGAGCGAGTAGAACCCGAGGACCCGGCCTCCGTGCTCGTCGGCGCCGACGGCGACAAAGGCGCGGTGGGCCTCGATGTAATCAGGACCGACCCGGTAGCCCGCGACTGCGGATGCGTACTTGCCCTCGTAGGCGCTTGAGCCACGCACGAGCCGCGTGAGCCGTTTGGCATCCCGCGCGACGGCCCTCCGTATCGTGATCGGCTGGCTGATCGGAGAAGTGCGTGAACCCATCAGGGAAGTATTTCGCACCGGGGAGTGCCTTCGTGCGGCGGGTCCGCCGACTCGGCGAGGTGCTCACCGCCGCCCGTGAGCAGGCGCACGAAGACTGACCGCCACCCACCTTCACGAACTCGTCAGCGCGTGCCCCCCGGTACACGCCCACCTACGCGCGGATCATCGTGGCCGAACACGCCCGACGCCGCCGCTGTGCGCCATGCAGGCGTCCCAGGCTCTGGTCCTGCAGGCACGGGGCGCATCCCGGTCGGCCGTCATCACCTGGATCGGGGTCCACCACGGGAAGTCGACCACGAACGACTGCACGGTCCGCTACAACGGTTCTGCCACGCCAGCCACCGGTACCGTCTCATGCGGCGCAGAAGACCGGGTCGGCGAACACGTCCTGGTGGTGCGGGACCCCGGGGGGCTGATCGATCCGGAATTCGCCTGGCAGGTCAGTGCCGCCCGGGCCGATGCCGTGCTTGCCGTCGTGCCAGAGATCACCCTGGTGATCTTCTCAGTGTTGGCCGTCGCGGTCGGCGCGGTCATTCACATCGTCCGCCGCCAGCGTGCGGGCACCAGCCGCCCCGCCAGCGCACACACTCAGACCTTCCAGCTCAGGCGCTCGTCTGCCAGTTGAAATATTTTGACGTCACGGGCCCCGTCGCAATGCCTGGGTGAGGCATCTCATGGAACCGCCGACACAGGGCGATTGAGAAGATCAGCGCACGTCCCGCCCGAACTTCGCCGTGATCCACGCGGCGCCGCGCTCGGCCATGGCCCGTCTACGGCCCCGCCGTGATCTTCGCGGGGCGACGGGGAGGGAGCGGGTTTCCGGAGGGAGGGCCGCCAGGGCGGCGAGGCGACCGGCGGAGCGCGCCAGTTCCGCCTGCAGACGCCGACGCCGTTCGGAACCCCCGGCGGTCAACAGCGCCGAATAGAGTCCCTCGACCTCGGCCAGGGCAGCCCCCAGCCGCAGGTTCGCAGCACGCACTCGCCGAATATCCCCGCCCGGCATACACGTCCTTCCTTCCCCCCGATACCGGGGCCGCCCCGCGCTGGTTTCATTATTGCGCAATGCAGCAAGTCAGCGTGACGCTCGAGCCGACGACCCTTCCGGCTTGGACCAGTTGGCGTGCAGCTCGTCCTTGGACCAGTTGGCGTGCAGCATCCAGGTAGGGCTGGGCCTGACTGCCGGAGAATGGGTCGATGGCACACCGTGCGAATCAGGGACGCGGCCGAAGTGAAGCCTGCGGGCTGGATTGTTGACTCCAACCTTGATAGACACTCTTGTCATGGTCATGAAAGCGATTGAACTGCACAGTATCAATCGTTGGGAGGCGTCCTTCCTGCGCGAGGAGGTGGGCGGCTACTTCACCCACGGCATCGAGTGCACGCCGGGCGCGACGGTGCTCGACGTGGGCGCCAACATCGGAGTGTTCTCGGCGGCCGTCTACGAGCGGCTCGACGGGGACGTGCAGATCTACGCCTTCGAGCCGGTGCCGCCACTCCACGCGACACTCGAACGCAACGCTCGTGAGTTCTTCAACGGACGTCTGACCGCGCTCCCCTACGGCCTGGCGTCCCGTGACGACGAGTTCGATTTCAGCTACGTTCCGGCCGCCACGATCTTCTCGTCCTCCTCGCGGGACCAGGGGAACATCGAGGCTGAGCGGCGTCGGGTCACCGCCAGCGTTGTCGAAATGATCCGCCAGGGCGGCCTGGGACCGGCCCTGCGCCGCGTACCCACGCCCATCCTCACTCTTCTCGTCAGCCACAAGCTGCGGGTGATGCGGCGGCTTGAGACTCACCGGGTGAAGGTCAAGCCCCTGTCATCAGCGCTTGACGAGCACGGCATCGACTGCATCGACCTGCTCAAGGTCGACGTGGAAGGCGCCGAACTCGATGTACTCAGAGGCATCGAGGAACGGCACTGGCCGCTGGTCCGCCAGGCCGTCGTCGAGGTGGAGCGCTGGCAGCAGAACCGCGACACAGTCTGCGAGGTCCTCCTCACGCACGGCTTCACGGTCAGCATCGAGCAGGACCCGGTGCAGCAGGCCGGCGACATCGGCATGGTGTTCGCGGTCAGGCCCCCAAGGCTGCGGGGGCTGTAGTACTGCTCATCGGTGACGTGTTCCAGCCAGGTGGTCTCGGGCCGGTCGTCGTCGGGTGAGGCGCCGTCCCGCAGGGCCAGATGCCGCGATTTCCCGTCGTCGGGGCTCAGGCTCTGGGCTGCCGCTGAGGTCGTTCGTGCTGTACGGATCCCGGCGTGTTCGACGAAGTCCACGCAGCCAGGGCGAAGAAGAACTACAAGATCCTCCGCGATTGCCGCCGGCGCGGCGACGGCCCTGATCACGCGGTCAAGGCCGTCGCACACATGCACAACCTCGCCCTCGTGGCGTGAGCACACAATCCCATTCACGGGCTCTGACCTGCCCGAGCGCAGATCTTTGACGCGAGTACGCGCGGCGGCGGCGTCATCGAGGATTTCCACGATGAAGCCTTGTGCGGTCAGCGCCGTGGCGGCCCGCTCCAGGCGCTGCTCGGGCGCCGGTTCGGCGAAGGGTGTCGCCAGCAGTGGAGCAGGGTCTGTCCGGCGGATCATCGCCCGCGGCAGAAGAGCCCGGGCGGTGATCCACCGGACGCGACGGGGACGGGGGCGTTACGCCATGGAGAACTTGGCGACGTACTCGTCGAAGGGCTCGATACCGACTTCCGCACGGAGTTCGTCCATACGCTCGGGCTCCTCACAGGGCCACGGAACCGGTGACCCGCCCTTCACGCCGGCGATCTGAGTGCCGTAGACCTGCTTGCGGCCCTCACTGACCAGACGGCGCCAAGGAACACCGCAGGCTGGAGGAGGCAGCGCTGGACCGCGACGCCGACACCGCAGCCGCGGTCCTGATTCAGCACCTCACCCTGACCGCGGCTGCTCTGACCGACGATTCGGGTCAGGCCACCTGGGTGTAGGAGAGCTGCACGTTGATGACGCCGCTCCGAAGCCGTCGTGCGGGTGGCTGGCCGCCCTCCTCCGCTGTGCGGTCGGGTCGGTGAGAGTTGTAGTGCTTGGTCTTCTGGTGACGAGTCCGGTTGCCGACGATGCGGGCGAAGTCACCGGACCGGTAGCAGGCGCCGTTGTCGGTCACGACACAGTGGTGCCGTGGGCGGCAGACCAGACTTTCGCCCGAGTGAGGATCGCCGGTGCGGCCCCATCGCGCGGAGCGGCAGAGCCTTCCGTGAGTGCGGCCGGTATCGGCCCGTCAGGGGCGATCACCGCTTCACCAGGCTCAGTATCAGCGTGGTGATGTCCTCCGGAGCCTCCTCGGCCATGAAGTGGCCCGCCTGGGTGGTGAAGTGCTGAAGGTCGGTGGTCCACGGCCGCCAGGTCGCGGCGGCGTCGAACCCCAACTGCCGCCCCCAGTCCTGCTGCACGACCGTCACCGGCATGGTGAGCCGGTTGCCGGCGTCGAGGTCGGCCTGGTCATGTTCGATGTCGACGGTCGCGGTGGCGCGGTAGTCGGCGACGATCGACGCAACGGCGTCCCGGCATGCTCGAAGGTACTCGGCGCGCACTTCCGCGGGGATCGTCCGGGAACTCGTGGACCAGACCTCGAGGAAGTGACCGAAGAACGCGTCGGCGCTTCTGGCGATCATCTGCTCGGGCAGACCGGGCGGCTGGGCCATCAGGTACAGGTGGAAGGCCACCGCCGCGGTGACCCCGTGGAGGACGTTCCAGGTGTCAAGGGTGGGAACGATGTCCAGGATGCCCAGGTGGCTGATCCGATTCGGGTGATCCAGGCCGGCCCGGAAAGCAACATGCGCGCCGCGGTCGTGCCCGACCAGCGCGAACCGGTCGAACTCGAATACGTCGGCCAGGCCGACGATGTCCGCGGCCATCGTCCGCTTCGAGTAGGTGTCCTCGGCGACCGCTTCCGGCTTGCTGCTGGCGCCATAACCGCGGAGATCGGGGCAGACCACGGTGTGGTGCTCGGCCAGGGTAGGAGCGACGTGCCGCCACATCAGGTGGGTCTCGGGAAAGCCGTGGAGCAGCACGATGGCCGGTCCTTCGCCGCCGACCGCCGCGTTCAGCTCCACACCGTCAGCCACACCGATCGACCTGGTCTCGAACCCCGGAATGCTGATGCCCATCGTTGTCGTTCGTCTCCTTCGCCCAGACTGGTGAGTCACTGCTGCTCACACGTGAATGAATGAACGAGAGGAAGATCGGAGAGCCGGGTTAGCAGTGGATCAGCAGCAGACCTGTACCGACGACAATGAGGACATGGAGATCCTCGTCAAGGTGCTCGGACCGATCGAGGTCACGGATGCCGAGGGCCGTCCTGTACTGGTGGGCAGCCAGCGTCGCCGGGAGCTTCTGGGACGGCTGGTCGCGGCCGGCGGCTGGGCCGTCCCGCTGCCAGTGCTGGTCGATGATCTCTGGGAGGACCCCCCGCCCACAGCGGCCGGGACGGTGCGCACCTTCGTCGCCGAGCTGCGCCGCGCCCTCGAACCCGATCGCCTTCCGCGAACCCGGTCGCACACCATCGAGACCGTCGGTACCGGATACGCCTTGCGGGTTCCACGGGCAGACGTCGACGCCCACCGATTCGAGGACACCCTTCGGGCCATGCGCGACGCACTCAGCGGCCAGGCTGCCGGTGCGCTGAGCGAAGCGCTCTCGTGGTGGCGGGGTGAGCCGTACGCAGACCTCGGCGCCTCGCCCTGGCTGACGGCAGAGCGCGTCCGCCTGACAGAACTTCACCGTCAAGCCGTCGAGCTGCGTGCCCGGGCGGTGCTCGACCTCGGGCGTGGTGCGCCTCTCGTCCCGGAGCTGGAGGCGTTCGCCACCGCACACCCGTGGCGGGAGCATGCCTGGGTTCTGCTTGCCCATGCCTACTACCAAGCCGGCCGCCAGGTCGAGGCGCTGGCCTCGCTGCGTGACGCGCGAGCCAGGCTGCTGGATCGGTTCGGACTGGAATCGGTGGACAGTCTCGACTGTCTCGAACGTGACATTCTCCGGCATGCTCCGCACCTCACGCCCGCGCCCCGGGACGAGGACCGGCTGCGCCTGCTCACGCGCACGGAAGCGACGGGGACCTACACCCGGCTGCGCTCGATGAGCACCGTGGCCAGGGCCGCCGCGGTCACGGGCGGCAGCAATCTGGTACTTGCCCAAGAGCAACGCGCCGCGGCAGCCGCGGAAGCAGAACGGACCGAAGACCCCAGCCTCACTGCCCGCGTGATCGCGGCGTACGACGTCCCCACCATCTGGACGCGTGCCGACGATCCCGCACGGTCCAAGGCCCTGGTCGCGACCACTCGCCGCACTCTGCACCGACTTGGGCCAGAGGCTCCACCCGCGCTTCGAGCACGTCTCCTCGCCACCATCGGGCTCGAGCATCGCGGAACCCGCGACCGCTGGGCCGCCGAGGCGGCGACCGAAGCCGAACAACTCGCCCGAGAGCTGCACGACCCCAACGTGCTGGTACTCGCGCTCAACGCCCGATTCGTGCAGTCCTTCCAGCGCCCCGGGCGCACCGGCGAGCGCGACGTGATCGCCAGGGAACTCATCGATCTCTCCAGACGGCATGATCTCCCGATGTTCGAGATCCTTGGCCATCTGATCAAGACCCAGGTCTGCGCGGCCCGCGGCGACACCGAGACCGCACAACGGCACGTCGTGGCGGCCGAGCGGCTCGCCACCGTCCACGAGACCCCACTCGTTCACGTTCTCACCACCGCTTTCCGGACAATGCAGCTGGCAGAACGATCGAACGACCCCGCCGAGGTCGTTCACGCCTATCGCACCATGGCCACCGGTCTCGCCGGCGCTGGCATGCCCGGGGTAGAAGCCGGTATGTTCCCGCTCGCGCTCCTCTCACTCCGCATGCGCCACCAACGTCCCGCGCCGACGGACCCCGCGCTCGACTGGGGCCCCTACCGGCCCTGGGTCCAACCCCTCCTCGACCTCGCTCACGGCAACCTCGCAGCGGCCCGCCAGGCCGCCGCCATCCTGCCCACACCCCCTGCTGACCATCTTTATGACTCACTCTGGGCCGTCAACGCACATACAGCGATCCTGCTCCACGACGAATCACTCGCCACACAAGCGCACGACGCCCTGTCCCCTCTGCGTGGCGAGATCGCGGGCGGAACAACCGCCATGATCACTTTCGGCCCTGTCAACGACATCCTCGCCACCCTCGATCAGCATCTCGGTCGGCGATAACGCCCACTCCTCGAACCGGCACCTCTGCAGTCCAGCCCGGACCGTACGACCTGCACCTGGACGTCGGCTTCAGCCCGCTGCGCGGCGACAACTCACCCTGGGCCGACGGCTACGGACAGGCAGCTTGATCCCGAGCGAGAGTCGTGTTCCGTTCGCGGCCGTCGTCGGCGGTGCAGATCCAGACAGGGTGCAGGGCCGCGAGGATCAGACACGCGAAGGACATGGAGCACCACAAGCTGACAGTTCCGGCATGCTCGAGCAACTGTGTGCCGACGAGCGGGGCGGCGATCCCGCCGATGCCCCAGCTTGTGCCGTACACCGCCAGGTATCGCGCCCTTCCGGCGGCGGGGGCCAAGCTTGCGACGAGTGCGTACGCGCGGCCCACGAGGAGCAGGTCGCCCAGGCTCCACGTGACGGTTGCCGCGATGTAGACGAGCAGGCTGTGAGCAAGCGCGTATCCGGCAAGGCCGAGGGCCATCATGAGGTAGCCACTGGCGAAGGCGGCGGGTGTCGGGAGTGTGGCGATTCGCTTGAGCCTCAGTAGCGGCTGCCCGGCGGTGATGACGAGGGCGGACGTGGTGAACAGGAGTCCTGCGTCGGCGGGTTGCAGTCCGCGGAGTTCCAGGGACAGCGGCAGCGCAATCATGATCTGGAGATAGACCACCGCGAACAGCGTCCCTGCCGCGAGCATCACGAGCAACGAACGATCTCGCCAGGGGGCGACCGTGGCCGCTTGCCGGGTTGCCGCTGTCGGGGCGCGGTGGTCCGCGGGCAGCACCAGGTGCACGGTCAGCGCACACAGCAGGCAGGTGAGGGCATCGGCCACGAACAGCCATCGCAGGTCCCAGCGCCCCAGCCCGGCCGCCAAAAGACCCGCGCCCATGCCGGCCACTGCCAGGGCCATGTTCAACAGGCCATAGGCGCGGACCTGTTCGTCTGGCGCCACGACATCCGCGATCATCGCCTGGCTGGGCGGTTCGTAGATCTCGAAGGCCAACCCCATCAGCACCGCGAAGCAGGCCGCCGGCACCAGGCCACTGGCCGAGGCGACGCCCAGTTGCGCCACCGCGCACCCGGTCAGCCCGACCACGATCGTGCGGCGCCGACCGATACGGTCGGCCAGGCGACCGCCGACCAGGCGCGAGGGGATCGTGGCGAGCCCGAAAGCGGCGCTGATGTATCCGGCGACAGCGGTACTGGCACCGAAGCTTGTCGTGATCAGCACGGTGAGGAACGACAGCGAGAACGCCCCCAGCCGGTTCACCGCCCGCGCCGCAATCAGCAACCGCACCGTGCGCGGCAAGTGTCTCCGGCTCTGCGCAGACCTCACGAATCCCCCTCGCGCGTGACCGGCGAAATCACTATCGTCGGTTACACATGCACGCTAGAGACCTTAGGAGTGACCGGTCAAGTGATGTTCGATGGTCACGTGACGACGTTGCTCGATGCGACCGTCTCCCTCGTGAATACGCTGACCGACGGCACCCGGCAGGGCCGCCCCTACACCGCTCCCCACGGGGACCGGCTCCCGCAAGCAATTCACGAGGCGCTGCCGCTCTCGTCGGATCGCTCCACGATCGTCCCGGACCACGCCGCCTATCTCGCGCGCACCGCCCAGCAGATGCGGGCAGTGTTCGAGGCCGTCGACAGGGGACACATTGATCAGGCGGCCCAGCTGGTAAACGCCCTGCTGCGCACCACCGGCGCCCGCCCGCAACTCGACTGCGTTGCCGGCGAGCCCTGGCAAGTTCACTTCCATGGCTCCGACGACAGTCTCTCCGTGGGCTGGAGTGCCGGATGCGCCACCGCTCTCGCCCTGGCGATCGGCAGCAACCTCGCCGGACGCCTCGGCGTCTGCACAGCCCCGCACTGCGACCGCGTGTACGTGGACGCTTCCCGTAACACGGTCCGCCACTTCTGCTCCACGGCCTGCCGAAGCCGAGTCAAGGCAGCGGCCTTCAGGGCCCGTAAAGCGGCGCGGAGCTGAGTGCCTTTCGGCTCCGGTGCCGGGCTGTCGGCATTCCTCGTTCCGGCTGCCACCTGCCGCTTCTGTCGTCAGACGAACGAATTGTGCTGCTCGAGGAGCATCATGTCAGCACCTGGCACACTACGGCTCCGGCCCTTGTACGGCTTCAGCCACACCGTCCTGTGGAGCCACCTCGCGCTCGGCCCGGCCTGGGCAGGGGCGTTCGGCACTGCCGGGCCGGCCGTCTTCCGCCTCAGGACGCGGAACCGTACACACTCGAGGTAACGGCGTCACCGTGCGAGCGGCTCGTCGAGGTGTGCTGCGTGCTCACCTCGTCTCCGCTGAGAAATCCACCGTTCCGGTCGCACCGAACAGGCGAAGCAGACTCACCCGGAGCGCATCCTCGGCAGCCGCGTCAGACATGCGGTCGGCATCCCGTTCCGCACTCGCGGTATGAGCGAGCGTGATGGTTGCTGCGACCAGCCAGTCGACCCGGCACACGTAGCAGTCCGGCATCGACGGCGCGGACAGACCCGGCTCAACTGCCGGTGAATAGGCGTACGACGTCGTCGGAACCACCAGGCTGACCCACACGTGTTCACCCACGTCCAGGTCGCCCATGGTTGCGGTTGTCGGGGACCGTGACCTGGATGCCCGCCGCCCTCAAGGCGCTGCTCGAACACGCCGGGCCTGGTCTTGGCCTTGTCCGCGAAGAGCGAGTCGCCGCCGAAGGTGAGGACGCGGCCGTCCGGCAGGAGGATCGAGCCGGAGCGGCAGTTGCGGCCGACCTCGGGGTCGGCGACCCGGCGCGTCGTCCCGGTTCCGGCGTCATGGATGCGCGCCTGGTGGACCGTAGACGGCCGGGGCCCGCGCAGCTTTGCCATGCTGCTGCGCGGGCCCCTGGACCCGTGCGTGGGTCAGCCGCGGTGTGCGGCGCTCACCAGGTCAGGCAGGAGCTTTGCCGCGTTCGGGGTGCCGAGGCCGGTGACCGGGTCCCAGCCCTTGGTCGCCGGGTAGCCGGGAACGGTGGGGTCGGCGGTGTTGTTGCCGCTCGTCGTATCGTTGAAGTCGACGGCGTACTGGGCCGGGTTGGCTCCGATCCGGTACAGCGCGGGGTTGATCAGGCCGAGGCCGCCGCCGTTGATCTGATCGGCGATGGATACCAGGCCCGCCCACTGCGGGCACGACAGCGAGGTGCCCCCGATGTCGTACCAGCCGGTGCTGCACGGTGAACTTCCGCACTTGAGACCGCTGTTGCCGTCGGGCGGCAGCGATACGTAGACCAGTGCGCCGGTGCTGGGGGCGGCCTGCAGACTCACGTCCGGAACACCGCGTTCGGCCCCGATTGCGGTGCTGCCATCGGGAAGGGCGCCCGCCTGGTAGTCCGGCCGGTCGAATATCCGACTGTAACCGCCTCCGGAGAAGGTCCAGCCCACCTCCGACTGACCGGTGTCGGTACCGCATACAGCTGGTTTGTCGGCGCTGTCGGTGACCCGTGCGCCGGTCGCGCCGGGGTCGGTGCACAGGTACGTGCCGCCGACACCGGTGACCAGCGGGTCGGAAGCGGGCCACTCGACAGACGGGTACGGGATCAGGGTGCCGCCCGACTTGACCGGGGTCTTGGTGGAATCCGCTGTCCCGTTGTCACCCGAGGACCCCAGGACCGTGACGCCGTTCTGTGCAGCCGACTTGAAGGCGTACCGCAGGCTCTCCAGCGACTGGCTGCTGCCGAAGGCTCCCTCGGCGGAGGCGAAGGACTGCGATATGACCGTGGCCATGTGGTGGTTGATCACGTACTGCTCGGCGGCCATCATCTGCGGGAAACCCTGGACGCCGAGGGTCTCGGCGGTCGGTGTGGTGACGAGCAGGATGTTGGCGCCCGGCGCCATCGCGTGCGCGGTCTCGACATCGAGGGCGACTTCGAGCGCCCAGGCACTCTTGTCCTCCTGGCCTGTGCCCTTGCTGGTCGGTGGCGGTGCCACGGTGGCCGGAGCACCCTGAAGGTGCAGTTCGTCGAACTTCGGCATGCCGGCCTGGCAGGGCACGCCCTCCTCGCCGCACATCGCGGCCACCCCGAAGGCCTGGTCGAAGACGTGCAGGTCGTGGGCCATGGTGTCACTGCCGTACGAGTCGACGATCGCGATCGTCTGACCTCGGCCGTCATAACCGGCCGCATGGAGCGGAGTGACGTTGTAAGCCGCGCGTATTGCCTGGGGGCTGAAACACCGCCGCCCCGCAGAGGCGCACTGCGCCTGCGTCGGCGGTATCTGATCGGACGTCAACTGAAGATAGTCGGCAACGGTCGGATGCATACGAGGGTAGGTGGCCGACGAAGCGCTGCTAGGAGCGGACAAGGTGCCTGTCACCGCGAGCGCGAGGCTGCTCGCTGCGATGAGCAGCCATGTTCTTGCGGGTGGAGCCATCGAGAGTCCTCCTGGGGGTACCGAAGGGGACATGCCCTGACCCGGACCGCGCGTGGGTCAGCACGCAGCGGTCCGTTGGTACGTCCGCCCAGGCAGGAGGGGGGTATGTGAAACAGCTGTGCGGACGGGCAGAGTGTACGGTCCTGTGGTTGCCCCTACAACGGTCTTGGGATCAAAGGCTTTCGGGAGTGTTCCGCCTCACGGCAGCAGCGCGTCCGCCACCAGGAACGGCCCGAATACCACTCGCCCGCTGCCCCGTCAGTTCGTCGGATGGGCGCCGCGCCTGCTCGCCCAAGTGGTGCACCGGTGCGAACGTGATCGTGCAGGTCGTCACGCGCCCGGCCACCGAGGACATCGATGCCCCCGACCTGATCCATCCCGGCCTGACCGGCCAAGGCTTCCAGCCTGCCGAGATGACGCCGTTGACCGGAGTCGCCCCCGTCGTCACCCGAACCCACCGGTGAGTCCGGCACCGGGGAAGGTGCCGGACTCGCCTTCGCAGCGATCTCGGGTTTGACATAGGACAAAGTGCTAGAGTCGGTTGCGGAGGTGTTCACGTGCCGATCACAGGTACGACCGCGGCGGAGATCGCCGGCAGTGTGCGAGACCAGGTCGCGTCGGGCGCGCTCACGCCACGGGCGATGCTGCCGCCGGTGCGGGCGCTCGCCGCCGAGCTGGGAGTGAACCGGAACACGGTCGCCTTGGCGTACCGGCGGCTCGTCGAGGCCGGGGTGGCCGAGACGCGCGGCCGCGGTGGCACGGTGATCTCCGCGGTGCCGCAGCTCGCCCGCGAGGGCGTCGGCGTCAGCGGCGATTGCGTCGACCTGGCCAGCGGAAACCCCGACCCGGTGCTACTGCCGGACATCCTGGCCGCGGCCCGCAGCGGGCACTACTCCCAGCCCCTGTACGGCACGCCCGCCGTCGACGAGTCACTGGCCGAATGGGCCGTCGGTGATTTCGCCGAGGACATCGAGCAGCCGTTCCGGACGCTGGTAGCGCACGGAGCGGTCGACGCCACCGAACGGCTCCTGAACGCCCACCTCGCCCGCGGCGACATGGTGGCGGTCGAGGACCCCTGCTTCCTGGCGAGCATCGGCACGCTGCGGCTGAATGGCTACCAGTCCGCACCGGTCCAGGTCGACGGCGCCGGCATGCGTCCGGACGCCCTGCGGGCCGCACTCGAAGACGGCGCCCGAGCGGTCGTCTGCACGCCGCGCGCCCACAACCCGACAGGTGCGAGTCTGACCGAGGAGCGGGCCGCCGATCTGCGCGCGATCCTCTCCGACCACCCCCAGGTCCTGGTGATCGAGGACGACCACTTCTCGGCCGTCTCCGCACGGCCGTACCACCGGATCACCCCTGCGACCACGGCGCGCTGGGCGCTCGTGCGGTCCGTCTCCAAGTTCCTCGGCCCGGACCTGCGTCTCGCCCTTGTCGCCGCCGACCCGGAGACCACCGTGCGCCTGGAGGCGCGGCTGAGCGCCGGCACCACATGGGTCAGCCGCCTCCTGCAACACACCGCCCACGAACTGCTCGTCGATCCCGGCGTGCAGGAACTCCACGAAAAAGCCCGCGCAGCCTACGCGCACCGCAGCAGCCTTCTCATCCAGCGGCTGCACGCCCACGGCATCGAGGTGCCCCACCGGCCCGACGGACTGAACGTATGGGCCGAACTCGACGTCGACAGCCGATCAGTGGTCCAAGCCCTGGCCGAGCGGGGCTGGGCCGTACGCCCCGGCCACCTCTTCGTCCGCGACCCGTCCGCCCGCCAAGGCGCGATCCGGATCACCAGCTCCACCATCACCGAGCCGCAGGCCGAGGCATTCGCCACCGAACTCGCCGCGGTCATCGCCGACTTGCGCACAGCGCCCTGACAGCCCGACGCGCACCCCACCTTCACGGAGTCACCATGTTCCACGGCCTCAGCGCCTTCCCGCTCACACCCACCGACGAGGACGGCATCGACACCACGGCGTACGGCGCGCTCGTCGCCCGCCTCGCCGCCGCCGGCGTCGACTCCGTCGGCGCTCTCGGCTCCACCGGCGGCTACGCCTACCTCACCCGCGAGGAGCGGGCCCACGCCCTGAAGATCGCGGTCGAGGCCGCCGAGGGGACTCCCGTCATGGCGGGCATCGGCGCGCTTCGCACCTCGCACGTCCTCGCCCTGGCCGAGGACGCCCAGAAGGCCGGAGCCTCCGCGGTGCTGCTCGCCCCGATGACGTACCAGCCGCTCACCGAGGACGAGGTGTTCGGCCTTTACGAGGACGTCACCCGCGAGCTGTCGGTGCCGTTGTGCGTGTACGACAACCCGGGCACGACAGGTGTGCAGTTCAGCGACGAACTGCACGGCCGGATCGCTCAGTTGCCGAACGTCGCCTCGATCAAGATCCCGGGTGTGCCCGACGATCCGGCACAGTCCAAGGCCCGGATCGACGCGCTGCGAGCGCTGATCCCCGACACGGTCACCATCGGTGTCAGCGGCGACTGGACGGCCGCCCGTGGCCTCAACGCCGGGTGCGATGTCTGGTACTCGGTGATCGGCGGCACCTTCCCCCTGACCGCGCTCGCCCTGACCCGCGCCGCTCAGGCCGGTGACGCCGCCTCCGCCACGGAGCTGTCCGACGCCCTTGAGCCGCTGTGGGCACTGTTCCGCCGCCACGGCAGCCTGCGGGTCATGTCCGCCGCCGCCTCTCACCTCGGGCTGACGGGCGAGCCGAACCTGCCGCGCCCGCTGCGCGGGCTGGACGAGGCCGCAGGTCAGGACGTCACCGAAGCGCTGGACAGCCTCGGCCTCACCCGCTGAGCACAGCCGCCGTGAACCAGCGGCGTCCATCTCTCGGTGCGGCACGCTGACGCGGCCCGCGGCCGGCAACGGCGACCGCGAGGGTCGCAGCCAGATCTCCGTTGTTATGTAGCGTGCGGACATGACAAGAAGCGAACGGCTCGCAGAGCAGCTGGACTGGTACTGGCACAAGAATCTGCGGCCGCGGCTGGACGGTCTTACCGATGAGGAGTACTTCTGGGAGCCGGTGCGCGGCTGCTGGAGCATCCGGCCACGTGGCACGTCGGCCGCACCGATTTCGGCAGGTTCGCGGGAGTGGACGATGGACTTCGCGTCCCCTGACCCGGTGCCGGCGCCGGCGCCGGTGACCACGATTGCCTGGCGGCTGGCGCACATCATCGTCTCCTGCCTGGGCTATCGGGTCGGATGGTACTTCGGCGGCCAGGACGTCGACTCCCAGACATTCGCCTACGCGGGGACCGCTGACGAGGCGCTGAAACAGCTCGATGAGATGTATGGGAGATGGAACGCGGGGGTCCGCGAACTCTCGGACGCTGACCTGGAGAATCCGCCCACGGTGGGTCCCGAGCGGTTTCCCATGGAGAACAGGGTCCTGCACGTCAACAGGGAGCTGATCCATCACGGCGCCGAGATTTCCCTGCTGCGCGACCTCTACCGCTGGCAGGACGGAGCCGTACCGCGCCGAATGTGACTTTCCTGCATCCGGGGCCAAGTCCGAATGCCTCGTGACAATCGGCCGGGTGTGGTTCGCTGCTGGAGTGACTCAGGACTTAGAGATCGTCGCATTCGAATCCGCCGAAGCATTCGAGGCATGGCTCGGCGAGAACCACGCCGACTCCCCCGGCATCTGGCTCAAGCTTCGTAAGAAGGGCTCCGGAATCGTCGCGCTGGACTACGCCCAGGCGCTCGACGTGGCACTCTGCTACGGCTGGATCGATGGCCAGAAGGCCAAGTTCGACGACCAGTGGTGGCTCCAGCGGTTCACCCGGCGGGGGCCGCGCAGCAAGTGGTCCAAGGTCAACCGGGACAAGGTGGCCGCCCTGATCGAGCAGGGCCGGATGCGTCCACCGGGGCAGGCCGAGGTCGACCGCGCCAAGGCGGACGGCCGCTGGGAGGCGGCCTACGACGGCGCGAAGACCGCCACGGTGCCGGACGACCTCGCGGCGGCCCTGGCCGCCGACCCGGCCGCTGCGGCGTTCTTCGAGACGCTGGACCGGCAGAACCGCTTCGCGATCCTGTACCGGATCCAGGACGCCAAGAAGGCCGAGACCCGGGCGCGCCGGATCGAAAAGTATGTAGCGATGCTGGCGAAGGGCGAGAAGCTGCACCCGTAGCCGTGGAGAGGGCCCACCGCTCGGAAGTCGTGCTGTGGGCCCTGACCGCCGTCAGCTCCCTGCAGGCTGGTCGCGCTGCTCGTACGTCCACACCGCCAGCTGCGTGCGTGAGGTGAACCCCAGCTTGTCCAGGATGCGCTCGACGTGGTTCTCTGCGGTGCGCTGGGCGATCGTCAGGCGCGCCGCGATGTCCTTGTTGGTGAGGCCCTCGGCGACCAGCTGCGCGACCTGGCTCTCGCGCCGCGTCAGCCCTGGCACCCCGGCCCCGTCGTCCAGTACGTAGGCCATCGCCTCGTCCACGGTGGCGCGCGCCCCGCGGCGAAACTCCCGGTCGAAAGGCGGCGGCGGGCAGCGCCTCCCGTACCGCGGCCTCGAAGCGCAGATGCTGCGCGCGCATGAACGGTGCCGAGCCGAGCCGCCCGCCCAAAGACTCCCACAACAGGTGCAGAACGCCCAGCAGCCGGGCCGCGCGCCGCGGGGCGTCCTGGGTGCTCCATGCGATGACCTCCACACACATGGCCACGTCCCACCAGTCCTGGAACGGGCGCAGCCGGTCGATGGCCGCCCTGGCGTGCGCGATCGCGTCGGCGGGCGCGTCCGCGCGCCGGGCAAGCAGGGCGCGGGCGAGCAGGGCCATGCCGTGCAGCCATGACTCGTCGTGCGCGCGGGCGGCCGCCTCGACCTCGCCGCACGCCTCGTCGGCCTCGGCGACCTCACCTCCGTAGGCGTGCGCGATGGCGAACTTGACCCGGCATTCGAGAGCCGCGTCGAGGCAGCCCTGCGCGCGGAACTCGGTACGCGCCCGAGCGAACAGCTCGGCGGCCCTGGCGAAGTCCTCGCGCCAGACGGCGAGGATCCCGTGATGGTGCCACACCCACGCCGACTCCTGCCGGTGGCCGCCTCGCCGGGCCGCCGCCTCGCACGCGGCGAGCGCGCGCTGCACATCGGCGTCCGGATCGCCCTGCAGGATGCCCAGATATGTGTCGGTGACCTGGGCCTGTACGCGGACGGCGGCGTGCGGGCCGGCCACGTCGTCACCGTCGTCCTGCGCGTGGTCGGCGGCGAGCAGCTGCGACAGCCAGCGGCGGCCCTCGGACAGCAGGCCTGCGGTGATCCAGTAGTGGCGGGGCGACACGGCCAGGGCCAGCCCGGCCCGCGCCTGTCCGGGCCGCTCCAGGCAGAACTCCAGGGCCGCGCGCAGGTTCGGGTGGTCCAGGCGCAGCCGCGTGAACCAGTCGACCTGCCGGGGCCCGAACCACTCCTGCCCGGCCCGTGCGGTCAGTTCGGCGTACCGGTCCCGGTGGCGGCCGCGGAGTGCGTCGAGCGAGCCGGATGCGGCCAGCCGCTCGTGGCCGTACTCCCGTACCGTCTCCAGCATGTGATAGCGCGAACGCCCGTTTTCCTGATGACATTTGACGATCGACCTCGCCACGAGCGCGTCGAGGGTGTCGAGCAGGGCGGCGGGCGGCAGTTCGGCGTCCGTGCAGACCCGTTCGAGGCTCTCCAGGTCGAAGCCGCCGCGGAACACCGATGCCCGCGCCCACAGCTGCCGCTCGCGCTCCGTGCACAGTTCGTGGCTCCAGTCGACCAGCGCGCGCAAGGTGCGCTGCCGGCCGGCGACGACGCGGCTTCCCCCGGTCAGCAGCGCGAACCGGTCCCTGAGCCGCTCCAGGATCTCCTGCGGCGTCAGGCTCCGGATGCGGGCCGCGGCCAGCTCGATCGCGAAGGGCAGCCCGTCCAGGCGGCGTACGAGTTCGGCGACGGCGGCAGCGTCGGACTCGGTCACGGCGAAGCCGGGCAGCACGGCGGCGGCCCGGTCGGCGAACAGCGCGACGGCGGGATTGCCTCTCAGGACGTGCACGCTGCGGACGGCGTCCGCGTCCGGCACCGGCAACGGCTCCACGCAGAAGACCTGTTCGCCCGCGATACCGAGCGGCTGTCGGCTGGTCGCCAGGACGCGCAGGCCGGGTGCGGCCCGCAGCAGCGCGTCGGTGAGGCGGGCGCTCGCGTCGATCAGGTGCTCGCAGTTGTCCAGAACCAACAGGGCGCGGCGCTTGCGCAGCCGGGCGGCGAGGGCGGTCGTCGCATCGGCGCCGGGGAGCCCCGGGTTCGCCACGTCGAGGGCGCCGAGGACGCTCGGTGCGAGCAACTCGGGGTCCCGCAGGTCGGCGAGTTCGGCGACGTACACGCCGTCGGGGAAGGCGGAGCGCGCCGCGTCCGCCGCCACGCGCAGCGCCAGCCTGGTCTTGCCCACGCCGCCGGCCCCGCTGAGCGTGACCAGACGCCCGTGGGAGAGCAGCCGTGCGATCCGGGCCGTCTCCGCCCGCCGCCCGATCAGCGACGTCAGTTCGCCACCGCGTCCGATGAACGCCCCCGCGGCTGCCCCCGTTTCCATGAGCGTCCATCTTATGGACGCACGGCGAGGGCACCGGCACACAGCCGCACAGGAATTGAGTAGTTCTCCCGTTTCCTCGAGCGCGCACCCTCCCGAAACTCGACGACGTGGTACCGGACGATCATGCGAGGTGTGCGTCGGCGGCAGGCGCGGCGGCGGGGCACGAACGGCCCGAGCGGCCGGGGAAGCGGGTGTGGACACGCGGCGCCACCCTGCGCGGTGAGAGACACGAAGGACGCAAGCGATGAGAAACGTGCGGCACGGTGGCAGGCCGGACAGTCCAGGGGTCGAACCACCCAGGCACCGCGAGTGCTCAACTCGGTCGGGGAGCAGACCGGCTACGGCCCACCCGTGCAGCACTGACCGGCCACTCCTGCCTTGTCGGGGCCTGGAACGAACCCGCCGGCAGCCGGGCACGAACAGCCGCCCGCCCGGCAGGCGGCTCGGACAAGCGCTCCAACTCCCGCCCGGGACAGACGAGTCGGGCGGGACCGGACAGGACGGACGACAGTGAGATACGCAGGGGGGAGACGGCATGTCGGGCGCTCGGGCGCCGCGCTGGCCGTCTGCGGGGTGCTGCTCGCGGGATGTTCCGGCAGCGGCCACGGATCCGGCGCGAAGGCCACGACGAGCGCGACCTCGTCAACTAGGGCGCCCGTAGGGGCCGGTGCCGACGGCACCAACGGCACACCCTTCCGAGTCGACACCGCGCGGCAGCCGAAAACACGGTCACAAGCCCTGGAGTTGCTCAGAGCCGTCACCGCCGCCCCGGACAGCTTCGGCCCCGGCTATGTGCGGCGCACCCCGTACGAGAGCGACCCGGCAGACTGGCCGATGCTCGGCACCGACTGCGTCTGGCAACAGCAGGCCCTGCCCAGGGACGTACTGGGCAGCCTCAGCCGGTACGGCAGGCTTGCGGCAACCGACGGCAAGGGCGAGATCCACAGCGCGGCGACCGTCACCGTGCACCGCACTTCGAACCAGGCCGAATGGGAGATCGCCGAGACCCTGGAGGAGCCGCTGCGCTGCCCCGACCAGCAACTGCGAGATACGGAGCGGATCTCCCATCTGAACTCGGTCGGCTCCGGGGCCGGCACCAACGACAACGTGTCCGCCGACGACGTCGTGATGGAACTGGGCAACTACTTCAACCCCACCCTGGCTGAGGGCGCGCTGAACTCCGCCTGGTACCAGGTGCGGCTCGGACCGGTCACCATGGCCGTCGCGGTCGAGGGCGGCAAGGGCCACCAAGGCCGCACTTGCGGTGTACGACGCCGCGCTGCTGCCGGTGCTGAGCATGTCCGCGGGACAGAACCTGTACCAGAACATCCGTTCCTTCGTACGCGGTCGCCCACTGCACAACACGGTCGCGATGAGGCTGGCGTTCCAGTGGGCCGCGACGAGCGCGGCGGCACCCATCGGTCTCCTGATGGACCGAAGCGGCGGTGACCTGTCCTGGATGACCGTCCAGATGGTCAACTTCATCGTCCGACAGTACGGCCGCGCCACCCACCCCCGGGTCGTACCGCCCGGTACGACCGATCTTCAGCCCGTGCTCGACGAGATGCGCTCGGCCGGTATCAAGGCCTTCGTGTACGCGGGGCCGCTCGACGGCGCCCTGCGTGCCGCCCATGGCCTGGCCGACTTCAGGGGTCCCAAGTACGCGACGGAGCCGGCCCTCGACACACGGTTCGCCGCCGATCCGGCCGCCGAGGGCTGGACGGTGCTGGCCAGCGCGATCGGCCCCGGCGCGGCCCAGGTCAGCACGTTCGCCACCGCATTCGGCGCCCGCTACGGACACCCGCCCGGCTTCTGGGCGGCCGAGGGCTACGACGCGGCCAACCTGCTCATCCACCAGCTTGCGGCGACCAAGGGCAGGCGGCCGGCCCGCAAGGACCTCATCGCCCCGCTCCAAGCGGCCAAGTACCGTGGTCTGACCCGGGAGTTCGCCTTCGACTCCAAGACGGTGGGCACGCCCATGCTCGCCACACCCGCCAGCTTCGTGCACCAGGTGCGCGACCGTGCCTTCGCCTATGTGGGCCCGGCTCCGGACAAGGCCGTCCCGCTGAAGGGGACGTGACAGTGCGTCCGCTTCTCACCACCGACCCCGAGTCCATCGGCCCGTACCGGCTGCTCGCCCGGATCGGGGCCGGCGGCATGGGCGTGGTCTACCTCGCCCGCTCCCGGAGCAGCGCTCTGGCCGCCGTCAAGGTGATCCGCGCGGAGCATGCCACCGACTCCTCGTTCCGGGCCCGGTTCCGACGGGAGGCCCGGGCGGCCGCGCAGGTCGACGGTCGGTGGACCACACCGGTGCTGGCCGCCGACCCGGAGGCCGCCGAGCCCTGGCTCGCCACCGCGTTCGTGCCCGGTCCCTCGCTGGCCGAGATCGTCGCCGGGCACGGCCCGCTGCCCCCCGACACCGTACGGGCGCTGGGCGCGCGGCTGGCCGAGGCGCTCGCCGCCGTGCACGCGGCCAGGCTCGTGCACCGCGACATCAAGCCCGGCAACGTGCTGCTCTCGCTCGACGGACCGCGGCTGATCGACTTCGGCATCGCCCGCGCGGGTGGCGCGACCGCGCTGACCGAGACCGACGTCGTGATCGGCACCCCCGGCTATCTCTCGCCCGAGCAGGCACGGGCCCGGGGCGGCGAGGTGGGACCGCCGAGCGATGTCTTTTCGTTGGGCTGCCTGCTGGCATACGCGGTTGCGGGCCGGGCGCCGTACGGCACGGGCATGGCGGCGGCGGTGATCTTCCGTACCATCCATGAGGCCCCGGACCTCACGGGCGTCCAGGACGAGCCGCTGCGCACGCTGATCGCCCGCTGTCTGGCGAAGTCCCCGGCCGCCCGCCCTACGGTGCCCGAACTCCGGGCCGGGCTGGGCCACTTCGGCACCGACGACTGGCTGCCACCCGGCCTGCCCGCGCTCATCGCCGAACGCTCGGCGCAGGTCCTGGAACTGCCCGAGCCGCAGCGCGTCGCACCACCAACCCTCGCTGACCGAGCTGTCCCGCCGAGCAGACGCCGCTTCCTGCTGCTGGGCAGCGCCTCGGCCGGGGTCCTGGCAGCCGGCGGCGCCGGCGCGGCCTGGCTCGCCACCTGGCGCTCGGCCGGCCGCACCGCCGTACCCACCCGCACGATCGCCGTGCACACCGACCTGACGGGCCCCGGCAAGGCACTCGGCACGGGGATCGGCCAGGCCGTCCGGCTCGCCGTGTCCCACCACAACGCGCACCCCGGCCGCCGCTTCGACCTGGCCCTCCAGGTGCACGACGACCACGGGGAGGCCAGCCGGTCGCAGGCGGTGGCCCGGCAGGTCACCGCGGACGCACGGGTGTGCGCGGTCATCGGCCCTTCCTCGGACACCACCGCGCTGGCCGCCCGGGACATCTACACCAAGGCGTCGTTGCCGATAGTAACCGCCTGGGCCGGCAGCATCGACCTGTACGACACCGTGTCCTCCACCCATCCAGGCGTGTTCCAGATCCGGCCGGCCGACGACGGGATGCCCACTCCCCTGTTCCGGTACCTGACCGGTATCCGACCGGCCAGCCGCTGGGCCCTGATCGAGGACGGCACAGCCCCCGACTTCGGCTGGCTGATCGCCAAACCCCTGATGGAGAACGCCCCGGTCCACGGCACGATCGCCACCCACACCGTCCCCGCCGACAGCGACGACTTCGCCCCGGCCGCTGCGGCCGTGCTCGCCGCCCGCGCCCAGGCCGTCGTCTACTGCGGCAACTCCCCCCAGCGGGCTGCCGCCTTCGCCCGGGCGCTGCGGACAGGCGGCTTCACGGGTACGGCCGCAGCGGCACAGCCGGTGCTCGACCCGGCCTTCCTCTCCGCCGCGGGCGCGGCGGACGAGGGCTGGGTGTTCTCGTCCACCTGGGTGGACCCGGCACGCCTGGCGTCGGCCGCCGGGTTCGTACGGGCCTTCACCCGGCGATACGGCGTCAGGAGCGTCCCGCCCGGCGCGGCCGAGGCCTACGACGCCCTCGGTATGGTCGCCGATGTCCTCACCGATTCCGGGGCAGGCCCGGTGGACCCGGGCTCCCTGAGCCACCGGCTGAGGTCCGTGTCGTACCAGGGCATCACCCGTACCTTCGCCTTCGACGCCTCGACCGGCGCGGTGGACCTGAACCCGGGCCTGTTCCTGTGGCGGGTACGGCAGGGCAGGCCGGACTTCCTCGGCCAATACCAGAAGGTCAGATCCACATGACGCGCCGGTTGCGGTACGTCCGCGGCATGTGGCGCCGACGGCCACGCGCTTCCGCGGGCCGGCCTGGCCGGTGGGCCTCCTGGCCTCCGGCACCCCGTACGCCACCAGCCTCCACAACAGCCCGGGTTCGACGCCCTCCGGCGTACGGCCGACCAGGCGGCCGGTAACCCAAACCTTTGGCTTCCCCATTGACCCAATCGTTTGGGTTCGTCATCCTGATCCCTCTCGAAGGGAGTGTCGATGACTCAAGAAGCCATACCCGAGCTGGTTTTGCGGCCTGTGCCGTTACGGCAACTGCCCGCCTACCGGCGTCTGGTCATCGCTGGTCCGATGGCCGGCCTGATCCTGCTGGGTGCCGTGGTCAGAGTGGTGGTGAGGTCCGCCCGATCCGGCATCGGCGCCGCAGGGGGCGTGCTCATCGTCGTGCTGCTGGCCGTGTCCGCCGTGGCCTGGCTGGGCCTGTACAACTGGCAGCGGTCACGCCGCCAGCGGGTCAGCTACGTGGACGGCCGACTGACCGTCATCGACCGCCGGGGCCGGGCCGGCTGCGTCGAACCGACGGCCGCCACCGCCCACCGGTGCGCGGATCCAAGGGCGATTCGGTGCTCCTCGTGGTGTCGGGCACGGCGGCGCAGACCCCGGTGCTGTTGCGCGCGGAGCACTGGGACTGGCGGTACCTGCAGGACAAGGTGTTCCAGCCCGCGGGGTTCACCATCGCTGTGGCGTCGGAGCGCGACAGCACGCCACGCGCACTGCGCGCGGCCTACCCGGGCCTGCGGCTGCCGTTCTCCGTCGCCCGTCCGTACCTGTTCGCGGCCCTGCTCACAGTCGGCATCATCGGGCTGATCGCGGCCGTCGTCGCCGCCGTTTCCCTGCCCTACCTGATGGCGGGCACCGGCTCGTGAAGCACCCGGCGGCGGGCGCCTCCCGCTGTCTGCGTCGGCGAGAATGGGGGAAGGGACATTCGGGCAGGAGGAAGTGGGTAGCGGGCATGGCGAGCGAGGGCCGTCCGGCGACACTGCAGGGCATCGCCGAGCAGTTGGGGCTGCACGTTTCGACGGTGTCGCGTGTGCTCAACGGGCCGAGCGGCGAGCGGGGCCGCGCCGCCTCCGGGGAGACCGCCGACCGCATCCGCAAGCTCGCCCGGGAACTCGGCTACCGGCCCAACCCGCACGCCACCAGCCTGCGCACCCGGCGCAGCAACCTGATCGGCGTGCTGTTCCCGCGGCTGTCGGAGATCGTCGTCGCGACCATCTACGAGGGAGTGGAGGAGGAGGCAGCCCGGCACGGGCTGTCCACCTTCGTCACCAACACCCACGACGATCCCGAGGTGCAGCGCGAACGCCTCGCGATGGTTCTGGGCCGACGCGTGGACGGGGTGATCATCGGCGACGCCCACCTGGACGGCGCCGCGCTGAGCGACCCGGCCCTGCGCCAAGTCCCCTTCGTTCTGGTCAACCGCCGAGCCACGGATGCCCGGGACGCCGCCGACCTGACCGCGGTGACCTGTGACGACCACCTGGGTGGGCGCCTGGTGGCCGAACACCTGCTGGCCCTCGGCCATCGGGACGTCGCGGTCATCGCCGGGGAACCCTTCGCGAGTACCGGCGCCGACCGCACCGCCGGATTCGTCGAGCGCTACCGCGAGGCCGGCCTTCCCCTGCCCGCGGACCGCATCCGCCACTGCCGCTTCGACACACCCGGCGGGCGCGAGGCCGCCACCGAACTGCTCCGCCGTCCGGACCGGCCCACCGCAGTATTCGCCGTCAACGACTTCGCCGCCATCGGCGCGATGGGGGCCGCACGCGATCTGGGCGTGCGCGTCGGTCAGGACCTGGCCCTCGCGGGCTTCAACGACACCCCGCTCGCCGCCGAGCTCCCGATCCCGCTGACCAGTGTCCGCTCCCCGATGGCCGCACAGGGCAGGCTCGCGGTCCGGCAGTTGCTGCGCCTGATCGCCCGTAAGCCTGCCGCCTCCCAGCGCCTTCAGCCCGTCCTCACTCCTCGCGCCTCCACCGGGGAGCCCATCGGACCGGACCTGACCTGAAGGCCGGGTGCATGCGCGCCGAGTTCGAACGGCTGGCTCGGCCGCAGGTATCATCGCCGAGCCCGGGCAGGGATTGCCCCGCGGCTCTCAGGGTCACGCGCCCCGTTGAACCTCATCGATCTGCCAAGTGACCGGGCCAGCGATGCACGCAAGGCCGCCCGCCCGGTGATGCGGCCGTCAGCGGCGTCTCCCAACTGACGGAGACACAAGGCCCGTTGCGGCCGTGCACACGAACACCGCGGTCGGCGACCACACCTCTTGCCGAGTCAACTCTACCTATATCGAGTTTTTTCCATGCCCACTCGACGTGACTCCGCGCAGACCCAGCTGGTGTTCAGGGCACTGCGCTCCGACGGCCAGACGTGGCGGTACGGCTACGACATCGCCCAGGAGACCGGCCTGGCGCCCGGCACCCTCTACCCGATCCTCGGCCGGCTGACCGACCGGGGGCTGCTGGAGAGCCAGTGGGAGCAGGACCCGCCCACCGGCCGACCGCGCCGACACCTGTACCGGCTCAGCGCCGAAGGCGCGGTCCACGCGGCGAACCTGGCCACCGAGCCGGTCGCGCCACCCAAGGCGGCCGGCTACCGGCCCCGACTCGCGGACGGCCGGTCATGACCGGGGGACGAGTGGCACGCATGGCCAAAGCCGGCCTGTGCCTCCTCCCGGCCACACGCCAGGAATTGGGGCGGGCCATGCTCGCCGAGGCCGCCGCCGTGGAAGCCGGGCCTGCCCGGCGCAGGTGGCTGCGCGGGGCCTGCTGGTTCATCGTCAAGAGCGCCGCGCCGCTGGGGCTCCGCTGGATGGCCATCACCGCAAGCGCGCTGTTCATCTGCTGGATCGGCTACAACGGCATCGACTCCGGCTTCCAGGGCACGCCGCCCGAGGTCGCGAGCTACCTGGGGCTGGTCACGCTGCTCACCCTCAACATCGTCCTGCTCGCCCGGAGGGGCCGGTGATCCGCGCCGCCGGCCGCGGCGGATCCTCAGGGCCGCCGCGTTACTCGCCGCCCTGGCCGTCCTGGCGGTAACCACCGCGGCCGGCCTGCTCCGGGTCGAGCAGCGCACGGCGATCACCCTGCCCGCGCCCACCGGGTCGCACCCGGTCGGGCGGACTGCGTACGACTGGGTGGACCACTCCCGCGCTGCCCCTCTCCGCCAACGCACCCCGGAGCCGTTCCACTTCCCCCAGCCTCACGCCGCGAAGATGCCCACCACCAGGCGAGATCACTCGACGTAACGAAGCACTACTAACCGTCCTGGGTACTGCGCAGAGGGTCACCGGGTGCGTATGCGGAGTGCAGGAAGGACACGATGTGGTCGTTGACCTCACGGGCGCGTTCCTGCTGGGTCCAGTGGCCGCAGCCGGGCAGCGTGATGATGTCCCGCAGGCCGGGCACGAGGGCACGCATGGGGTCCAGGGAGCTGAACCGGTAGGCGGAGTCGAACTCGCCGGTGATGTACAGCGTGGGTTGGTGGACCGGGAGTGTGCCGACCTCGGGAAGGTCCGACCAGTCGAAGTCGAAGGTGCGGTAGCGGCGGATCGCACCGGTGAATCCCGTGTGCTTGAACTCGTCCGCGTAGTAGTCGAGTTCGGCGTCACTGAGCCATGGGGACCAGCGGGACGGGGCCCCTGGGTCGGGGAGCGGGGTGAGGAAGCCGGAGGGCTCCGGCGTGTCGAGCAGCCAGCGGGGAACCAGATCGACGGGTGCCTCGCCGGACAGGGCGTACATGGTCATGCGCAGTGTACGAGCGGCATCGGCGTCCAACTCGGCCTCTGCGACGCCGGGTTGCTGGAAGTACAGCACGACGTTGAACTTGCCCGGGTAGTTCTTGCGGATCAGCTGGGTGATGGGCAGCGGAGGGCGAGCCGGGTACGGCACCCCCAGCGCGATCATCGCCGGGAATCGTCGAGGCATCAGCTGCGCCGCCGCCCATGCGATCGTGGCGCCCTGATCGTGGCCGACGAGGGCGGCGGAGTCGATGCCCAACGCGTCGTGCAGGCCGGTCAGGTCGGCCAAGTTGTTGCGCAGGCTGTAGCTGCGGACATCCGCCGGGGCATCCGTACGGCCGTAGCCCCGCAGGTCCGGAGCGATGGCCCGGAATCCGGCCTCGGCCAGGGCCCGCAGCTGATGCCGCCAGGAGTACCAGAGTTCGGGAAAGCCGTGCAGGAGAAGGACGGCCGGTCCCTGACCGGCCTCCGCCACATGCATGTGTATGCCGTTCGTCCGGACGATCCGGTGACGGATCGCCGGACCGCGCTCCACGGTGTTCTCGGGCTGTCGCTCCGGCCCTCCGCCCGTCGGCGCGCCAGCCCCGACTGTACCCACGGCCGCTGTACCCAGCGCCGCGGCCAGCAATGGCCTCCTGCCCACAGGTGACGCCTTCCTGCTCAGCTCCGGCATGATCATTCGCCCTCTGTCCGATGAATGTGCACAACCTCGTAGTGGTGACAGGGGCCAGCATGCGTCGCGGCGATCAACGGCCACATCCGCTGTGGAGAGGCTGTGCGACTACCCCGCCGGGAGTACGGCCCGCCGATGCTCCTCCCGCACCAGTCACGCCCACCTGCGCAAACGCCGCATCAACGCGGTTCTCTCGGAGGAGACGGCCAACCGCAGAAATCACCACGCGTCACCACGCTGGACAACGAATCCGAAGAGGTCAGTAACGCCGCCCGCACGGTTCGGGAGGGGCCGGAGGGGCCGACGGAGTGCAACCCCAACGGACAATGGGGTCGGCTGCCAGACGCCGGCGACATCACGACGGCGTTCGCCGACATCCTGAGCACGGCCGCAGAAGGAGGCGAGGTCCGATGACGCCCGCCGACCAAGACGGTGACGCCGCCCGCCTGCGCGAGGCGATGGCCAAGGCCCTCGCCGGGGACAGCATCCTGGACGACTCCGGTTGGCGGGCGGCGGTAGAGCGGGTGCCCCGGCACCGGTTCGTGCCTGGCTTCTACCCGCCCGGCCCGGCTCGCGAGGGCAAACCGGGCCGGCGCCTGATCACGACTCCTATCAGGCCCTAGAACTCAAGCGCACGCCGGGGCCTTCAGGTCTCTCACGCGAGATCAATCCTGCCAGATGTACAGGTCCCAGAAGCCCCCCGCGTGGTTGCTGGATGCCCACCAGTCGCACTTGAAGTCGGTTCCGCCTATCCGCCCCTCCCAGTACGGGGCCGCCATCTGGCATTCGGCTTCGCTGTTGTAGGTCCCCACGTAGGTCCAGACGTTCACGTCCGGCCGTGCCGTGGACGCGTTGGCTGTTCCGGCGGGAACAGCGATGGCGGCGGCGATGCCGACGGCGGCGAGGGCTGTCTTGATGGTCGTGCGCTTGCGCATGTGAGCGATCCTTCCGTTGCTGCGGTCGCGGTTCGCGTCGGCGGGAGGACACCGCTCGGAGTCGCTCGCCGGCGCCCCGTTCTGCCTCGAGTTAAGTCAACTTTTTGACTGTCGGTACGGTCAGCCCGGAGAACGACGTTGGTCAGATGTTCCCCCGACACTTCGAGCAGGCGCGCTACCGCTTGGGTCGGCCTTGCGTGGCACGTGTGGAGTGACAAGTTGCCCGGTGAAGCGTCGGGCCACCTCCGCTCATCGCCTCAAGCACGGAGTCCGAAGGCGCACTCCACACGCATTGCCCACCCACTGGTCTTCGGCGAGCCCGCTACGGTGACGCTACGGACACGAGTCCCTCGGCAGTCCTAGATTCGTCCTACTGCCAGGTCAGCCAGCGGATCAGCGCCGCATGACGGCCACGCCGAGGCCGTGGCGGCTCAGCGACGACCAGGAGCCGGTCATGCCGGGCGAGCTGGTCCCGTCGATGCAGGACGATCCGGACGGTCCGACACCGAACAGGAAACCTGCTACAGCGTCCCCCACTTGCAGGACCTCCTCGACGAATGGCTGGTGCGCATCCACCACCACACCTACCACCACAACGCCCCCCTACCGCGGCCAGCCCTCCCAGGAAGCAGGACGACCTGGTGCTCACCGCCCAGCCTCCCGTGTGCGTTGCGCACGTACAGGCTGCGGTCGCTCTGTGCGGCGTCTGACTCGAAAATCAGCCACCCGCGCAGGTCAGACCGCTTCCGTTGATCGGAGGGACACGTGATAGCCGGGCATGTTGAGCTGACTGACCAGACGACGCGTCTGCCGAGCGCGGCCGGTTCGCTGGATGAAGCAGTCGCCTGGTCCCAGCCCACTACCGCTCCATTCGGATGCGGACGGCCTGGGCGGACCAGTTGAGTTCCGGCGCCGGGCTCTGCGGGGCGGGCCAGCCGTTGATCACTGCGAGCAGCTCGAAGTACCGATCCCGGCGCGGGTCGCTCATGCTCTCCAGCCTGGCCAGCAGCAAGCGGCGCAGCTCGGCGTCGTCGGGGAGGCCGAGGAGGTGGGCGTAGTGGGCCGCCAGCGCAGCAATGATCGGATCGGCTTGGCGTGAGGCTGGGTCGATGCCTGCCTCCAGTGCGGGTCCGGCCTGGTCACGGACGACTGCAGCGAGGTCACGGTGCAGGACCGCGGTTTCGCCTTGTGCCTGTTCGGCCGCGTGGTCCGCAGCCATCCGCCGCACGCTGGACCGGAAATCCGGGTCCAGGGCCAGTTCGGCCAACTCCACCCACGCTCTGACCTGCTCCACCTCCGCGTTGTCAGGTACCTCGGGTGTCATCGAGCGCCTCATCCCCGCGAACGCGGAGTCAGCGCCGAGACCGCCCAGGGCGGCATCGAGGAAATCCCCGATCAGGCGTCGGCGTTCGTCCTCGGAGAGTTGGGCAAGCTTGTGCATGAGATCTATCTCCTCAGCAGTGAGCCCGCGTTCGGCCACCGCCGCCAGCACCGCATGCCGCAGGCGCAGGACGCGGATCTGCACGGCCAGGGCTTCGGCGTGCGTGGCAGCGACCTCGGGCAGCGAGAGTTCCTGCTCCACGACCCTGCGGATCGTGGGCAGGTCCAGCCCCAGGCCCCGCAGGGTCCGCACAAGGTCCAGGCGGGCGACGGCGTGGATGTTGTAGAGGCGGTAGCCAGCCGCGCTGCGGTCTGTCGGCGCCACGATTCCGCGATCGGAGTAGAACCGAATGGTCTTCACCGTCAGACCGGTACGCCGGGCCAGTTCCCCGATCGAGTAGAGCGTGTTGCCGTCCATGCCCCCACCTTGGCGTCTCCCCCTACGGGAGACTCAAGCCCACCCGCGGGCTATGACGGGTCTACCACCGTTGGCCCCCTGGGTCGTCACCGACGACACGGGGGCTTTCCTCGACTTCGTCTCCCAGGCGTTCGGGGGTGATGAGCTGGCGCGAGTGCCCACCGAGGATGGTTTGACCGGTCACGGCGAGATTCGAGTCGGCGAGGCGTCACGGAGGCACCAGCCGCTGCCACAAGGTGGCCAACCACAGTGAGGTCTACGAATCCTGGTCTCCAAGCACCGCGTACTACCCTAAGACGGTTGTCTGCTGACCGGTGCCCCGCAAGGTAGCCGGCGGAAGAAAGCACCCCGACCGCATCCGGGCAGTGCTCACCAGGTCCTGCTACCTGGTGCCATGTGCGTAACTCGGCAACGAATCGCTGAACGGGTCCCGCATTCGGATCCAGCGGGCTCCGCGGACGTCCAGGCATCAGCCACGGGCGAGCGCCACACTGAGTAACGCATTGCCGGTGTCACACCACCGAGGCGTCAACGACTCCGAGCGGTCTCGTGGTTCGGAGCACTGATGACCATCCTCATGCTGCCTTTTGCGCCCGTGGGCCAGACCGCAGCGGCCTCTCCGTCGAAGACATCGGCGCCCGGTGGCGCGTGGCACGGTGTGAAGACCGGGTTCAGCCCTCGAAGCCGGACCAGATGATCCCGACGCCCGTCCCACTCTCGTCATGGCCGACCAGGATGCTGTTCGAGTTGTGGTCGATGGTGGGAAAGACCAGCGCGTTGGCACCGTTCGTCGGGTTGACGACCACGTCAAGCAGCGGGGTCCGGGAGCCGGCGGCCCGCTGCGCCGCGAACTCGGCGCCGACCCGGGCCAACGCGTCCGCGTATCCGGGCTCTCCGGCCGTCAGATTGAGGGCCCCGGCAATGCCCCAACTATCCGGAGTGCTGGAGTATATCGCCGAGGCGCCCTCGCTGAGATCGTTGACGTCATCCGCCGCGTCCTCCCAACTCGCACTCACCAGCGCCTCCGGCGTGGTCCCGCCGGCGATCAGAGCGACCGCGGTGACGAAGGCGCCCAGCTCGTCGTGCCAGTCGTAGGCCAAGTACACGTCGTGCCGGCCGTCCGGGATGTCGTCGAAGGTGAAGTACTCCGAGGCACCGAGCCCGCACATCGCAAGGTCGCCACGCACCAGGAGCTGCCCGGCCAGGACGAGTTCGCCCTGGTAGCCCGCCCGGTCCTCGGCACCCGGTTCGTCGGCTTCCCAGAGGAACGGCGGCTGGTAGTTGGCCTTCAGGATCTCGTGGACCGCTTCGCTGATCTTCATGCGAGGCAGTCTGGCACGCCGGTCCGACACGGCCGGCACATGATGCCCCACCCAGACCCTCTCCTACCGCTCTCACCACCCGGCGCACGAGCGCGCGGGACTCCGCGCACCGGATCCAACGCACCCGTTCCGCCGCCTGGCGCTCAACCGCCCGAGCCCACTGCTCGCTGTGGCGTCCGGTCATCGGAACAGCCGGCCTGTGCGCCTTCCCGCCGCCCCCGAAGGAGAAGAGGCCCATCAGTACGCCCCCGCAGACGGTCGCCCGTCTAGGATCCGCAAGTTTGTTAGCAAAGGCGGGCCTTCGACCTGCGGTATTGCCAATGTGCGCAGTGCGGCGGCGTGGAGCTGTCGGCGGTTGATGCGCAATCGGCGCGGGTGCGCGTCTCCGGGCGTCACGCTCGGTGAGACCCGGCAGGTGGCTCACTACGGCCGCGCCAGGCGTTGGACGAGGTCTCTCCCCAGGCAGCCTGCAGTCGGGCGGCAGGTACCGCCCCTTCCTGCCGCAGGAAGTCCAACACTTCGATGCTCATGAAGCCGAGCAGCGCGTACGCGAGCATGTCGCAGTCCCCGTCCGCGCCTGACTCCCGTAGAAGTGACGAGACATGACGGTGGAAGTCCTTCCCCGTGTCGGATGCGTAGCGACATTCGAGGGGGAGTTGGCGGCCACGGGCGATGCCGAGGTCGGAGTCTGCTGCTGTGCGGTCGATCAGCGCGTTGCCGAAGGCGGTCAGCCTGGCTGCGGCGGGTGCTCCAGGTCCCAGGGGAGGTGGGCCTGCGGTGTAGGCAGTCCGGAACCGTGTCTCGGCTTCGCTCAGCAGGATGAGGAGCAAGCCGTTGCGGTCGCCGAATCGTCTGAAGAGCGTGCCCTTCCCGACCCCGGCTTCCTCCGCGATCGCCTGCATGGTCACGTGTTCGGCTCCTCGTTCAGCGACCAGTCGAGCGGCTGCTTCCAGCAGGCGGGCCCGGTTTCGGACTGCGTCGGAACGCTCTGTGGCGGGGTGTTGCATGTCGGAATTCACTTTGAGTTCCGGAGGGATCCAGGCACACGATTAGGCGATGCCCGGGCTGCCATCAGGGGTGAATCTGTGTGCCTGTCCGGCCCCGGATCGCGGCCGGGCAGGCAGGCAGGAGGGAATGTCCGCGGACTGGTCACCTCGCGCGCCTAGCGAGGTCAGCGCGTAGGGAGAGCCTGGCAGGCGAGGGGGACGACCTCATGGGCGAAGACGTCGATTTGGCGCTGGTGGTCGTCAGCGGGCCAGTAGACGAAGCCGTTCATGCCGTGGTCGGTGACGGCGGTGGTGATCTGGTCGGCCCACTGCCGCACCGAGCCTTGGAACGGGGTGCTGTTCTCCGGGCCGATGATCCCCATGAGGTTGTAGACCTTGCGTAGTTGAGGGGGATCGCGGGCGGCGTCGGTGGCGGCGGTGTCCAGGCGGTGGACGGCTTCGCCGAGTTGTTCGAAGGGCAGGTAGCTGCTGGACGGCAGCCAGCCGTCAGCCCTTGCGCCTGTGAGGGCGAGCATCCGGGGACCCAGGGAGCCCAGCCAGATGCCCAGGTTGGGGCTGGGGGCAGGGCCGGGGTGGACGCCCTCGACGCGGTAGTGGCGGCCGGTTGTGCGGATGGACCGTTGCGTGCTCCACATGCCTCGGATGACCGTGATGGCCTCATCGAGGGCATCGACTGCCTCGCGTTTGGTGCGGCGTGGTCCGCCCATGGCTTCGATCGCCTCCCAGAAGGCCCCTGCTCCCAGACCGAGTTGCAGGCGGCCGCTGGTGAGGACGTCGAGGCTGGCGGCGGCCTTTGCGAGCATGGCCGGGGGCCGTAGGGGAAGGCTGGCGACGGTGGGAACGAAGGTGACGGTGCGGGTCTGGGCGGCCAGATACGAGATGAGCGTCCAGGTGTCGTAGAACGCCTTCTGTAGGGGTGGTCCTGAATGGTGATCAGGTCCAGCCCGGCATCTTCGATGTGCTGTGCCAGCCGCGCGGGTGCCGTCGGGTCGTTCCAGGTGGGGTCGATGTTGGCGCCGAACAGCAGGGGCAAAGACACCGGGATCTCCAGATGACGAGGGAACGGGGAGTTGAGACGCGGTCTGCCGGGCCATCCGCCTGGCCGGCCGGGCGGATGAGGGATCAAGGCGGCGTGATGCCTATGCGGCTTACTGGTGCTGGGCGAGGAAGGTGGTGATGAGCTTCTGCCATTCCTCGGGGCGCTCGACCATGGGCAGGTGACCGGTGGGGATCTCCACGAGCTGGGCGCCGGGGATGCCATCGGCGATCTGGTGGTGAAGGCGAGTGGAGGTGAACCAGTCCTGGGTGGTGGAGATGACCAGGGTAGGTGCCTTGACGTGCGCCAGGTCGTCGCGGACGTCGGCCCGGCCGGCGAGTTCGGCGTGCTCCGGGGTGCCGTCGACGACGCCGGCGGCAGCCCATGCGGCGGCCTGCTGGAGCTGCTCAGCCGGCATCGCCTCCAGCGCGTCCGCGCCCATGGCCATCATGACCAGGAACTTGCCCAGCAGCTCGCGGTCCGTCTCGGCAAGCTTGGCCCAGATCGGCGTGGCGAGAGCGAGCCGGTTGTCCCGGTAGGGCAGGGTCGCGGTCAGTACGAGGGCGGTGACGCGCTCGGGGTGGCGGGCGGCGGCGCGCATGGCGACGAGGCCGCCGAGGGAGTAGCCGGAGACCGCGAAGGTCTCCAGGCCCTCGGCGACGCCGGCGGCGACGAGCTGGTCGGCCAGGTCGTCCAGCGACAGCGGCGTGGTGGAGCGGGGGGTGTCGCCGCTACCGGGGTAGTCGATGCCGACGACGGTGTGGTGGGCAGCCAGGCCCTGAAGGATCGGGCCGTAGGTGTTGTCGATGCTGCTGCCGGCGCCGTGGGCGAGGACGAGGCCGGGGCCGGAGCCCAGAACGGTACGGGCGAAGGTCGCTTCGGGAAGGGTGCGTGCGGACATGGGGATTTCCTTTTCGGTGATAAGTGAAGGGATCAGGTGGTTCGGTGCTGCGACCAGGAGCGGATCTGCTCCAGGGCGGGTATCAGGGCCCGGCCGTCGGCGGTGAGCGTGTAGGTGGCGGGTCCGGGCGGGAGCTGGTCGTGAGTGACGAGCCCGGCATCGAGGAGTTCGCGCAGCCGGTCGGCGAGCATCTTGGTGCTGATGGAGCCGATGGCCGCGTGCAGTTCGCCGTACCGGGCTGGGCGGGCAGCCGGGGTGTGCAGGATGTTCCCGGTCCACTTCTGGCCGAGGACCTCGAACGCGGCGGTGAGGTGCGCATCGGCCGTCAGCAGCGCGAGGGTGGGGCGGGCTGGCATCGGTTGTGTGGTCCTGCGTTCTTGGCGGTGCGGCGTTCGGTGGTGGTGCCGGCTGCGGCCCCGGGGCCGCCTCGTCCGCCCCAACGACCTGAGGGGGCGGTACGAGGGGGTCAGGGCAGCAGGACGGCCTTGCCCTGGTTGCGGTGGGCTTCCAGGTCGGCGTGGGCCTGTGCCGCTTCCGCCAGGGGGTAGGTGCGCCAGATCGGCACGGTGAGCTTGCCGGCCGCGGCCAGCCGCACCAGCTCCGGCAGGGAGTCTCCGCCCTGGCCGGCGCTACCCGCGCTGAAGCGGACGCCGTGCTGCGCGGCGGACATGTCGGCGATGGTGATGACGTGCGCACTGTCCCCGGTCAGGGCGACGGAGTCGGCGAGCACACCGGCGCCGGAAGCATCGAAGACGAAGTCCACCCCGCCCGGGGCGGCAGCCTTCACCCGCTCCGCCCAGCCGTCGCCGTAGCGGACGGCGGCGGCCCCGAGGGCGGTGACACGCTCGATGTCATGCTCGCCGACCGTTCCGATGACAGTGATGCCGCGGGCGGCCGCCAGCTGCACCGCGATGCCGCCCACGCTGCCGGCAGCGCCGTGGATGAGCAGGGTCTGTCCCGCTCGCACACCCAGCTGCCCAAGAACGCGGAAGGCGGTCTCACCGACCGTGACCAGCGAGGCGGCAACCTCCCACGACAGCGCCCCGGGCTTGGCCACCGGCCGCTCCAGCAGGGCGTACTCGCCGTAGCTGCCGCCGACGGCGGCACCGAGGACCTCGTCCCCCACGGCCGCATCGGCTCCCTGGCCGACCGCGTCGACGACACCGGCCGCATCCAGGCCGGGGGTCACGGGAAAGCGCGCCGGGACCATGTCGGCCATCAGGCCGGATCGGATCTTCAGGTCGAGAGGGTTCACCGAGGCGGCCCGCACCTTGATCCGGACCTGGCCCGGCCCCGGCTCGGGGGTGGCGACCTCGGTCAGGGTGAGCACGTCCGGGCCGCCGTAGCGGGAGTAGGTGATCGCAGTGGACATCGAGAACTCCAGAAAGGGAAGAGAGGGGCAGAGTGAATCACTCAGTTTGTGTGATTTCCATTCTTGTGTATCACACAACTCGTGTGAAATATGAAGTCGGTGCGGGGTGACGCGCGTCACACGATGTGTGTGATTCCGGGTAGGATGGGCTCCATGTCGTCCATGCCGCCCGTCCACCGGCGTCAGCCGAATCCGGACAACCCTCGCGTCCAGCGCACCCGCGCCCGCATCCTGGCCGTCGCCCGTGAGCTGCTGCCCGAGGTCGGGCTGACCGGGTTGACCACCGCGCTGCTGGCCGAACGGGCCGGTGTCACCCGTCAGACCCTGTACCGGCACTGGCCCAACCGCGCGGCCCTGCTCTCGGACGTCACCCTGCAAGGCCCCGACGTCGGCTACCCCGAACCCGGCACCGACGTACGCGCCGTCGCCACTGCCTGGCTGGTCAGCCTGCGCGCCGGCCTTACCGTCCCCGCCACCCGCACCGCCGCGCTGGCCATCGCCGCCGAAGCCGACCATGACGCCGACAGCGCCCAGGCCATGGCCCGGATCATGGAGGACCGCCTCGCCGCACTGAACAAGCTCCTGGAACCGTCCGGCCTGCAGATCACCGACGAGCAGTACAGCCTGCTCTACGGTCCCCTCCTCGCCCGCCTCTTCTTCGACCGGGCCGAAGCCACCGACGAGTTCATCGACACCCTCGTCACCCAGTGGCTCACCACCGTCGACCCCGTGCCCGCACGGTCTTGAGGCACGGCCCAGCCGCAAACCGAGCGCCAGCAGCGGTGCAGGAGCTGACTTCTGATCGACCTTCGGCCGGTACGGCGGCACCGAATACCGGCACGAGCACGAGTGCGGTCACGAGCACGGCCGCGAACGCGCATAGCGCGATCGCACTGGTGCAACGCGGAATGCAGGCAGGCCGCAGCGCGGCAACGGACGTCAGTCCAAGGTCGGGTAGTCGGTGTAGCCGCGGTGGTCGCCACCGTAGAAGGTGGACGGGTCCGGGGTGTTGAACGGACCGCCGGCGGCGAGACGCTGGGGCAGGTCGGGGTTGGCCAGGAACAGCGCCCCGTAGGCGACCATGTCCGCCGTGCCGTCCTCGATCAGCTTCAGCGCGTCGGGGCCGGTGGCGTCGGGGTAGGTGAAGGGGTTGAGGACGAACGTGCCGGACCAGGTGCTACGCAGGGACGCGGTCAGGTCGCGGTCCGGCCCTTCCATCAGGTGCAGGTAGGCGACCTCCAGGCCGGCGAGCCGGTCCAGCAGGGCGGTGTAGACCTCGCCCAGGCTGTCCTCGGACATGTCGTTGTACGGATTTCCGGGTGATATCCGCAGGCCGACCCGGTGGCTGCCGATCGCCTCGGCGACGGCCGTGACGACCTCGATGGCGAAGCGGATCCGGCCCTCGGTGCCGCCGCCCCAGGCGTCGGTGCGCTGGTTGGTGTTCGGTGCGAGGAACTGGTGGATCAGGTAGCCGTTGGCGCCGTGGATCTCCACGCCGTCGAACCCGGCCTCGATCGCGCCCTGGGCCGCGGCGGCGAAGTCGGCGATCGTCTGCCGGATCTCCGTCTCGCTCAGCTCCTTCGGCGTCACGAAGTCCTTCGGCCCCTCATGGGTGAAGACCTGGCCCTTGGCGGCCACCGCCGACGGCGCCACCGGCACCAGACCGTCGGGGAGGAGGCTCGGGTGGCCGATCCGGCCGGTGTGCATCAGCTGGGCGAAGATCACGCCGCCCGCGCGGTGCACGGCGTCGGTCACCGTCCGCCACGCCTGCACCTGTCCGGGCGTGTGCAGGCCGGGGGTGTCGGGGTAGCCCTGGCCGACCGGCGAAGGCTGGATGCCTTCCGTGACGATCAGCCCGGCGCCGGCGCGCTGTGCGTAGTACGTCGCCATCAGCTCGGTCGGCTCGGCGCCCGGCCCGTAGGCGCGGCTTCGGGTCATCGGCGCCATCACGACGCGGCTGGTCAGGCGGCGGCCGCCCAGGTCGATCGGCTCGAATGCAGTGGTCATGGTCTCTTCCTCCAGATGAGTGCGCTCTGCGGCCCGGACCCGCTGGCCCGCACCACGGCATTTACCTGTTCGGACAAGTAAATCACCTGTCCGAACAGGTAAATGCGGCGGGTTCATTCCTGAAGGGTTGTGTGGCGTGCATCACGCGCCTGTAACTGGACCTATCGCTGCCCGGAGCAGGGCGGAGCTTCGGGTCACCTACCGGAAGGTAGGATCAAGTTGCTCGGGCAGGAAAGTGAGGGAGAGATGGCAGAGTTCACCCCCGAAGCCGGAGGGAGTTCCCCGGAAACGGGACAGGAGGCCACCGTCCCGGTGCCAGCCGCGGCCGGCAGTGGCCCGATCAGTCACGCGATCTTTCGCCTGGCCCGCCTGCACCGCATGTTCGCCGGACAGCTGCTGCGCCGTATCGGGCTGCATCCGGGCCAGGAGCTGGTCATGATGCATCTGTGGGAGTTGGGCCCCCAGCGGCAGGCTGCCCTGGTGCGCCTCTTGGACTCCGACGCGGCCACCATGACCCGCACCGTCCGGCGCCTGGAACAGGCCGGCTTCGTCCGCCGCCGCCCCGACCCCACCGACAAGCGCGCCTCGCTCATCGAGCCCACAGCGGCGAGCCATGCCCTGCGCCGCGAGGTCGAGCGGGTCTGGAGCCAACTCGAGGACCTCTCGACCGCCGGCATGTCCGCCGACGAGCGGATCGCGGCCCTGCTCACCCTGGAACGCCTGGAGCACAACCTCGTACAGGCCGCCGCCGATCCCACAGGCGCAGACGCGCAGCGTTAACACCTCGACGACGCCGATCCGCTCCGACGGTCGGTCCCCCGGCTCCCCGTTCCTTGTGAAGGCCCACAAACTAGATAGGTAGCTTCGAAACGTGCGACGTCCTCTTGCGACTGTCATGGGCATGCTATTGCTGACCGCCTGCCAAAACGGCGCATCGGACGCTCCTTCGGCAGCGTCCTCGCCTCCTACGCGGGCTGTTGCTCCGCACCAGTTCACCGCCTACGACACAACGTTCTACGCCCACCTCGATCTGACGCAGTACGGCGCGGTCAAGGCCGACATCATTTACGAGGGTCGGGTGGCGGCCCTCTCTGGGCAGCCCGTACGCAGCCCCAACGGCCGCCCCACCACCGAACTCAACCTGCCCCCGAAGGCCGCCTACCAGAAGCTGGTACGGCAGCACATGGCAAACCCCGGGCCACTCGTCCTCGACTACGAGACCCTCTACCTCACGGGCACACCAGAGGCGGCCAAGCGCCACTTCCGGAAACTGTCGACCCTGCTGACGTGGACGCGTGAAGTCGCTCCGCGCAAGCAGATCGGCTTTTGGGATCTGCTCGGCAACACCGGCCGCCGCTACTATCCGTTGGGCCGCGCCCTCGCGGCGCACGAGGATGTCTTCCTTCCCAGTCTCTACACAGACTCGAAGGACACCGAGGCCCGCTGGCAGCACCGGCTCGATCAGGCTCGCGCCGAGGCGCAGCAGATCGCCCCCGGCAAACCCGTATACCCGTTCCTGTGGCCCCAGTTCCGAGACCGACCGGGATCCGGGCGGTACGTGTCCCCCGCGCTGTGGTCCTACGAGCTTCAAGCCTGCGGCAAGGTCACCAAGGCCGTCGCCGTATGGGGAGGCGGCCAGAACGGCAACAGCGACACCGCTTGGCTCGACGCACTCAAGCGCTTCCTGAGCCACGGCTCGTGACCATCGGGGGAAGGACTGACTGACGGCCCGACATGCCGTACGGCAGTTAGCCTCCGGGTGAAGGGGCTCCTTGAATTCGGCCACCCCGTGATCGGCTTCGCCTCAGAGTTGCTCGGCTCGATTCCCCAGGCAGACCCGCGCTGACCTGCGGACGGGCGCCACAAGGGAGGGGCCGCCTGATAGCCAGCCAGCACCAGGGCCGTGGTGGCCGGTCCAGGTGCGCGCAGCGCATCGCGTGAGCGACGCCGAAGGCGCCCTTGGCGGGCCGGCGCGGCCCGGACACTGAACGAGCGGGCGGCCCCGGGTTAGGACTGGTAACAAAGTGAGTTTGTAGCCGGGGCGGGAATGACGGCGTGTCAGTTCTCGTTGACGTGCCTGGACGGGGGTGTGTCGCGCACGCGCATTTGCCCGAGTGATGGGTCATCCCGTGTACCGACCGGACATTCCGCCACGGCTTCGACTCCGTGAAGTCTGCCAACCGAAGCTGCCGGACCGGCACCTCACGCACCGACGTGTCCTCGTACCGGATCGACGCTGTAGGAATCTTGCGCGTACGAGAGGCACTGCCTGTACTCCGTGCCGTCATGCCTGGACGCTACGGAGCCCCCGGCATGCCCTCCTCCGAAAGATCACAAGAGATCGGCAACGACAGCTACGGAACGTAACGAATGTGCTCTGGTCCCCGGATTTGCGCATTCAGTGCGCATCCTCCGCCGACGGTGCGCATCGACTCGCGGATCCCAGAGCCCGGTCCGCCGGATTCATGACGTGAAACCTCGGACGAAGATGAAACCGCAACTCGGGCATTGCACGTCTTCAGGTGCGTAGGCGCGCACTGACCTCGCGCGCCGATTCGTATTCGAGGGGAACCGAAACTTCATGAAGAGCAAGCTGACCGCCGTGGCCCTTGCAACGATCGTCGTCGCCGGCACTGCCGCTGCCGCCGTCCCGGCCTCGGCCGCCCCCGCCAAGGCCGCCGCCCCGGCCCGCTGCCACACTGCCGACCTGAAGGCGGGCTTCGCCACGGGGGATGACGCGAAGCCGGAGATGGGCCAGACCAAGAAGCAGACCCAGGCGTACATCTGGTTCACCAACCGGAGCAAGCACACCTGCACCCTGTCCGGCTTCGCCGGTGTCGACATGGTCGGCGCTCAGAAGACCGACGGCACCTGGTCGCTGGCGCGCTCCTCCAAGAAGCCCGAAAAGTTGACCCTGGGTCAGGGGGACACGACGGACTTCAGCATCACCCTGCTCCCGGTGGCCAAGTCCACGCCGCAGAAGGAGAAGTTCGTCCCGTCGAAGTTCCTGGTCACCCCGCCGAACGAGACGACGCACTTCACCCTGAAGTGGCCGTTCGGCGGCCAGATCCTCAAGCAGGACGGCGCCACCCACCCGGGTACCTTCGTCAACCCGGTCGGTCTGTAACCAACTGGACGGCCTCTGAGCTTCCTTGCAGCGTCGCTGGTGGCCACCGACGGATTACCTACCGGAAGCGCCGCTTTGTGGCCGGAGGCGGTTTCGCGGTGGCGGCGGTCGACGTGCCGGGCCATGACCACCGGTCGATGGATGAGAAGTACAACCGGATCGCGACCGAGAACCAGGCTCGCGTGGAGGCCGCAGAGGAGTTGGCGACACCGACCACACCAGCCAAGTTCGTGTCCGGATCACAGTCGGGAACTCCCAGCCCGCGCAGCCACGCACGGCTGTCTGCGAAGAACATCCCCACTGCCGGTCGCTCCTCATGTACGACGTTCAGGCCGATTCAGGAGACTCGGCGATCGAGGTGACGGCATGGTCCGGGCAGGTGAGCCAGCCGGGGCGGTACGGGCTCAAGGGCGGGCCCCGGCCGGCCGATGGCAGTGGCATGGAAACGAGTTCTGCCGTCCTGACACGCCGTCTTGTCCTCCGCCGCCACCTCCAGGTGGGCGCCGGGCTGTTCGCCGTCCTCTGTCCGTCCGTGCCCAGGTCCTGGGCACGGACGCACAAGCCTTCTTCGCCGGGCCTGGCGGCGGTTGCGGACGGGCATGGGCTGCGGGCGCTGTTCGGATCGGAGAACCGCGTGATCCGCACACGCGAGCGGGTGGTAGCGGTGACGTTCAACGCGGCCTGGAACGACGCCGGTTTGGACAGCATCCTCGGAGACCTGGCCCGCCGGCACGCGCCTGCCACCTTCTTCCTGACCGGCGACTTCACCGATCGCCACCCCCAGGTGGTCAAAAAGATCGCGGCTGCGGGACACGGGCTGGGCAACCACTCCTACAGCCACCCCTACTTCAAGGACCTGACCGCCGCCGCAGCACGCCGCGAGATCCAAGCAGCGGATCAGGCCCTGCGCACGGCCGGGGCCGCAGGAACTCTGACCCCGTTCTTCCGGTTCCCCTACAGCCAGACCAGCCCCGCCCAGATCAAGGTGGTCAACGCACTCGGATTCGCGGACATCGAATTCACCACCGACACCAACGGCTGGAAGGGCACCGAAGGAGGCATGACCGTGGACATCGCGGTGGCCAGGGCGCTGGACGCCCTGCGCCCTGGAGCCATCCTGCAGATGCACGTCGGCGCGGCCGAGGACCGCACCGACGTGATCGACGCCCACGCCCTGCCACGGATCCTCGATACGGTCACTTCACGCGGCTACCGCGTCATCGATCTGCGCACCCTCCTCACCTCTCCGGTACACCCCACGTCGACCGCAGGCAAAGCTCCGCGAAGTGATCACGCCGAACGGTGACAGTCGCACATCCCCAGGCGGCGTGACGCCACCAGAAAGGGGCCATGCAGGCCGCGTCTTCAGGTGCGGTGCCGTTGTAGGGCAACGAGGTAGCGGTCGGTGTCCTGGGCGTGCCGGCGGAGATAGGTCATGAAGGGTGTGCCGCCCAGGACCGTGACGAAGGCGGGGATGACCGAACTCTGCACCCCGGTCCCGCCGCGAAACTTCTGCCCTCTCCCGCCATAGGCCGTCACCCCCTCGTAGACGATGCCCTCGAGCACAGCCGGGCGTCCGACCAGCCGATCTGGAACGGGCGAGCCAGGTGGTAGTGGATGTACGGGTCGCAGTCCTCCGGCATCCTCCGCAGGACAGCGAGTACACGTGGACCAGAACGGACCACTCCTCGTCCAGGCCCCGAGGAAGTTCTCCAAACGCGCGATGTCGCCCAGGGCGATCGGGCCCTGGGGATCGAACCGTCTCCAGTTGGCCAGGGTGTGCGAGGCATAGGTGAGCACCGGCGGGCGCCCTACCAGCCGTGCCGCCTGCCACCACGGCAGCGCCAGCTGTACCGGCAGCCTGCCGCAGGGGCCGCGGGACTCGGCGAAGAGGTACGCATGCCCAAGACAGGAGAGCAGCATCGCGCGCTCCCGCTCGGCCGGGCCGGTCAGGGACCGGGGATCGGGCGCCGGTCCCAAAGCGGTGATCTCTTGACGCACCCGTCCCGCGGCGAGGAGCTTGGCAGCACGGCCGTGAACTCGTCCCAGGCGACAAACGGTTCGGGATTCGGCCGGGCAGGGTCCCGGACCGGGAGGAACCCGCGCACCGGGTCGACCCCGTACGCCTTCAGCAGACGATCCGCACTCTCGTAAGCGCTCTTCGCCGCAACACCCACAAGCCGTCCCCATCGCCTGTACCGGTCCTACCGGCCGAGGCCGACTGTAGAGAGACACCCCGCCGCACAGCAGCCGCGCCGATCCGGCCACGCGCGGCCGACGACGCTCACACCCAGCCGGCCAATCCGGAAGCCCTCTCCCCCGGCCAACCACGTGAACGAACCTCCGCACTGGTACCGAGCCCGGCAGCGCGGCTTGCTAGCACTGGTGAAGCGTCGGCGCAAGAGGCGTGGGAGAGCGCCCAGTTGGCGGGCGTACTCGCCAGAGGGAGTGCCGCTTGGCATGTACTCCGACACCTCCATGAGTTACCAATAGTAGTATTGGCGTTACTGTGTGCAGTCGGGATGCTGGACAGGTCTTCGGGGCCGGCTGCGGCCGCCCCTCCCCCCTCTTCCGGAAGGAACGCCCGTGTCCCGCGCCGCCCGCCGCACACGTCGCACCGCTGCCGCCGCCGCACTCGTCACCGCCGCCCTGCTGGCAGCAGCCACCCCCGCCTCCGCCGACGCCTCCATCATCCGGGGCCATGGCCGCGACGCCTGCACCCGAGGCTATGTGTGCCTCTACGACAACTGGGACTACAACGTCCCCACCAACGCCCGCATCCTGCGCACCACCGAAGACATCACACACCTCGACGACTACAACTTCAACGACGTCACCAGCTCCCTCGTCAACAACAGCCGCTACCTCGTCCGCATCTACCCCGACTACGACTACAAGGGCGTCCCCGTGACACTCCTGCCCGGCGAGTCCATCAGCTTCAACAACGGCAACGGCTTCAACGACGTCGCCTCCTCCGTGAAGTTCCTCCCCTACACCGTCGGATAGCCGGCACAGCCCGCGCCCACACACCTCTCCCGCCCCCCTCGATGCCCACACGAAGGAGCCTCCTCACGAGCCCGCCCCTTCCACGCGATGGACGCGCCCGACGAGTAGGGCGCGTCCCGTCCCTTGGCCAAACCGCAGGCAGACGAGGCGCCACCGCGCCCGCCACAGCCTGCCCGATCACACCGCCGCCGTACAGCAGGGGATGTCAGGGGATGTGCGACTAGCGCCCCCGAACGTCAGCGGATTTAAGCCGGATGTGAATTCAAGCCGAATTTAGTACTACTATCCATGGGCCGGGTTTGCCTATCTCCGCCCACGGCAAGGAATGTTCTGGTCACACAGGACGGGAAGGGGGAGAAACATGGAGGCCCTTGGACTGCAATAGAGCATGCACGAAAAAACTCACTAGGCACATTTCAGTCGTTCGATCATTGGTGACGTGCATGCATTCATCTGGAAATTCCTCCTGGTATGAGGTAATCCAGCATCGTGAGCGCCTTATCCGTCTGGTGCGCCGTCGACTGCCCAACCTCCATGACGCCGAGGACTGCGTCCAGGAGGCTCTGCTGCGAGCGGCGGCCCATCGCGATCTGGACCCCGATCGACTAGGGGCGTTCCTGACCACGGTCGCCATGCGGCTGTGCATCGACTACTACCGGGAACGTGAGCGCTGGACACGCCTGCTGCAGCGCACGGATGCCGGGCGAGAGGCGGAGATGCTGGAGGAGGCCGTCTGCGACCAGGAGTTCGGCCGCTGGCTGCTTCGGCAGGCCCATCAGCTCCGCGGCAGGGAACGGCAAGTCATACTCGCGCGGGCCGACGGGATCTCCGTTGCCGAATTCGCCCGCATCAAGCAGATTTCCGTAAAGGCCGCCGAGGGTGCTTTCACACGTGGCCGGGCAAGACTCCGTCACATGTGCAGCAAAACCCTGGGCTAGCCCTGCGGATGACCGGGAAGAAAAATGGTTCGGCATCCCGGTTGATTCCGTGATGCCCATTCAGGAAGGACGTCCGTCAGAGTGGCTGACAAGCCGAGCACGCAGGACACCATCAAGAACTTCCTCAGCGACATCGCCGACAGCTCCAACAGGGCTTTCAACGAATTCCTTGATCCGCCGAACAAGTCCAATAAATCCAACCTCCCGGACTGGTTCCCCTCCGGCCATCCACTGGCGGCTCTGGCCGGGACGCCGGTCGGAGCGCTCCAGGCGCTGGCGGCGTTCGGCGCCGTGAACCCCATGGCGGCGCTCGCGGGTGCCAACCCGTTCGCCACCCTGGCTGACACCGCGGACCGCAACTCCGGGGCGGTGAACCCCTTGGGGGTCCTCGCCGGGGCGGCCAACCCGCTCGCCGCCCTGGCGGGCGCCGTCAATCCCGTGGCGGCCCTCAGTGGGGCGACCGCACCGGCCAATCCGCTCTCGGCCTTCGGTCAACTCGCTGGTGCGGCAGCTGCGTTGCCCGCTTCCGCCGCCGCGTTGCCCGCTTCGGCAGGCGCGTTGGGCGGCCTGGCCGAATCGCTGGCGACGCTGCCCCAGCAGATCGCCAGGCTGACCGAACTGCTTTCCACGCTTGTCGGTGCCCTGGACGCCGTCCGGGACGTCGCAGAGACCGCCGGGGTCCGTCCGCCGAGCAAGAAGTGATGACCACGGCCGTCCTGTCGCTCCGTTGTCGCCCCGCCGATCGCTGACCGTGTCTGGTACGCCGGGCCGGCTGGTGCAGAACTCGAGGAGGGAACCCGCGTCGTGAGGGCCTTGGTCGGCGACCGGCTCCGGCTGGTCGTGAAGGTGCTGGGCGGTCTGATCGCCGACGAGGTCGGTCATGCGGCGCGGGAACGCGGCAGATCCAGAAGGGACGGCCGGTCCCCGGCGGAGGCTGAGGTGGCCTCCGCCGGGGACGCCCAGCGGCGTGCCCGAGCCGTACGGCATGCTCTGGAGAGCCTGGGACCGTTCTATGTGAAGCTCGGCCAGATCCTCTCCACGCGGCCGGACATGGTCCCGCCCACGATGATCGCCGAGTTGCAGAACCTGCACGACCAGGTCGACGTGCAGCCGTTCTCCACGTTCGAGCCCGTTCTGGCGCGTGATCTCGGCGCTGACTGGAAACTCAGGTTCGACGACATCGACACCGAGCACCCCCTGGGAGCCGCATCGCTGGCCCAGGTCTACCGGGTGGCCCTCCCCGGGGGACGGCCGGCGGTCGTGAAGATCCAGAGGCCCGCGATCCGCGAGGCGGTGCAAGCGGACATGGCCCTGCTGCGCAGGGCGGCCCGGATCGTGGCACGGGTGGCACCACGGTTCAACGAGGTCATCGACGTCGAGGCGATGCTGGGCTCGATCTTCGACGCCATGGAGCCTGAACTGGACTTCACCGGTGAGGCGCACAACATGGAGGAGGCTCGGGAGGCGGTGCGGGACTTCCGCACACTGGCAGTCCCCGAAGTGCTGTCGGCCACACCCCGGGTGCTGGTGCAGTCCATGGCGCCCGGTATGTCCGTACGGCATCTGGACCGGAGGGCCTTCAGCGACAGCGAACGCACCGACATCGGAAAAGACCTGTTGCGGTTCATGTACCGCGGCTACTTCATCCAGCGAACGTTCCACGCGGATCCGCATGCGGGCAATGTCTTCGCCCTGCCCGGAGGGCAGGCGACTCTGATCGACTGGGGCATGGTGGGGCGCCTGGACAAGCGGACCAGCCTGCAGTTGCTCCCGCTGCTGATGGCACTGGCCCAGAACGACGGACACGGTCTGGCCCGCGCCTGGGCCGACATGGGGAAACTCACCGCTTGGGCGAACCTGCCGGCGTTCGCCGCCGACATGGCGGCGCTGGTCCCCAAGATTGCCAATGCCTCGCTGGACGAACTCAATTTCGGCGTTTCGCTGACCACAGTGCTGGAAAAGGCCACCAAACGGGGCATCGGCTCCGCTCCCGCGATCTCGTTGCTGGGGAAATCCTTCGCCAACCTCGAGGGCTCGGTGCGCTGCCTGGCTCCCGAACTGTCGCTGGCGGAGATCTTCAAGGGCGAGGTCCGGGGCATCGTGCTGTCCCTGCTCAGCGAATTCATCTCACTGGAGCAGGTGGCTCGTACGGCGATGGACCTGATGGTCACCGCCAGCACCAGCCCTGAGCAACTGCGTGGGCTGCTGGCCGATGCGGCCAACCGGCGGTTCGCGCTCCAGGTCCACCAGCCGAGGACGCCGTCCTCCATGGGAGGCGAACGCAGGCCCTACCGGGGCCTGTTCGCTCTGGGCGCCATGGCGCTGCTGCTGGATCACCGCCGCCGATCCCGATGAGCCGCCGGCGCCGCTGCCGGTGTGCCGGCGTCAGGGGGCCGTGGCCCCGATGAGAACGACACTCGCCGCCCTCCAGGCAGCCCTGGAGGGCGGCGTCGTACGTCCACCGGGAGAGGGCCACGCCCAGAAAGCGGACCTTGAAAGAGAAGCAGACTCCCCTCGACTGCCCAGCACCCGTGCGCCGCGCGACTCCGGACTCCACTGTCCCATCCGGGAGACGTCGCTCACAGCGGTGTACGCCGTGAGCGGTGCCACCTGGACCGTGATGCTCTCGGTGAGCGCAGCCGCGCCGGTCACGCGCGGATGGTGATGCCGTGCTCACGGTCGTCCGTGAGGATCTCCATCAGAGCACGGCTGTCCGTATTGAGTTCGATCCGCTTGCCGGTCATCCGGTTGACGACCTGCACCGAGCAGGAACCGATCTTCGTGTTGAGGCAGTGTTTGATCCCGCCGGGCGGGTTGTAGTAGTTCAGGCCGACGAACCGCTCCGCCGGGGCGGTCATCCGCCCGCGGATGTCGACGGCCTCGTCGGAACTGGCGAAGTCCCAGTAGAAGTAGCCGAAGTCCGCCTTGGCGGAGAGCGCCTGCCGCAGCGACACCAGCGAGTACTCGCGGTCCTGGTGGCGCAGGACGAGGAAGGTGACCTTCGGGGTGCGCAGCGGGCCGATCTTGGCGCGCGCGGTGACGACCTCCAGGAAGCTGTCGGGTTCCCCGTCGAAACCGGCGACCTGCCCGAAGGCGTAGTGGTCGGTGTGCCGGCTGCCCCAGTTGTGGTTCTGGCTGCCGGTCCAGCCGTCGACGGCGATGGTCTCTCCGTTGATGTGCAGGCTGCCGCTGTACTGGGCGAGCGGCGTGCCGACCAGGCTCTTGGCCTTGGGGAATCCGCCCCTGTACAGGTTCGGCGGCAGCAGGAGAAGCGGCGCCTGGCCCCCGCTGTACGTCAGATCCCAGCCGATGCTGCCGTCCGGCCCGGTCGCCTCGCCCTTGAGGCGGCCGGGCTCCAGCAGCCGGTCGCCGACCCGGGCGCCGAACGAGTCGGTGCTGAAGTGGCAGTCGGCGATGGGGTACTCCTCCTTGGCCACCACATGCCGCCCGGTCACTCCGTCGAACCAGATGGCCCAGAGTTCGCCGATGGCGGCCTCGGGCATCTTCGCCGGGCTGAAGACGGTGTACCTGATCCAAAAGGCGCGGGGCTCCGTAGGGTGGTTGCCTCGCTGGTAGAAGCTCTCGTAGTGGCCGGCCTGCTGGCCCGGCCGGTAGCGGGTCCAGTTGATGTGCTCGGGCTCGGAGATCCCTGGGTCAGCGTTCATGAAGGTCCGTTCTTCCGGATGCGGTCGGCTGCGGCAGGTCGTGTACCGCGGTGGTCTGCTTGGCTGGTCTACCGGGCGCTGGCGGGGCGGGCGGCCGAGGACGTCCGCTGATGCATCGTCATCAGCATCCCGTACCGCGGCCTCAGAGTGATACTGGCGTGATTCACCACCCGGTGTGAGGGGACATGCCGGAACTCCCAGCGGCGCACCAGGGCGGTCAGCAGCAGATGGGCCTCCATGAGTGCGAAGTGCTTCCCGATGCACAGATGGGGCCCCGCGCCGAACGGCAGGTAGGCGAAACGGTGGCGCTCCTTCCTGACGTCCGGCAGGAAGCGGTCCGGGTCGAAGCACTCGGGGTCCGGCCAGTGCCGTGGGTGGCGGTGGACGTTGAACAGGTTGACCAGAACCCGTGACCCGGCCGGCACCCGGTAGCCGCCCAGTTCGGTGTCCCGCAGTACCAGCCGGGGGACGATCGGCGCCGACGGGTACAGCCGCAGCGCCTCCTCGAAGACCTGGAGCGTGTACGGCATCGCCGCCAGGTCGTCGGGGGTGGGCAACTCGTGCCCCAGTACGCCGTCCACTTCTTGCTGAACCCGCCGCAGCACCGCGCGGTGCCGGGAGAGCAGGTAGAAGGTCCAGGTGAGGGTGATTGCGGTGGTCTCGTGCCCGGCGGCGAAGGTGGTGATCACCTCGTCCCGCAACTCCCGGTTGGTCATCCCCTTGCCGGTGTCGGCGTCGCGGGCCGCCAGCAGCATGTCCAGCAGATCCCCGCCGGCGGGGCCCTGGGACTTCCGGCGCTCCGCGATGATCCGGTAGATGAGGTCGTCGAGTCCCTGCATGACCTGGTGGAAGCGCCGATTGCGCGGGGTCGGCCAGTGCGTGGGCGGGCTGAACGGGTTCTGCAGCCGGTCGAAGGCGTAGTTGATCGCGATGTCCACCGCGTCCGGTCCGAGCCCGGCCAGGGTCCGGCTCACATCGGTGCTGAACATGCAGCGGCTGACGATGTCGAGGGTGACCCGCATCATCTCCTTGTGCAGGTCCAGTGCCGCGCCCGTCCGGTAGCGAGCGGACATGTGCGAGATCTGCTCGGCCGCCGAGACACCCATCGTGGCGAACATGCCCGCGAGGGACTGCTTGGTGTAGATCGGCTGCATCATCCGGCGGTTGCGCAGCCAGCTCTTGTGGTCGTCGCCGGTCAGCAGGCCCTCGCCAAGGACCAGCCGCAGCGGGTTGTCCGGCCCGAGTTTGCCGAACCTGTCGGTGTCGGTCAGTACGTCGGCGGCCAGCTCCGGGCTGGACACGCCATGCACCGCCACCGGGCCGAGCCGGTAGCGGACCAGGTCGCCGTGGGCGGCGTGCCCCCGGCGCATGGCCTGCAGGATGTCGCGGCGAAAGTCCAGGACGTTACCCAGCACCGGGAAGCCTTCCGCCCTGGGGGCGGGCACCGCTGCGTACGTGCGTGCCTCAGTCATCGGCCCGCCCTCACTTCCGCGCCAGAGCGCAGACCCAGCCCAGCGATCGGCGCGGCTCCGACACGAACCGGGCGTCCCGGAAGCCGGCTTTGGTGAGCCTGTCCACCAGGTCGTCCCCGGAGAGGATGTGCAGCCCCGCACGCTCCGAGCGCTCCGTGAAGCGCCGGCCGAAGACCCGTTGTACCAGGGACGGGTCGTCACCGGCCTCCCGGCTCATCTCCAGCGTGATCGACACCTGGCCGCCCGGTTTGAGCACACGGTGCGCCTCGGCGAGACCCCGCATGGGATCCGGCCAGAAGTAGAAGGTCTCGATCGCGCAGACCTGGTCGAACAGGCAGTCCTCGTACGGCAGGTCCGCACAGTCGGCGTGCCGGATCTCGACCCGGCTGCGCGCGATTCCCGCCTGGTTGCGCCGTACCGCCTGCTCGACCATCTCCATCGAGTAGTCCACCCCGGCGGTGAATCCCTGGCCGGCCCGCTGAGACAGCAGCTGCACCGCCATGCCTCCACCGCAGCCGACGTCCAGTACCCGCTGGCGGCCGCGCACGTCCATGTGCTCGATCGCCCACCTGGTGAGGCTCCGGTGCTGTACGGCCATGAGGTGGCCGAAGAACCGGCCGGCCCGCCCGGTCGGCCTGCGGAAGTTGGCTTCCATGAGTTCCAGTGGCCTCGCCAGCAGCGTGCCGATCATTCCGGTGCCCCTTTCCCGATCAGTTCTGCGTCCGTGCTGCTCTTCAGTCCTGCGTCCGTGCTGCTTCGAGGAATTGATCAGATGGTCTGCGGCTCCCTACCGCCGCGGACCGAGTTCGGGCCATGCACCGCGGCGGGCCGTCCGGTCCATCGAGGCCAGACAGGCCCGCAGCAGCGGGCGGGTGATCCTCGACACCGGGAGCCGCGGCGCCCGGGGGCGGTGCCAGGGCAGCGGCTCGGGCGTATCCGCGGCACCCAGCAGAGCCGCGCAGAGGTAGGCGCCGTGCGCCACCGACATCGCCAGCCCGTGCCCGTTGCAGCCGCCCGCGTACCAGATGCCTGCACGGCCCGGGACCGGCCCCACCACAGGAAGGCCGTCCGCCGTCACCCCGATCCTGCCCGCCCAACGGTGCGTGATCTCCGCCCCCGCCAGAGCGGGGTGCAGGGTCCTCAGCCACTGCTCCAGCCGGTCCCAGGCATAGGCCCGCAGCATCGCTACACGGCGGGGGGCGGCCCCGTCCGAGTGGAGGACGGTCCCGCCCCCCACCACCAGTCGGCCGTCCCCGGTGAGGCGGAAGTACGGAGCCAGCGGCACCGCGTCGATCACCGCCGGGCCGCCCCCGCCGAGGAGCGCACGCGCCGTGGGGCCCAGCGGTTCGGTCGCCACCGCGTGCACCTCCAACGCAAGCACCGTGCCGACCGGCACGCCGAGCCCGGCCACCCCTGCGTTCACTGCCAGCACCGCCTGCGGCGCCCGCACCGAGCCGTGCGGGAACATCAGCTCGGGCATCCGTCCGTCCCGGTCGCGGACCTCCCGCAGCGGGCTGCCGCCGTACAACCGCACGCCCTTGTCTTCGCAGGCCCGCGCCAGAGCGGCCGTCAGCGCGGCCGGGTCGAGGGTCGCGGTATGCCGGTGAAGCAGTCCCGCCTGGTACGGCACGTCCACCCGCCGCCGGATGTCAGCGGCGCTGAGCACCGGCACGTCCAGGCCCAGAGTGCGGTAAGCGGCAGCCTGCCGAGCCAACGACACCAATCCGGTACGGGAGCGCGCGGCGACGATCTGCTCGCCGTCCGTGCAGGGCACACCGAGCCGGGCGCACAGGTCCACGGCGTGCCGTACCGCCTCAATGCTGGCCTGGTGCATCCGGCGGGCGGTGGCTGGGCCGTGGCGGCGCACCGCCTGGTCGATCGGCGGGCCCACCCGCGGGCCCAGCAGCCCGGTGCCGCGCCCGCTGGCACCCGCTGCCGGCCGTTTGGCGTCCACCACCGTGATGTCCAGCGAAGGCCGGCGCTCCGCCAGGTGGTACGCCGTGGACAGCCCCACCAGTCCGGCGCCCACCACCACGACATCAGCGCCAAGCCGGCCGCGTACCGGGGGCGGCAAGTCCCCGCCGCTCCGCCCGTCCGGGTTACTGAGTTCCCAGCAGGGCGTGCCCCCTGCGAACAGGTTCACCGGGGTGCTCTTCCCACAGCCATCGGCTCGCCCGGTCCCGACAGAGCGCGGAATTCCCGGCCGTGCCAGAGCAGCGGCCGCCCCGACGCCGCCTGTACCGCAGCCGCCTGCCCCACCACCGCGCAATGGTCGCCGTACCTGCGGATGTCCTCGACCAGGCAGACCGACCACCCCAGCGCGTCACCGAAGACCGGTACCCCCAGGACCCATTGGATCGGGACCCCGCAGAACCGCTCCGCCGACGAGGATGCCGGATCCGCGAAGCGGGTCGCCCGCGGTCGCTGCTCCTCCCGCAGCAGGTTCACCGCGAACACGCCCTGAGCCCGGACCGCCGTCAGGGTGTGTGAACCCTCGCGCAGACAGGCGAGCAGCAGTGGGGGCCTGGCCGACAGCGAGGTGAGGGAGGAGACCGTCATCCCGGTGGGTCCGTCCGCGTCCCGTGCGGTGACCACGGTGACACCGGAAGCGAGTTTCGCGTACAGACGCAGGCATTGCGCGGTGTCCGGGCCTGGTTCGTCCTGCAGTTGCCCGCCCGGGCAGAGCGGATGCACCAGGGCCGGCTCAGCCATGCGTGGCGTCCGCGGCTTCGGCCGGTGACACCGTGCCGAGAAGCCCTTCGAGGATCTGCCGGATGTTGGTGCGCAGGGTCGACTCGGCCACCGGGTCGAGGATCTCCGCCAGTGTGGGGATCCCCAGGTCGAACGAGGCCCGGAAGGTGATGGCGGTGCCGTCCTGGTGGGCCTCGCAGGTCCAACTGCCCTCGAAGGTCTCGAAGTCACCGTTGAGCTGTTCGAAGGCGATGGAGCGTGTGAGCGGCGAGAAGGCATCGCGTTCCGTCCAGCACATGAGTCCGTTGCGGAAGGAGACCGTCCAATCGGAAACCAGGGAGCCGTCGGGTTGGGGAGGATGCACGTTGACCTCGCGCACAGTCCTGGTGAATTCGGGATATCGACGGAAGTCGCTGATTCTCCGGTAGGCGTTCTCGGGGTCGATGCCCTGGGCCGTCATCCGTACCGTCACTTGGCGCATGGGGTTCGTCCTCTCCGGTTGTGGTGCCGATGTCATGACAGGGCAGGGAAGACGGTCATCCGAGGCGGGCGTGCACCGCCCGCAAGGCTTCGGCGAGGGTGGCCAGGAAGAGCCTGCCCTCGTCGGGGCCGGCGATCGCCGGTGGCGTCAGTCTGAGTACTCGCGTGGAGTTCAGCGAGTGGTTCACCAGGACGCCGCGAGCCACGAACTCCAGCAGCATCTCGCCGACGGCCTGCGCCTGGGTGAACTCGATACCGATCAGCAGGCCGCGGCCGCGGACTTCGTGCACGAGGCGATCCTGGTAAGGGGCGCAGGCCTCAACGACGCCGGCGAGCAGACGCCGGCCGAGGGAGGCGGCCCGGCCCACGATGTCCTCGCGGTTCATGGTGTCCACCGCCGCCAGTGCCGCCGCGCAGGCGATCGGGGACGCGCCGAATGTGGAGGTGTGGAGGTAGGGGTCGCGGGAGAACGGACCGTAGGCGTTCTTCGTGGCCACCATCGCGGCCACCGGCACCACGCCGCCGCTCAGTCCCTTTCCGACGAGGAGGACATCCGGCACCACGCCCTCGGCGTCCACACCCCACCAGGTGCCGAGCCGACCCAGACCGGTCTGCACCTCGTCCACGATCAGGAAGGCCCCGTATGCGCGGCACAGCCGGGCCGCCTCCGCCAGATATCCGGGAGGCGGAATACGCACCCCTCCCTCGCCCTGCACCGGCTCCAGGATCACGCACGCACGGTCGCGGCGCTCGGCGAGCGCGGCCTCCAGCTCGGCCGGGTTCCCGTAGGCGACCCGCGTGGTGTCCGGGAGCAGCGGCTCGAAGGGCGCCTGGTACGTGGTGCTGGCGGTGGCGCTCAGTGCTCCCAGGGTCTTCCCGTGGTAGCCGGACACGGTGGTGACCAGGGCGTTGCGGCCATGGGCGCGGGCCAGTTTCAGACCCGCCTCGGTGGCCTCGGCACCGGAGTTGACGAAGTGGACGTGGTCCAGCCCCGCGGGGGTGCGGGAGGCCAGTGCGGCGGCGGCCCGGGCGGCGACGGGCTCCAGGAACACCCGGGTGGCCAGTGGATGAGCGTCCAGTTGCCGGTGCACCGCCTCGACCACCGCGGGGTGGCGGTGGCCCAGGATGAAGACACCGTAGCCCCCGAAGTCCAGATAGCGGCGTCCGTCGTCGGTGTGCACCCAGGCGCCCTCGGAGTACATCTCGACCATGCCACCGAGCACCGTGCCCATGACGGCCCGTCCGGAGCCCAGATGGCGTCGGTAGAGTTCGGCCGTGTCCCCCGACGATCCCACGGCGGTGTGAGGGGCCACCGGTACGGAGGTCATGACGCCAGTTCCGCCGGAGCCGACGCCGTCTGCAGACGGCGCAGTTGACGCAGGCCACCGCGGCCGGCCGCCCAGCATTCCACGTTGCGCTCGAGGGCCGACCGGATCGCGGCGCGCGTGGGGGCCGTGCCGCAGTGCGGCGTCCCCAGATGGGACTCGAAAGGCAACTCCCGCTGAAAGACCAGCAGCAGCTCTGCGTAGTCCTGGAGCCGGCGCCGTACCGACTCCGGGAAGGACGGTCCCTCGAGAAGCGGGAGCAGCAGCCGGTGCACCGCCTCCAAGGGGATCAGCCGCGGCGGGTGGGGGCGCTCACCGTGGCGTTCGGCGAACTCCAGGCAGACGTCGACGACTTCCCGCTGCAGGATGGCTGCGGACCCGGCGGTCAGCCAGTACACCCCCTCGGCGACGCCAGCCCTGACCAAGTCCCCCACCGCGCGGGCCACCACGTCCTGCGGCACCATGTCGATCCTCGTCCCGGCCGAGCCCGGAAGTACCGGAACGTGCCCCTTGACGATCCCCCCGAGCGCCCGGGTCAGGCCCTGTACCCGGGCGATCCGGCCGGTGGTCGAGTCACCCATGACCACCGACGGACGCAGGACGACTCCAGGAGCCGGAGCCGACCGCACGGCATCCTCGGCCGCCGTCTTGGAAGCGAGGTATGCCGCTGCTCCGGGAAAACGCCCCTGTTCCTCGGCTGCGAGCGGATTCGCCACGAAGGCGGTGCTCATGTAGAAGAAGGGAGCGTCGGCCCGGGCCGCCAGGTCGAGCATCGACAAGGTGCCGTCGAGGTTGGTTCGCCAGATGTCGGCCGGGGCAGCCCGCCAGTTGGTGGCCGCGGCGGAGTGCACCACCACGTCCGCCTCGGCGGCAAGCTCGAGCTGCTGGGCGGCCGAGAGACCCAGACCCGGGGCCTGCAGATCCGCAGTCACCTCCCTTACCCGGGGGTCGTCCAGCGGTGTCCGGTGGCGCAGGCAGAGCACGTCGTAGTCGCCGCAGAACTCTTCGACCAGGGCCTGGCCGAGTACGCCTGTGGCGCCGGTGAGCAGCAGGGTCGGGCGTTGGTTGCGAGGACGGGGCTGGTCGGTGGGTTCTGGCGGCATCGTCGAGGGACTCCCATCGGGTGCGGTGCGGTGTGCTGCGGCTTTCCGAGCGCGGTACCCGGGATCGGATCAGGCGATGGTGAGCGGTCCATCGGCCAGGTGGGCCGCCAGCGGGCTGGTCATTCTGGACCGTGAAGGCGGGTGCAGGGACAGCCCGTTGGAGCAGGCGGCGAGATATCCCACCTCGTCCGAACTCATGAAGTTGAGACCGCCGAGCAGTTCGACTGCCCGCGGGACCATGCGGGAAAGGGCGTCCTGCACGCAGTACCGGACGCACAGCGAGTCGGCGAGCGTGGACTCGTCCGGGCAGCCCTCGTCGATCCGGCGGGCGATGCCCTCCGCGGCGGACATCGCGCCCTCGGCCTCCACCAGCAGCCGGACCCGCTCGGACTCCGGCACCCGCTCATTGCACAACACCCGTTCCACCAGCGCGCTGGCGGCCCCCAGGTAGCTCCCCGTCATCAGCAGCTCAAACCAGACGAAGCCCGCGGTCTGCAGTTCGTCCAGCTGGCCGGCCGGGGCCGAAGTCCGCAGCAGCAACTCCGGCGGCACCAGGACGTCCGTGAGGGTGACCTGGTCGCTCTCCGCCCCCGACAGGAACGAACTGGACCAGAAGCTGCTGATGCTCAAGCCCTCGCTCCCGGCGGGTACCAGCGCCACAGCCAGCTCCTCGCCCGCCCCTTCCGCACCGGGCACCATGACGCTTGCGGTGAGCAGGTCCATCGACCGGGCCAGACTGCACGGGCGCTTCACCCCGCTGATCCGCACCCCCTCCGGCCCCACCGTCGCGGTCATCGACGGGGAGAGAATGCCTGCGCCGGGGCGTCCCTCCGCGAAGCCGGAGGCCACCAAGCGGTTGGCGGAGGCCACGCCTTCGACGAGCATCCACTCCAATCCCTCGCCGTCGGCGATCAGGCCGACCAGAGTGGCCATGGAGAAATGGTGCATGGTGGTGGCCACTGCCAAGGACGGCGACCTGCTGCCCAGGGCGCGCTGCACACGCAGGGCGTCCAGTGCGGTGGCGCCCTTCCCCTGACAGGACACCGGAACCACCAGCCCGGGGCCGCCGCTGTCCCGGAAGAGCTGGATGCCGGGGCTGTGCGAGCCCTCCAGATCCATGAGGGGCACTGCCCGCAGGCTCTCGTCCAGTCCCGGCAGCAGTTTCGTCACAATGGCGCGTTCGCGCTCCAGAAACCTCATGTCCTCCCCTGCTCCATGACGACCCAGTCGACGGCCCTGCAGCCGGCTCACAGCGCCCGGGTGGCGCGCAGCAGCTGCCACACCGCATTCGGACCCGGCCGCCCCTGAAAGGCGATGTACTCGGGCAGCACCGCGTGGGGCGCCCATTTCTGCTTGTATTCGAGCTGTGCGGCGGCCGGGTAGACGCGCTCACCATGCTCGGCGAGCAGACGTACACAGCGCGCGAAGGTACGGCTCGCGGACGGCAGCTCGTGCTCGTCGGAAAGTCCGGTGAAGGGAGTGAAGCCAAAGTGCAGCCAGCCCTCGCCGTCGGCTGACATGCGCTCCATCGCGGTTGCGTTGAGGGCTTCCATCACTCCTGGCGGAGCGTCCGGTGAGCGTCTGCTGAGGTCGTGGAGCCAGCCCGGCCGACTGCCGAACACAGGCGAGTAGCTGATGTACCCGACGGCGGCCCCGCCGATCCGCCCCACGAACAGCCGCCGATACCGCTGAGCCGCTCCGACCCGCTCACCGACCAGGAACCGCAGCTCCTTGGTGCGGCGGCCCTTGCCTCGAAGCCAGTCCCGGTCGATCAAGTCCAGTTCTCCCTCGGTGGCACGGTCGACGGGACCGGTCTCGACCACCTCCAAGCCTGCGCGGCGGGCCCTGGATATCTTGTTGCGCAGCCGTACGAAACGTGAGCCGCGCAGAGTGAACCCGGCCAGTTCGACCGCGTACGACGCTCCCAGTTGGTTCACTGTGAACCCGTGCGCCGCGTACAGCTCGGCGTCCGGCCGCTGCAGTTGCACCGCCACCACCCGGCGTGGTCGGGCCTGCGCCACGAAGGCGTCCAGAAGATCCGCTCGCTGCTCGGCCACCGCGAAGGGGCCCGCGAATTGCAGGAGATGGCGTCCGGACCGGCGGTAGACGCAGGTGCCGTCGAAACGCGGATCCTGGAAGTATTCATTGCCCTGGTTGAGAGCGAGAAAAGCACTCGGATTGTCACTGTGGCGGACCAGGGCATCAAAGACGGACGGCGTCTGTACCCCTTCGGGAGGCATCGATTTCCCTTCCGGTCGAAGTGGAGTACTGCCTCTCGAAATCGGCATATGCCGGGTGCGGGTCCGGTTCGAAACTCACACCGAACGGCTTGAGTGAATTACCGAACAGTGCACGGTCCCCCAGCAGGTGCAGGGGAAGCGCGAGCAGCGCCCATTCCGGCTTCACCAGCACCGCCCACAGCCCGGCGACAACACCTGCGGTCACTAGGCTGTGCATGGTGTTGTACGCCACGAAGTACCAGTGCGAGATGCGCCCGTCGCGGCTCTTCCGGAAGGCCACGGCCCCGGGGACGTAGCCGATGGCGTCGATGACGGCGAAAAGCCCGACGAAGACCGCCCAGCGTATCTCCGAGAAGTGCCGCACGGTGAGCGCGGCACATACCGCCAGACCGCCCAGCCATTCCAGTCGCAGCAGGAAGAAGGTGGCTCTCGTCTCGAACCTGTTCTTTGCATCCATGTGCCCTCCGCCCTTCGCCCTTGTTTACGGTGGAAGCGGAGGGAACCCTCGCGGAAATTCATGTGTCCGAAAGGACGGGCGACGACGCCCGACGGACCCCTCGACGCCGGACACGAAGCGGGCCCGCGCGATGACGGCCGGCTGCGTGAGGCGAGGACGACGTCCCGCGTCTCGTGGCGGTGCTCGCCGCCCGGCTCCGCGCCGCACACGCTGCTCAGCCACGCCTGCCGAAGGCCTGGTGCGGGCGGAGTTCGGCATCAGCCGCGCGCAGCCCTCGCGGCTGTTCCCGTGCACGGCTCGCGGCTGAACATGGTCAAGCCCAAGACCCCGAGGGACCGTCGGGCGCTGTCGGCGACGCGTGAATCGTGACCCACTCCCGACTTAGAACCCAAGCGTCGCTACTGGTCCACTTTTCAGCCGTCGCCGACAGGGCGCCACCGCGACGGACACCCCGGCCCGCGCGCTGCCGATGCCGAGGCGTCCCCAGGGCCGTAGGGGCGCTTGTCGTCCTGCGCCGGCGACACCTGAACGCGGCGCCTGGCAGGGGGGCGAACAGGACTGGGCCGCAGCCGTCTGACCGCCACCAGCACGGCTGCGCTCCGAGGCCGACGGCCTGCTTGCATGTCAGGCTGCGTCGTGGTCGTGTTTGCGGCACAACCGCCGTTCATCGAGGCGTGTTCGGGGAGGCGTCATCCGTCTCAGCAAAGGTTGGAACGTCGCTGTCGAAGTAGTCGAATGACGGGTAGGGCAACCCCACGCCTGCCATCAACAGGAAGGTCCTCGGCCTCCGAACGAGCAGACGAAGACGCCTCGGCGGCAACGGGCACGTCAGTCGTGGACGGTGTACCTGCGATCGGCGCCCGCAGGTTGAGTACGCGGTATCGGTGCTCAGGAACGCCGCGGGGTGGCGGCCCGGATCCGAAGGCGCCCCCGGCCCGCGCGACACCATGCTTAGCGGAGCCAAAGGCACCTCCCCGTACGCCCCTTGGGAGTTCTACCTCAGCCAACCTGCCCCGTCGGCCGCATCGTGATGTGGTTGATGTCCACGCCCGCGGGCTGGTTGATGGCGAACACAATGGTGTCCGCGATCTGCTCGGCGGTCATCGTGGCGGCCGCCTCGGGGGTGCCGCCGCGGGCGTGCCAGAAGGGGGTGTCCACGATGCCGGGGGCGACAACGGTGACGCCGACTCCGTCCTGGCCGACCAGGAGGCGGGTGTTCTCGGCGAGGGCGTGGGCGGCCCACTTGGTGACGGAGTAGAGGTTGCCAGGGGTGTGGCGGACGCCGGCGACCGAGCCGATGATCACGATTCGGCCCTTGGAGGTCCTCAGGTGGGGCAGGGTCTCCTGGATCAGCAGGGCGGGGCCCAGCACGTTGGTGAGGATCATGGCGCGCATGTCCTCAGGGGCCTGGGTCTCCAGGTTGCCGGGCAGGGAGTAACCAGCGTTGGCTATGACGTTGTCCAACTGGCCCCAGGTGTCCAGCACGTGGCGGACGGCGGCGGCGACGTCATCCGCTTCGCTGGCGTCGCCGGTGATCGTCAGCAGCCGCTCGCCCGCCCCCGCGGTGGTGGCGAAGGCGGCCAGTTTGCCCGCGTCTCGTCCGGTGACGGCCACGCGGTGGCCCTGCTTGAGCAGGGCGCGGGCGGTGGCGGCGCCGATTCCGGTCGAGCCACCGGTGATCAGCGTGACGGGGTCCATGGGACGGCCTCCTCGGCGACGGGGTCATCGGGGTAAAGCGCCTGCACTATACCCAGCGATCTTCGACGCTCGCTCCTGGCTTTCTCCGACGGCTCCGCTCCTGACTGAGGATCAGGAGTTACTGATCTCTTCGGGTTGTTGTCGGTCGGTGAGTGAGTGTGAGGCATCCACATGGAAGGCGGCCCGCCCCCGTCCGCCGGTTCCTGCCCGAACTGATCCAGCTCATCTGGGACCGCGAGATCGACCCCGGCAAGGTCTTCGATCACGAACTCCCGCTGGAACAGGCCGCCGAGGCCTGTGAGGCCATGGACGAGCGCCGCGCCATCAAGGCCCTCCTGCGCCCCTGAGTCACCCCGCGCGGCGCCGCCGACCGCCACCGCTCAGCCCAGTCACCTCTCACCATCACTGAACAGGACTCTTCACTGATGAACCCCACCTACGACTTCACCGGACAGGTCGCCCTGGTTACCGGCGCCGCCTCCGGCATGGGCCTGGCCACCGCCCGCGCCTTCGCCCAGGCAGGCGCCGCTGTCACCCTCGCCGACCTCGACCAGGAGGCCGCCGAGCGTGCGGCTAAGAGGTCATCTCATTTGGTGAGTCTGCGGTAGCAGATCAGGGTGCAGGCGATGCTGGTGAAGGCCAAGAAGTGGACGGCCTTGCGTTCATAGCGGCGGTGCAGGCGGCGGCATCCGGCGAGCCAGGCCATGGTGCGTTCGATGGTCCAGCGGTGGCGTCCCAGGCGCTGGGAGGACTCGATGCCTTTACGGGCGATGCGGTGCCGGATGCCGCGCTGGCGTAACCATCGGCGCAGGTGGTCGTAGTCGTAGCCCTTGTCGCCGTGGAGCTTGGCCGGCCGTCGTCGGCGCGGACCGCGACGGGAGCGGATGGGCGGGATGCCGCGAACGAGCGGTTCGAGGGCCTGGCTGTCGTGCAGGTTGGCGCCGGAGATGCCGATGGAGATGGGCAATCCGGTCCGTTCGGTGATCAAGTGGATCTTCGAACCGTACTTGCCTCGATCTACTGGATTCGGACCTGTCAGGCCCCCCTTTTCAGGGCCCGCACGTTCACCGAGTCGATCGCACAGCGAGACCAGTCCAGTTCACCCCGGGAGCCGAGTTCGTCGAGGACCAGGCGATGGAGCTTCGCCCACACCCGGGCTTTCGACCACTCGGTGAAACGCCGGTGAGCCGTGGGTCCCGACGGTCCGAACGAGGCGGCCGGCAGCTGCTGCCACGTACAGCCCGACGTGGCCACGAACACGATCGCAGCCAGCACCTCCCTGTCACCGTGCCGGCGCCGGCCGCCTCCCTGAGGCCGACTCGGCGCCTCCGGCACCACTCGCTGGAACAACTCCCACAGCTCATCCGGCACCAGCCGCTCAACGATCCCCACACCCGGAGCCTATCGAATGCGCCAAATGAGATGACCTCTAAGGAGCTGACCGACGCCGGCCACCAGGCCCTCGGCATCGGCTGCGACGTGGCCGACGAGGACCAGGCCGAAGCCATGGTCGCGCGCACCGTGGAAACCTTCGGACGCCTGGACATGGCCTTCAACAACGCCGGCATCCAAGCCCCTCCCGCCGACGCCGCCGACGAGAGGGCCGCAGACTTCGACCGCGTCAACGCCGTCAACCTGCGCGGCATCTGGACGTGCCAGAAGCACGAACTGCGGCGGATACACACTCAAGGCTCCGGCGCGATCGTCAACTGCTCCTCCCTCGGCGGCCTGGTCGGCCTGCCCGAACGCGCCGCGTACCACGCCTCCAAGCACGGTGTGATCGGCCTGACCCGCAGCGCCGCGGTCGAATACGCACCCAGGGGCATCCGCATCAACGCCGTGTGCCCGGGCGTCATCGAGACCCCCATGGTCGCCGACATGCTCGAAGGCCAGGCCGAGGCCATGGCCGGGATCATCAAGGAACAGCCCATTGACCGACTGGGCACAGGGGACGAGGTGGCAGCAGCCGTCCTGTGGCTGTGCAGCCCCGGCGCCAGCTTTGTCGTCGGAACAGCTCTCCCCGTCGATGGTGGCTTCACCGTCCACTGATACGGCGCCGGACGGGCACTCCCCTCGTCGCCGACGGCGGATACACCGTGTGGTGGCCCCCCTTGCGATCGCCTTCCGAGCGCGTCCGGGCCCTCTCGCGGGGCGCGGGCGCTCGGACAAGGCTCCGTCGCAGTTCGCGGGCAGCGCAGGTACGCATCGGCCGAGCACCCGCCACGTGCCTCGTGCATGGATCCCCACCGGGCCCGGCAGCCACCGGCACCTGCTCATCCGACGCAACTGCTCCACCGGCGAACTCGCCTTCTACCTGTGCTGGTCACCCGGCGACGCGGACGAGTTCGGACAGGGGCACTTCGGTGGGCCCCCGAACGGCCCGTCGACACGCACGAGCCTGTCCGCAGCAATGATTCGATCGCGCTGACCGTCCCGGAATCCGCCACCTGCTAACTGTTGTGGGACAGGAGGTTGTTGACGCTTGGAAGTTCGCGGAACGCCCGGACGTTGCTTCCAGATATGAAGATCAGCGAAGCGTCCAGGGCCAGCGGCGTGAGTGCGAGGTCGTTGCGTTACTACGAGGATGAGGGCTTGATAGTCCCGGGTCGTTTCACCAACGGGTACCGCGACTACTGCAGGTCGACCATCGACCGAGTCCTCGTCATCCGCTCGCTGCTGGAATCCGGACTGCCCGTGCGCTTGATCAAGGAGGTCCTGCCTGGCCTCATGCAAGGTCCCGGTGATTTCGGCACGGACGTGGTGTGTGCAGAGTTCCTTCACGAGCTGCAGGGCTATCGGGATCGGCTCGCTGCCCGTATCGCCGATCTCAGTGCTCAGCAGACGGCACTCGACGCCTACCTGCGAGAGGCCCGGCCCACGGACGCGTGATCGCCGCTTGACCTTGACGCCTGTGTGAAGCTTCTACGTTCCTGGGCATGGAGATCAACACTAGTCGCGCTTGGGCCAGATGAGGCCCTGATCGGTCCAGATGACACCCTTGTTGCGGCAGAGGCAGAAGGGGTGGCCGACGGGGTCGGCGTAGACGCGGAAGCCGTAGCCGTCGAGGCCGGTGCAGTCCCGCTGCAGGGTCGCGCCGAGGGCCAGGACGCGGCGCTGTTCGGCCTCGATGTCGTCGACTTCGAAGTCGAGGTGGAACTGCTTGGGGTGGTCGCTGTCGGGCCACTGCGGGGCGCGGTAGTCCTCCACCCGGATGAAGGCCAGTTCGATCTCGCCGAACTGGATACCGGCCCAGTTCTCGTTACTGCCCTCCTTGACCGGGAGCCCCAACACCTCGGAGTAGAAGGCTGCCAGCTTCATCGTGTCCGGGCAATCGATGATGAAGTCGGTTAGTCGTAGCATCCCGCGATCTTGCCACAAGATCAAATGAGCCGGACTCGGAGCCGCAGCCGCGGGTGCCGGTTGGCGTACATCGCGTCCAACGGCGCTCAGGCCGTAGGGGGTCACCAGCGGGCAGCGGGCGCCGTCGCCGCGATCTGCTCCAGCCGCTCGAGGACGAGCTTCCCGTCGGCTACGGCGTCATGCCGGCCGGCGAGCTGCTGGTCGCGCTCCAGCCTCTCAGCGGCGGGCGCGAGCGCTGGATGGCTCGACGAGTCGATCGTCGAAGAGCCGAGTGCCGGCCTGTTTGACGTACTTCAGCACGGGTGAGACCTCCATGCTCTGCAGTCCCGTCAGGGACCCGATGCGATCCGACGTGAACTCGAAGAGTTCGTCGAGGTCCCGGCAGTGTGCGACGGCGTGAATGTTCCAGGGTCCGGAGATGGCTGCGACGAAGGCGATCTCGGGTTCCTGCGCGAGTGTGCGGCCCGCGCTCTTCACCGCCGACGGGTGCACGCGGAGCCAGAGGTGCGCGCGAGCGTGATAGCCCAAGGCTGCCGCGGCGATCTCGATGTCGATGTGGACGACGCGGTGCTGGAGCAGAGCCTCAAGACGTCGCGAGGCGCGTCCCGGAGTGAGGTCGGCTGCTGTGGCGAGATCGACGAGACTGGCGCGGCCGTCTGCAGCAAGCGCATCGAGCATCTTTTCGTCCTGAGGGGTGAGGCGCAGTGGCTCACGAGTGACGACCGGAGACTCGGTGAAAGGGGGCCCGCCGCTCCCCAGCGCTGATTCCTCCTCCGGGGACAGTGTGCCCTGCAGGGCAGACCAGTAGTGGCCACGGCCTCCGAGGAACTGCCGGAGCATGGCGAAGGCGTTGATGTCGATCACCGCTGCGGTGCGGGGCAGCCGCTGCCCCAGGAGGTCCTCGCGTTGTTCCCGCGTCCGGGATTGCGTCGCGCAGGTGACCTCACAGCCCGCCGCACCCAGGGCTACCCAGTTGATGTCGTCACGCTTGGCGAGCGCGTCGGCGATCGCCCCGACACTGTCGGGGCGGCAGCGCAGTCGCACCAGCCACCTGCTCTGCCCCAGGGCCCCCGGGTTGACCACACCGGCCACGCGGATGACGCCGTCGGCCCGCAGGCGGCGATACCGACGGTTGACAGCGCCCTCGGTCAGGCCGAGGGCCGTCGCGATCGCGGCGAACGAAGCCCGCGGAGCGATCTGCAGCGCCCGAATGATTCGCACATCGTCAGGCTGTGTCGAAGCGGATTCCGTCATGAACGCCCTTGCCACATCACCAATCCTACAAACCAGCGCTCGTAGCTCGCTTGCGATGCGGTGCTGACGAAACACTCGAGGCGCACGGGTCGAGGGGCCGCAGCGACGGGCACCGCCCTGTGCCGGTCCCGGGGGCCTCGACCGATGCCCGAACGGAGACCAGGGCTCGAAGAACGGAGATGATGCTGGATGTCATCGACTGGCACCGGACAACACCCACGGACCGCTCTCATCGTCGGGGCCTCGCGCGGCCTCGGCCACGCGATGACGGCGGAGTTCCTCGGCAGGGGCTGGAACGTCGTCGGCACCGTACGCGACACCACTGCGCGAACGCCGCTGCACGATCTCGCGGACCAGGCCGACGGGCGGGTGACCATCGAGCACCTCGACATCAACGACCCCCTCCGCCTCTCCTCGCTGCACGAACGTCTGGCACACCGCCGACTCGACGTGCTGTTCGTCAACGCGGGTACGACCAACAATGAGCGGACGCCCATCGGCGCGGTTGCGACAGCGGACTTCATCGATGTGATGGTCACCAACGCGCTCAGCCCCATGCGCGTCATCGAAGCCCTCGAAGACCTGGTGTCCCCGGCGGGACTCATCGGGGCGATGTCCTCAGGACAGGGCAGCATCACGAACAACACGACCGGAGGCCGCGAGGTCTACCGAGGGAGCAAAGCAGCCCTGAACATGTTCCTGCGGAGCTTCGCGGCCCGGCAAAATGAGACGCAGCGGTCCTTCGTCCTCATGGCGCCGGGCTGGATACGCACCGCCCTGGGTGGTCCGGATGCGCCGTTCACCATCGAGGAGACCGTCCCCTTGCTGGTCGACGTCCTGCTCTCCCGCCTGGGCACGCCCGGCCTGGCGTATCTGGACCGCTTCGGCCAGACCGTCCCTTGGTAACCCCCGCGGCCCACCCAGCACTCACCGCTCGCCCTTCGCCGGCTTGGAGCGGCCTCAAGGAGGAGATCGTGCCGATCATCGCCATCGAAGAACACTGGAGCATGCCGGATCTGACGGCTGCCCTCCGCGCCCTCCCGTACCCGGATGAAAGTCTCGTTTTCGGGGAAATGGAAGACAACCAGGAGTGCTTGGAGGACCTGGATGCGGGCCGCATCGCGGCGATGGACGCACAGGGCATCGACTTGTCGATCCTCGCCCTGACACCGCCCGCAACCCAGCCGCTGCCACCCGGAGAAGCCCTGGCGCTGAGCCGCGCCGCGAACGACGTGGCCGCGGCGGCCGTCGCCCGGAACCCTGCCCGTCTCCGCTCGATGTCCACCCTGCCCATGTCCTCACCGAAGGATGTTCCGGCCGAGCTTGAACGAGCCGCGGGCATGGGACACGTAGGAACCATGGTGTACGGCCGATCCGGGGACCTGTTTCTCGACGATCCCGTGTACGACGATTTCTTCGGCGTGGCATCGGAACTCGGTCAGCCAGTGTTCATTCACCCCCAACTGCCGTCGAAAGCTGTCCGTGACGCCTCATATCGAGGATTCGACCCCATGACGGAACTCGCCCTGGCCACGTTCGGCTGGGGATGGCACATGGACACCGCGACAGCAGCGTTGCGGCTGATCCTCCGAGGTACCTTCGACCGTCATCCCGACCTGCAGATCGTGCTCGGCCACTGGGGAGAGACGTTGCTGTTCTGGCTGGACCGGGCCGACAGCATCTCCCGGATCGCCGGCCTGCAGCGATCCGTGTCCGACTGCATCCGATCGAACTTCCATATCACCGCCTCCGGCATGCTCAATCCGGCACACCTGCGGCATGCTCTGGCGGTGACCTCGGTCGACCGTTTGATTTTTGCCACCGACTACCCCTTCCAACGGCCGACCAAGGAGGAGATTCGTTCGTTCCTGGGTCATTTCTCCTCCGAGACAGAACGCCGAAAGTTCTCTTACGGCAACGCGGCATCGCTGTTTGGCATCGACCTATAGACCAGGGTCTTTCATCATCGGCTCCCCTTCTCCGACTTGGCCTCGTACATGGAGGCGGTTTCGGGACAACAGGAACCGCGTCGGTTCGGGGTTGACGGGGCCCGTTCGTCTGTTACGGTCATTGACGGACGTACGAAAGTCACGGTCCGGTAGGTAGTCCGGATGGCGATCACTCGCTCGTACGGTGCCCGTGGAGGCACATCCGGTGCGTCCCTTTTCGTTTCATGATCGAGAAGGGACACGACTGTGTCGGATCTGCATGCCATCATCGCCGGGGGCGGCCTGGGCGGCCTTGCCCTCGCACAGGGGCTCCAGCGGGCGGGGATCAGCGTCACCGTCCACGAGAAGGACCCCGGCCCCGACTTCCGCAACCAGGGCTACCGCATCCGCATCAATCCGGACGGCATCACCGCACTCAAGGCGCTGCTGACGCCGCAGGCGTTCCAGGTGTTCGCCGCCACCGCCGGAACACCCGGGGCGCGGATGGACTCCTTCGACCACCGGCTGGGCCTGCTGCACGCGCAGGAACTGCCGGTGGTGGAGAACCTGCCGGGCGGCGGGCACCTGGCGGTCAACCGCAGGACTCTGCGCCAGATCCTGCTGGCCGGACTGGAGAAGTCCGTGCACTACGGTTCCGCGCTGACCCACTATGAGACCAATCGCTCGGGCACGGTGACCGCGTACTTCGCGGACGGGACCAGCGCCACCGGGGACGTCCTGATCGGTGCCGACGGCGTCAACTCTGCGACCCGAAGGCAGCGTCTGCCCAAGGCACAGGTCGTCGACGCGGGACTGCGGCTGCTGTACGGCAAGGTCCCACTCGCCGGCGAAGCGGCGCGGGAGCTGGTCCCCTCCGAGTTGTTGGGCCTGTGGACCACCGTCATCGGCCCGCAGCGGCGCTTCCTCGGGCTCGCGCCGGTGCAGTACCGCGAACCGCAGCACGAGGTGACCGCGAGGCTGGCTCCCGGGATCGAACTCAGCGGCGACAGCGACTACCTCGCCTGCGTCTTCGGCGCCCGCCGGGAGCAACTCCCCTGCACGGACGAGCAGTTGTTCACCATGAGCGGCGCGGAGTTCCAGGCGATGACCCTGTCCCTGCTGGAGGGCTGGCACCCCCGGCTGGCCGCGATCGTCTCCCACCAGGACCCGGCCTCGATCTTCCCGGTCTCGGTCCGCACCAGCGTGCCGGTCACCGCGTGGGAAACGAACGCGATCACGCTCCTGGGCGATGCCGTCCACGTCATGAGCCCCGCCATCGGTGTGGGCGCGAACACCGCGCTGCGCGACGCCCGCGTTCTCACGTCCCGCCTCACCGAGGCCACCGCCGGCCGACCGCTCACCGATGCCCTACGGGCCTACGAGGACGAGATGCGCGGCTACGGCTTCGACGCCGTCCGCGAGTCGGCCGAGCGCGGTCACCGCCTGGTCGGCCAGGACCGGCTGCCCTCACCGCAGTTGCCACCGACGCGGACCGACAGCCCGCAGCGCTGACCGGCCCTGGACTGCTCCCGAAAGCGGCCGCACTCCAAGAACGGTGCCAGAACCCGAGAACTGACGCCGCTCCCGTAGGGACGATGTATGTTCCCAGGTGAGCGCCGGAGACGCGAGCGATGCAGCCTGGCGTCGTCCGATCAGCTCCGAAAGGTGCTTTGCGACGGCTCCCAGACCGAGCAGTCATGGGCGAAGAGCACACGTCGTGGATCGAAGCCGGCGAGTCGCTCGAGCCAGGGCTGATAGGCGGGAAGTGGCTGTTCCTCGCCGCTGAGTGCTGCGTGGCGGGCCAGCTGGTCGGATGCGAAATGGGACGCGAAGTCGTGTGCCTGGCCGGCGAGGACTACGGTGCCGTCCCCTTGGCGGAGGACCAGCGACTGGTGCCCTTGGGTGTGCCCGGGCGTCGGAATGATCCAGACTCCCGGCCAGACCTCGGTCTCACCGGCGAGTTCCTCGTAGGCCACGCCGGGGAAGTCGACCAGTTCTTCGAAGGTGTAGCCGCCCCGTCGGGCTGTTGCCAGTTCGACGTCCTGAACCAGGATGGGCTTGCCACCCAGGAGGGGATTGCCGCCGCAGTGGTCGAAGTGAAGGTGGCAGTTGACGACCAGGGAGATGTCCTCCAGGGCGGCTCCAGAAGCCGTCAGGGCGTCCTGCAAGGCACGGCGCCGGGGTCGGTAGTGCGCTTCGGTCTCGGGGTCCGCGTTGCCGATGCCGGTGTCGAAGAGGATCAGCCCCTGGTCATGTCGGACCAGGTAGGCAAGAACAGGTTCGACCCGCGGTTGTGGGCCACCCGTCTCTGACGCAGGCCGAATGAAGTACCCCAGATCGAGCCGACGCACCGCCATGTTCTTCCCCACGCCGTCATCCTGGCAGGTCTCGGTGTGACATCAAGCCGGATTGCCGACAGCTCAAGCATCACCCGGCCGAGTCCTGGACGGCTGCGCGGGCCTGAGTGAGGGCGAGTCGGTAGGACTCGGCGCCGGTCTGGACCAGGCTGCCACCGCGCCGGCTTCGACCTCGGCCTCCTCACCCCCGAGGAACCCCCCGCCAGGCGCTGCCTCCCGCCGCGTCCGCGCAAAGTCTCGTCGCTGATCAACGGGCACTCCTTCGGCTGTTCCCCGCGCAGCTGACAGGCCCCCGCGGGGCGCGACGAGTGGGATTTCCGGCGAAGGCAGTGGGAGTACCCGACTTGTTGTGGCCCCTGCCGCGAAGGCGTCACAACAAGTCGGGTGCACTCTCCTGGGCTCGATCCTCGGATGCCGGGTGATCCGGGCCGCCGGCCGGGGCAGCGGCACGCAGCGCCCCTTCGACCCAGCGGTTGCTGGTCATGGAGGCCGTGACGGCCGTCATCGCCAGGAGGAGGACGGCGGCGGCGTAGAGCGGGGTACGGATGTCGTAGGTGGTGGCCAGCCAGCCGCCGAGGAAGGCCCCGATGGGTGCGGCGCACATGGCCAGCATGCGGGAGGTGGAGGCGACCCGGCCCATGAGGTGGGCCGGGACGATCGCCTGCCGGAGGGAGGGCCCGAGCACCATCGTGGCGCCCATGCCGGCCCCGCAGACGGCGAGCGCCAGCCCGGCCACGTACGGGTTCGGGGCAGCGGCAAGGCCCAGGATGGCAAGCCCTTCGACTGCGGCCGTGCAGGTCAGTGCGGTGCCGGTGCCGAGTCGTCGGCCAAGGCAGGAGGCGATGCCTGCACCGAGCAGACCGCCGGTGGCCTCCGCTGTGAGGAGCAGGCCGAAGCCGTAGGTGTCGATGCCGAGGCGGTCGTGCGCGAAGAGGGCGAGTACGGTCTCCACAGCGAGGAAGGCGATGTTCCCGACCGCCGGGCGGAGCGCGAGCCCGAGCAGCAACCGGTCCCCGAAGACGTACGAGGCCCCGGCCCGCGCCTGCCGAAGCAGCGACTCGCGGATCTCCGGCACGGGCCGGGGTACGGCGGGAAGCGACCGTACGAGCAGTGCGGAGAGCATGAACGACACCGCGTCGGCGAGCAGCGGAACCGCCCGCCCGAGCGCGAGCAGCGCACTGCCCGCAGGCGGCCCCGCGAAGCCGGACATGGCGGTCTGGGCGCCGCGCAAGCGAGAGTTGGCTCGCTCCAGGAGTGCGGGGTCGCGGCCGAGCAGATCCGGCAGATAGGCCGTGGCGGCCGTGTCGAAGAAGAGTCCCCCGAGGCCGAGCAGGAAGGCGACGGCCGCCAGCAGCGGAATGCTCAGCGTGTCGAGCGCGGCCGCTGCCGCCGGTATCGCGAGCAGCAGCGCACGCGCCGCGTCCATGACCCACATAGTTCGCCGACGGTCCCAGCGGTCCACCAGCGCACCGCCGAGCACCCCGAAGAGCAGCCACGGCAGCGTCCCGGCGGCCGTGACGACGGCGAGCGCCATCGGATCCCGCGTCAACGTCAACGCGAGCAGCGGCAGCGCGGCATGCGACACCCCGTCGCCGAGCGAGGACACCGTCTGCGCGGTCCACAGCCGTCCGAACCCGGTCGGCAACTTCCGGACGTCTGAGGTCACTTGGCGCCCTCCTCGGCCTGATCGCGCGGTGCCGGGTGGAACAGCGCGAAGACGAGTGACGCGTCCGGCAGCGCGGGATCGGACAGCTCCCGGTACTCGTCCGCCAGTGCCTGCAGCCGCGCCCCCAGCTGCGCGAACTGCTCCTCGGTGAGCCGCAGATGCGCCATCCGTACGTGCCGTTCGCCACCCACCGGTGACGCCTCCAGGTCCGCCACCGCATGCCGCATCAGCACATCCGGCCCTCCCTCGCCCGGATCCGGCAGCACGATCGCCCGCGCGGCCATCGCGTAGTACCGCTCGGTGACACCCCGCACCTTCCGCGTCCGTACCACCTTCACCAAGCCGGCCCGCTCCAGCAGCCGCACGTGATAGCTGGAACTTCCCTTCGCAAGGCCCACCCGCTCGGCGATCTGCGTAATCGTCGCCGGCTCGAAGCGGAGCACGGCCATGATCCGGTGGCGCGTGAGATTGGAGACGGCGCGCAGCTGCTCGTCCGTGGTGACGTGAAACGTCTCGGGGAGATCATCAGTAGGCATGCGAGCAATGGTCAACGACTCTTGACCATTGCGCAAGGGATTTCGCGAGGACCTCCAGAATCTGCTGACCGGCGGGCCATGACGACCACTCAGGAGCCAGCGCAGGACGCGGACGAGAACCTGAACACCACCGCCCCCGGCGGCCGACTCGTCTTCCATGTCTTCGCCGCGCTCGCGGAGTTCATTCGCGAACTCATCGTCAGCACAAATGATCGTCTTCGGGTTCGTCTTCGCCGTGATCGCAGTCGTCTGTGACTCGGCGTGGAACCTGGTGTCGAGCAGCGCGCGCTCGTGGTTCACCCGCCCGCCGCGTCGCCTCGAGGTGGTCACGGGCACGGGTGGTGTGACCATGGCCGGGCTTGGTGTCGTCCTCGCGGCGAGTACGCCGACATCGAACTGACGCAGTTGCGAACGTGTCTGGTGGCTCGTGGACAGGCGTCGGGGCCGAGCTGGTCGATGACGGAGCGGAGCTGCTGTTCGTCGAGTTCGTAGACCGTCTCGCCGGCCTGCGGGTCGCGGGCGTGGAGCGTGTGGAACAGCGGGCCGTGGGCAGGGTTGAGTTGGACCAGGCTGGTGGATGCCCCGCGCACGGCCCGTTCGGCGCCCGGGACGGCGGTGAGGTCGACGCGGCTGACGACGCCCGGGGTGACCCAGACCGGCACCGTTTCCAGGAGGCCGAAGATCTGCAGGTGGAAGTGGCCGCAGAGGATGAGGCGGACGTCGCTGCCGCGGATGGTGTCGGCCAGTTCGGACGGGTTCTGCAGGCCCAGGGCCTGCTGGACCTCGACGTCCAGGGTGATGGGCGGGTGGTGGAAGACCAGGACGGTGCCGTGGGGTGCCGGCGTGCGCAGGATGTCCCGGAGCTAGGGGGCGTTGTTCGGACCAGGTCGGCTGTGACGAACGGTGCGGATCGGCATGATCCAAACGACACCCCGTAGTCATGGTTGCCGGTGCTGCAGATCACCGGGGCGGTCCGCTCCGCGGCGAACGCGTGCACAATGTCGCGCGCGGCGACATAGGCCTCCGGTGACCCGTCGTCGGCGATGTCGCCGCTGACGACGATGGCGTCGATGGCGTCGATGGTCTGCAGATGCTGCAGGTCGGCGAGCATCCGGCGCAGGTACTGGGTGGCGTTGACCCCGTGCTTGTTCGGTGCGTCGCGGCGGTCGAGGTGGGTGTCCGACAGGTGCAGGATCCGGATTCACCAGACGCTATCGGGGTCTGGCCGCCCCGGGCCAGGACGACCGTGGATCTGCGTCTGGCTACTGAACGTCACAGATCACCGGTTCTGACACAGCTTCTTCTCAGCCCCGCCGGCTGCTCTCCCAGCGATACGGGGCCGCACCCCCACCTTTGCCGGTTGCACCGGCCGGTGAACACCGTCCCCCGGACGTCCCGCGCCGACACGCCCGGGGGACGCGTGCCCGCTGCCTCTCCGGGCGACCCCCGCCGGGCGATGAGCCAGGTCCTGGCCTTAACCTTCCGCCATGACCCACGCCGCCGCCCCGAGCCCGCAGGAAGCCTTCGAGATGCTGCTGGCCGGCAACGACCGATTCGCCTTGAGCACGCCCGAGCACCCGAACCAGGATGCCGCCCGCCGCGCCGAGACCGCCCCCGGCCAGCGGCCCTTCGCCGTCCTGTTCGGCTGTTCCGACTCCCGTCTGGCCGCCGAGATCATCTTCGACCGCGGGCTGGGAGACCTCTTCGTGGTGCGCACCGCCGGCCACGTGATGGGTCCGGAAGTGCTCGGCAGCATCGAGTACGGAGTGAGCGTGCTGAGCTGCCCGCTGGTGGTGGTCCTCGGCCACGACGCGTGCGGTGCCGTCGCGGCGACCCGGGCAGCCGTGGACGAGGGCACCACCGCCGACGGATACGTACGCGACGTCGTCGAGCGCGTCACCCCCAGCGTGCTGGCCGCCCGTGCCGCCGGCGCCAGCACCGACGCGGACTTCATAAACGAGCACGTACGGGCAACCGTCGCCCTCCTGACCGACCGCTCCCGGGTACTGGCCGAGCAGGTCGCCGCCGGGCAGACGGCCGTCGTCGGCCTGTCCTACCGCCTGGCCGACGGCCGCGCGCACCTGGTCGCCGCCCACGGCCTTGACGTGCCGGCCGACCAGCAGCCCACCATCGCCTGACCGCCCGCATGCTCCGTTCACCCAGGGTCGGGGCGCTGGCGGGGTGCCGGGGCGGAATGCGTTCGCGTGCTCGCCGGTGACCAGGTGAACAAGGCGCCGGGTGACCGAGACGGCACGGTCTGCGAAGCGGTCGTCGTAGCGGCCGACCAGCGTGACATCGACGGCCGTTTTTCCACGCCGCGCTCCCACCGGTCGTGAACCTGGTGCTGGAAGACCATCCGGTGCAGCTCGTCCGTTCGGACGTCGTCCTGCTCCAGACGCAGGGCGGCGTCGACGTCTTCGGTGATCAGTACCTCGGCGGCCCGCGCCATCAGACGCTGGGCAAGGCGGCCCATGTCCAGCACTGTGCGGTGCACATCGTCCGGCACCGCACGTTCGGGGCGGCGCAGCCGGGGCAGTTTCGCCACGTGCTGAGCCTGGACCCCGGCCCGCTCCAGGTCCGCGCTCATCCGCAGGCTGGTGACCACGCTCCGCAGGTCGGTGACGACTGGCTGCCGCCTGGCCGGCAGGTCGATCGCCGGGCCCTCCAAGTCGCGCTGCGGGTCATCGACCCGCGCGTCGGCTGCGATGACACTCTCGGCCGGCGGCAGCTCGGCTGCATCCAGCGCACCCAGCCGGGCACTCGTCGTCAGCTGGGCAGCCTGCCTCCTGGCCGACCCCATCCTGGCAACACGCGCCCACCGGGTCCTTCGCACAACAGGTCCTTCCCACAACCGAGCACCACACCGCCAGCAGCCGTCAGCGGCTGACCGACCCCAGTGACCGGGACACCGAAGCCGCCGCCCTGCTCCGCCATCCCGGACTGCTCGAAGACATCGCCTGCCTGCACCGGCCCCGGCTCATGGAACTGCTCAGTGCCGACAGCGCCGAGTTCCCGGTAGAGGAGGAAGAACGCCCAGTCGGGCCGGACCGCCCCGGTGCAGGTGATGCGGTCCTGGGCGGCCGGGCACCTGACAGCCCGCGGCGAGCGGATGCGGGTGCGGGTGGTCGGGCGGCGGTCACGGACCGTGGTGAACGACCACTCCGGGTTTCAAATCTCCTGTCGATCGGAACAGTTGGGGCACCGTGACCAAGTGGTAGCCGCGGGCCCGGAGCGCGCGGACGATGTGGGGGACCGCCGGCGGAGTGGTCGCGTACCGGTCGTGCAGGACGACGATCGCGCCCGGCCGCACCAGGCTCAGCACGCGGTGCGCGATGACCGGCGGTTCGTGGAACTTCCAGTCCCGGGCGGCGACGCTCCACATGATCACCGCCATGCCCTCCGCACCGGCCGCCTTCCGCACCCGCGCGTCCCACGCCCCGAACGGGGGCCGGAAAAGCGTCGGCCGTTGCCCGGTGACGGAGGCGATCTGCCGTGCCGCGGTGCGGATCTCGTCCTCGATCCGGGCGAGCGGGAGACGGGTGAGGTGGGGATGGGTGACGGTGTGGTCCCCGATCGCGTCCCCGGACCGGTACTCCCTGAGCGTGTCCGCCCGGTAGCGCAACGCGTGCGGCCCGATGAGGAAGAACGTGGCCGGTACGTGCTCGCGTTGGAGCGTGTCCAGTATGGGTGCCGTGTACTGGGTCGGCCCGTCGTCAAAGGTCAGGGCGACGCAGCGGCTGACCCGGCAGTCGACACGGTGATCCGGCGCGCTGGTGGCGACGGGCGCGGCTACGCCCTGGGACAGCAGTGCGACGGCCGCGAGGGGAGCGATCGCGCCCGGGAGAAATCCGTGCCGGAGACCGGACATGCCGCGCTCCTTCCGCCGGGGCCGGGCACCGCCCCGGGACCCCACCAGTTTCGCACGTCGGTGCTGAGAGCAGGCTGAGTGCGGCATCCCTGGACGGCGGAGGGGGGCGGCTGGGGGATGTCCAGCCGATCAGATGCAGGAAGCACCCGGAAACGCGGGTGGCGTCTACGACGACGTAGGGGAAGACGGTACGGTCCAGCCGGGGGCGCCACAGGCTCTGGGGGTAAGCCGTGACCTTCCCCGGGCCCGGTTCCGGGCTGTCGGTACGCCCGCCGGCGGCCGGCCCCACTGCCCTGGAGTACTCCCGAAACTCGGTCACGGGCTCAGACCTGCGATGATGGAAGACCGTGCTGGTTCGGCTGATCTACCGGTTCGCCGCTGCGGTGCTGTCCCGTCCGGTGTTGCCGGCCAGATCGTCACGACGACCGCAACGTGATCCCGTTCCCGGTCCGCGCGGGGCGGATCTGCCGGTAACCCGTTCCCGGTGGGCTGATCAACCAGTACGAAGCCGCAGCGGGAACGGCCAGGTGAGGCCCGGTGACTTTGAACTCCTGACGCAACGTGGATAGCCGTGTCCTTCGGCAGGGTGCGCCGGTTGCTTGGGTATGGCCAAGTGAAACCCTCAGCCATGGCTGGTTGACGACGAGTTGTGGTCGCGGATCGAGCCGTTGCTGCCGGCGTCACCGCCTGGGCGCCGACGGCCGGGGGAAGAGGGTGCTGGAGGACCGCGGGTGCCGTGCGGGATCCTGTGCGTCCTCTGCACCGCAGTATTCTGGCGTGCTTTGCGGGCATCCCCCGGCAGGTGAACGCGATGTGCAGGGTCGTTTTCCGGCCATCTACGACTGTTTGGCGGGCCTTCATTTCAGAGAACCTGAAGACCTCGAGAGCGCCCCCTACTCTCCTACTGCCCGAAGCAAAGACGACCGCCTGAGCAGTAGACAACCCCCCGCGCTGTCCCAACCGCTCCCACAGGAGGTCCACCGTGTCCTTGCTGTCCCGCATCAAGCACTCGCGCCGGGCGCTTCCCCTCGCCGCGTTCCCCGCCGCCCTGGTCGGGGTGTGGACGGCCGCCCCGGCTGCCCAGGCAGCCGCCCTCCCCGCCCCCGACCACGTGATCGTGGTGGTGCTCGAGAACCACTCCTACGAGCAGGTCATCGGCAGCACGAGCGCCCCGTACCTCAACAACACCCTGGTGGCCGGCGGCGGCAACCTCACTCAGTCGTACGCCATCACCCACCCCAGCCAGCCGAACTACCTGGACCTGTTCTCCGGCAACAACCAGGGCATCACCAACGACAACTGCTACACCCCGCAGTTCAGCAGCGCCGCGAACCTCGGCTCCGAACTCATCGCGGCCGGCAAGACGTGGGACAGCTACAACGAGGGCCTGCCCTCCCAGGGCTCCACGGTGTGCACCAACTCCGCCACCAAATACGCCCAGAAGCACAGCCCGTGGTTCGCCTTCAGCAACGTCCCGCTGAACACGGCACACACCTTCACGCAGTTCCCGACGGACTACACGACCCTGCCCAAGGTTTCGTTCGTGGTCCCGAACCTGTGCGACGACATGCACGACTGCTCCATCAGCACAGGGGACACCTGGCTGCAGAACAACCTCGGCGCCTACGCCACCTGGGCCAAGACGCACAACAGCGTCCTGGCCGTCACCTTCGACGAGGACGACAGCTCGCACAGCAACCACATCGCCACCGTGTTCTACGGCGCGCACGTCGCTCCGGGCAGCTCCACCTCGACGCACTACAACCACTACAACACCCTGCGCACCCTCGAGGACCTGGCCGGTCTGACCACCCATGCCGGAGCCGCAGCCAACGCTTCCGACATAACCGGCATCTGGAACTGATCCTGGTCGTCAGTACCGCTGTCTCGCAGGAGGCGGCGGTCCTGACGTATGGGGTGGTGGCTCCCGGACGTCTTCCCCTCGTCGGCGTCGCCAGCAACGAGGTCCTGGCCGGCCACGTCAGGTCGGCGTGACCACTACGTGGCCGGCCAGCCAGTCGTACCGCGGTCGGATCGGACACGAGGGCCGGCAGGCGACAGCGTCGATGAAACCGTCGTCCGTAGTCCCTGGCCCGAGAGGCTTCCCGGATCGGGGGTTGTGTCCCTTGTCGTGGTGTAGCCGATCAATCGGCGGTTGTGTTGGTGGTGTTGGGTAGCTCGGGGGCGCTTTCGGGGAGCTCGGCGGGGTAGATCTGGTCCATGCTGCCCTCGGGGAGATAGCGGCGGGGGAAGGCGATCCACTCGTCGTGCATCTCGAAGAGCACGGCGGTGACCAGCCGCAGCAGCGCGTCGTCGTTGGGGAAGACCTGGACGACATCGATGCGACGCTTGATCTCTCGGTTGACCCGCTCCAGCGGGTTCGTGGACTGGATCTTCTTCCAATGTCGTTCGGGGAAGGCTGCGAATGCCGTCAGGTCGTCCTTGGCTTCCAGGAGCATCTGTTTGACCTGCGGGAACTGCGCGCCGAGCATGTCGGCGACCGTGTCGAGCTGGCGGCGAACGGCGGCCTGGTCGGGCTGGGCGAAGATGGTGCGGATGGTGGCGGCGACCATCTCGGCGGCGTCCTTGGGGATCACGCCGAAGACGTTGCGCAGGAAGTGCACCCTGCACCGCTGGTAGGCCGCACCGATGATCACCTTGCGGATCGCCTTGACCAGGCCCGAGTGGTGGTCGCCGAGCACGAGCCGGACCCCGTTCAGGCCGCGTTCGCGCAAGGAGCGAAGGAACTGGGTCCAGAACACCTCGGTCTCGCTGTCGCCGACCATCACTCCCAGCACCTCGCGGCCGCCGTCCTCGGTGATACCGGTGGCGATCACCACGGCCCGGGAGACGATCTGGTGGGCGACCCTGGCCTTGCAGTACGTCGCATCCAGATACATGGGGAAGCGGACATGGTCCAGCGACCGGGTGCGGAACGCGGTCAGCTGGGTGTCCAGGTCGGCACAGATCCGCGAGACCTCGCTCTTGGAGATCCCGCTGTCCGCACCGAGGGCCTTGACCAGCTCGTCGACCGAGCGGGTGGACACCCCGTGGACGTACGCCTCCATCACGACGGCGAACAGGGCCTGGTCGATGCGCGGCGCTCCAGCAGGCTGGGGAAGAAGCTGCCCGAGCGCAGCTTGGGTATGCCCAGGTCCAGGTCGCCGGCCTGCGTGGTCAGTGTCTTGTCCCGGTGCCCGTTGCGCAGCGCGGTGCGGGTGTCGGTGTGTTCGTTCCACTCCGCGCCGATCCTCGCGCTCGCCTCGGCCTCGATCAATTCCTGGAGCATCCGCTCGGCCACCGAACGGACGAGTTCGAGCCCGTCCGCCGAACGTAGTGACTCCAGCAGGCGGAGTAGGTCAGACTGAGACAGGGCCACCGTGCACCTCCCGGGTTGAACTGGCCGTTCACCAAGGAGAGTTGCAGGTGGCCCGCCTGCTGGGCAGGGAGCGGAATCCCCATCACCACACGCCCCGGGGCGTACGCCCTAGCCTTGATCGGCTACACCACAAAGTGGGACGCCATCGGATCGGGACTGTCGGGAAGTCCACGACGCCCCCCACGCTACGACTCCGATTCGCACATGCGCCTACGCGTACCCGCTCGGCGGGCACGCGTAGGCGCATGCCGCATGTGTGGGGTCCCACAGTGCACCGTGATCGTTGACTGGGTGTCAGCCCAACCGCTCCCGCCTGCCAGGCGACTGGCTTCGACGAGCAGCCCGATCCGAACGGAGCCAAACCAACACCGGACCTGACCCGGCTGCAGATCCTCCAGGAAAGTGCGCGCCCGGCCATACCCCGCAGCCGTACCGCCGGCTGGCGGATCTCTGGCGGGGAGCAGGTAACGAAGAGCCAGCCAAGAAGCCCGGCACGCGGGAGATGCCGCACCCCGCGCCGTAGCCGAACTCCGTGGCCAGCGCTCTGGGCTGACGGCCAGACGTCGACGCGCACCCCGCGCGGGCCCTTCGGGATGGCGTTCGACGAGCCCGGTCGCACGCGATACGACTTTCGGATGTTTTTGACACCTGATCACAAAGTCGGCGCGCCATTGCCGATTTGGTCGCATTTCATACTAATCTCCCGTAGCTGTAAAAAGTCGATCTGTCAGGGATCGCATCCACTCACTCCACGGAGATGACATGCGCAAGCTTCGCAACGTTGCCGTCCTGATCGCCGCACTCGGCAGCATCGGGCTCGTCAGCGGTACAGCCTACGCAGGCGACGGCGGCGGCAAGGGCGGCAAGCACGGGGACAGCTTCCAGATCATGCAGAGTTCGAAGTGCAGGTCGCACGACCTGAACGCCGACGTCCTCGGCGAGGTCGGCCTGATCAACGGCGCGCTGGGCAACGCCCTCAACGGCGAGGGCAACCCGGGCGCCCAGGCCAGCAGGTTGGGTTCGACGATGGGCTGCAACAACAGCGCCTTCTGAGGCCCGGGCCTGCGCTGCCCACACCGACGGGGCTGAAGGGCTGGCCAGGGGTAGCCGTGAATTCCGGATCGGGTGTAGCAGCGAGCGCCGGTCGCTCGACAGCAAACTCGATTCCTCGGCAAGGCTGGCACTCGCCATGGCTCGGGTGTCATGCGGTGCGCAGCGCCGCGCAGCAATCCCCGGTATTCAACCGCTGGCTGGATACCGGGGATTGCCGTTGCGCCGACAGCGCTCAGTTTTCGATGTGCTGCTTCTTGAAACCCCTGGGCAGCTCTGCCATGCCGGAGCAAGCTACGACCGGCCCGACGCCGACCAATCCGCCATCCGCCGTCCGCCGTCCGCCAGCCGGGCGCCGGAAAGCCCACGCGTGCGCGCATGCCCCGAGCAGTCCCGCGTCTGCTCGATGACATGCGCGCCGTCCTTGTCGGTGCGGGCCCAAGACGGCAGGGGTCTTCCCCGAAGCGAACTGCGCTTCCTTTACGACTACGACGGAGGCCCGGGCGCGCATACCAGTGACCGGCGTGCGCCCGGGCCCGAGAAGGTCGGAACAGAATTGCCGCAGCCCGGACGCGCACCGCGGCAAAACCGTCGCGTGTCCGGGCTGTCTTCGACAGGAGTGTCACTCAGCACGCTGCGGAACAGACCGATACGCTGTGTCCGAGATGCCGAGTTCGTGCGATGCCTATCAGGCCTTCGAAGAAGGCCCACGCACCGTCAGTGGCGCCAGGAGGACGCGCCCTCGGTACCTTTTTACTCGTCGCCCTGGTGCTGGCCGTGACCTTCATCGGGCCCGGGGTGACCCTGCTCTTGCGGCGAGGCATTGAAGTCGCCGCCAGTAGCCACAGCGCTGGCCGACGAGTTGGCCACCGCAGTGATCTGCGGAGGCTCGTCTTCGCCGCCGGCAGCCGAGCTGACCCCCGCACCGAGAGCGGACAGCCCCGCAACTACCGCCGCCACCACCGCAACGCGCTGGAACTTGCGCATGAAACAGACCCTTCGTCACCCAGGCGGAACACCTGGTTCGATTACATCGCACGAGAATATCGACACAATTCGTAATTACCGAGGATCTACACCCTCATGTCCCCACCACCGTCCTGGATCTCCCTGATGAGCGGTGCGGCGATGCAGACAGATGGCCGAACGGCTCGAAATGCCCGAGCCGTTCGACGCCGCGGAGATACTCGCCCGGCTCGGCCGCAGACGCGGTCGGACCATCGAGCTGCTCCCCGTGGCCTCCCGCCCCAACCTTCCCTGCGGCCTCCTGGTGTCCACGAGCGGCACCGACTACATCCTCTACACAGCCGACACCAGCCCCCTGCACCGACAGCACATCCTCGTCCACGAGGCAGCCCACCTCCTGTTCGACCACGCGGGCACCACGCCGCTCTCTCCGGTCACGTCCCAGGTGCTCCTCCCGCACCTGTCCTCCGACCTGGTACGGCGGGTGCTCGGACGTACCGGCTACGACGAACCACAGGAGCGGGAGGCCGAACTGCTGGCTTCGCTGATCATGAGCAAGGCAGCCCGAGCCGACACGGCATCGCTGCACCGCGAACGGTTCCTGAGCCTCAACGTCTTCTTCGCTCCAGCACCGGACCACGACGGCCGTGACTGACATCGCCCTCTACCTGATCGCCGCGGTCTTCGTACTCAGCGCCTGCTACCTCCGCCGCGTCCGCTGGGAGGGCCTCGCGGCCGCTACCCGGTACGGCTCCCTCGCGGCGGCGGCACTGGGCGCCAAGCTGAGCCTGCTCGATCCCTTGACCATCGAGAGCGCCGCGCGCCTACGGCTGGTCCTGCTGCCGGTGCTGCTGGGTGCCGGCCTGTACGTGTGCGCGGCGTGTGCGTTCCGGCTGCTCGCCCTCGCCCTGTACGCCGCGAAGCCGCCACGATGTGCCGTCCGCCGGGAACTGGTCCTGGCAGGAGGGGCCCTGCTGACCTCACTCGCACACGAACTCCTCGCTCGTCCGCGGCTGGTCAACGGCGATCTGGTCACCAGCCCGTCGCACCGGTGGTACCTCGTCGGGTACGACGCGATCATCACGCTGTATCTCGGCTACTGCCTGGCTGCGTTGGTCCGTCCGCTGGCCCGGCGTGCCCGCCTGGCTGGACCCGGCCTCCTGCGCACCGCGACGCGGCTGTTCACCCTCGGCAGCCTGGCCGGCCTCGCGTGAGATGTCTGGGGAGTCGACGACATGATCCGCGAAGCGATGACCAGCACTCAGGACAGCGGGGACGACACCTTGTCCGCCGTGCTGGGCTCGTTGTGCATCGGACTGCTCGCGGCCGGGGTCGGCACCACACTGTGGGCACCGATCGCCACCGCCGTGCGCGGTTGGTCCGGCGCCTGTCGCCGCTACCGTGCACTCACCCCGTTATGGGGCGAACTGCACGCCGTGCTGCCCGAGATCACGCTGGTTGCGCCGCGAAGGCAGTCCGGGCCGTTCCAGGTGCACTTCGCGCTCTACCGGAGAGTCATCGAGATCCAGGATGCCCGCATGATCCTCCGTCACTACACGGATCCCCGCACCGTCGACTGGCTTGCTGAGGCAACCCCGTCGGTTCCCCCCGGCCGCAGACCAGGTCCCACTCATCGCCGAAGCCGCGTCCCTGGCCGGCGCCCTCGAGCGCGCCGCCGTCGGCGCCCTCCCGACTCCTGCTGACGCCGATGCCACCGACACGGACGCACTCCATCAGCCCCTGGACGCCGAGGCCGACTGGCTCGCGCAACTCGGCGACGTCTTCGCCACCTCACCCGTCATCGCCCGCGTCCGAGCCACCGCCCGCGAGCGCACCGGCCCGGCAGTGGGCGGCTGAGGTGGGGCCACACCGCCCGCACGGCCACTGTCACGGGTCACCGGATGCCCTATCGGGATGGGTCTCGTCGTATGCGCGCCGTGCCACAACGACGTCGGCACATCCTCGTTTGACGGCCGAGCTGGCGAGCGCGCCGGACAGAGGCAGCGCATGCCGACCTCCGGGTTGGGCTGGTAGATCACCATGAACCGGGCCAGCACTCCTGTACTGCGCAGTGAGCCACCGCGACGCGCGGGGCGCGGGGATCAATGCGCCGTGTCCGTCCGCCGTTATGCCGGTGTCGCGCCGCCTTGGCGCAGTCATGGCACTTCACAAGATCAGGCCGCCGTGCAAGTCGTCTGCCAAGCCGGCCGTGTCCGTGAGTCCGAAGGCCACGCGCTGGAGCAGGAGTCCGTGCAGCAGCCCCATCACCACGCGCGCTGCGCTGTCCGGGTCCATGGCGGCGGGCACCGTGCCCGCGGCCCGGCCGCGACGCAGAGCGTCGGCGACGGTGGCGCGGACCCTTTCGAAGCCCTCCGCTGCCGGGCCGCGTACCTCGTCGTTGCGCAGCACCTCCGCCCACGTCTGCACGACGCAGCGCAGCAGTTCCTCCACTGCGACCTCGTGCCCCGCCGCGTCCTGCACCGTCTCGCCGCTGATCGTGCCGAGCGCGGCGGCCACCAGTTCCGCGACTGACGGGGCGTCCACGCTCTCGGCCAGCCGCTCAACCGGTTCGAAGATCAGCCGGAACGCGTCGCCCGCGATAGCGAGGATGATCTCCTCCTTGCTCGTGAAGTAGCGGTAAGGCGCGCCGGCCGAGATGCCTGCCTCCGCGGCGATGTCCGGCATCGAGGTCTGATGGAACCCGTCGCGGGCGAAGCAACGACGGGCCGCAGCGACGATCTCCGCACGCTTCGCCTCGCGGCGCCCGGCTGTGATGCGCGGCATGGCCACCTCCTTCATCGTGAATGAACATTCATCTTGACAGCTCCACCGTCCCGGGAACACCCTAAAGTGAACAGTCATTCACGGAAGCGGCCCATTCCACGGACTCCCGGAGAGGAGATCCACCGATGAACACCCAGCTGAGCATCGGCGTCTACGCCTACGAGCACACCGAGGCACTGTTCGACGGCCGGGTCACGGTCGACGGGGTGGACGCGGTGTTCGAGACGGCACCGCTCGTGTCGGACATCTTCCGCCGCGCCGTCGAGGGACACTACGACCTCGCCGAGTTCGGTCTCACCTACTTCCTGCGCACCTTCGACCTCGACGACGCGCCGTTCCTGGCGCTGCCGATCCTGCCGAACCGCAACTTCCGCCACTCGGCGATCTTCGTGAACACCGCCGGCGGGATCGTGAAGCCGCAGGACCTGGCCGGCAGGACCGTCGGCGAGTTCGCTCTCTACGGCCACGACGCCGGGATCTGGCCGAAGGGCATCCTGGCCGACGAGTACGGCGTGACCCCCGACCAGTGCCGCTGGGTGATCGGCGGCACCAACCACCCCATCCCCGCCTTCGGCTGGATCCCGCAGCCCGTCCCGGACGGCGTCGACGTACGCCACGCGGAGGACGGCCAGACCCTGGGCGCCATGCTCGAGTCCGGCGAGATCGACGCACTGATCTCCGTCGACGTACCGCAGGCGGTGCTGGACGGCTCCCCGAAGGTCGCCCGCCTGTTCCCCGACTACGAGGCCGTGGAGCGCGACTACTACCGCCGCACCGGGATCTTCCCCCCGATGCACATCATCGCGATCCGCAGGGAACTGGCACATCGGCCGGGCCTCGCACGGGCCGTGTACGACGCCTTCACGCAAGCCAAGGAACTCGCCGAGCGCAAGTACCTCGACGACGCCACGAAGCAGCACATGAGCGTCATCACGCCGTGGTTCAGCACGCTGTTCGAGGAGAACCGTCGGCTGCTCGGCGACGACTGGTGGCCCTACGGCGTCGCCGCGAACCGCAAGGCCATCGACACCTTCTTGCGCTACCACCACGAGCAGGGCCTGTCGAAGCGAAAGCTGACGTGCGAGGACATCTTCGTGCCGGAACTCCTCGACACCTGAGCCGAGCGGCAACGGCGTTTCGGCTTGTCGATCCGAGAAGGCGAGACTGGTCGTCGTCATGGCCACCTGCCGATTGGCTATGACCAGCGCTTTCGCAACACCCGTCAGATGACGGCCCCGGCTGATCAGACCTCAGGGCGGCCACACCGGGACTCCGGCACACACCCTCTGACGACGCCGCCCTGGGTCGGATGCGACCGCTGTGGAGAGTGCACATGACCGACGCCGGCGCGGCCGCGGGGCCGGGGCGGTGGAGGCCACTCAAGCATCGGGTGCGCGGCATCGCCGAGCAGCGTGACGCAGCGAGACGGGTCACACATGGGGCCCCGGCGCATACGTGTACACCGCGTCGACCAGGACACACAGGCGCGCGTCTTCCGCTGCTCGTCCCACGTACCGTATGGAGGACTTCGCCCCAGGTGGCACGGGCTTGTTCCAGAAGTGCCAGCCCTTCGGCCGTGAGGTCGGTGCAGATGCCGCGACGGTCGGTGGGGCACAGTGCGCGGCATATGGAGCCTGGGATGGCCGAGCCGGCATGGCGCGACAGCGGCGGGAGGCGTCCGCGGCCGCTGCCCGCCGACGGGACGTTCTCCCGCTCGGCGCACGCGTGGGCCGGGACCGGCTGGGACCGCCGGCCGCGGTCGACTTCGGCGGCCCGCTGATCAACTGGATGGGAAATGTCATCCGCATCCGCCGCGGCGGTGGCGACCTGCCCGGGTACCCGGAGGGTCCGTGGCAGGTACGGCTCGACTGGGCGGCGTAGTGATAGGTGCCGGAGGTCTGTACGGTGGCTCCCGTCGCGCGGGGCCCACCGTACAGACCGGTCTCTGCACGACCGCCTCGGTGAGCGTCACCGAGGGGATGCCGGAGCCTTCCAGAAACTCGGCGAGGAAGGCTGCGGAGCGGGGCGGACCGCCCCCGCGTACTCGGCGCCCCAGCGGGGGTCCTGGAAGACGCCGTCGAGGCGTGCGACGCGGGTGCCGGTGCGTTCCGCGTGGATCATCGCCTGGCCGCCTGCGTAGATCCCGGTGTGATGCAGGGGGGCATCGGGACGGGAGAAGAACAGCAGGTCTCCCGGGCGTAGCTCGCCGAGGTCCACGGGGCGGTTGGTCCGGTACTGGGCAGCCGTGTAGTGGGGCAGGTCCACGGTGCCGCCGCTGGCGGTGTACCACGCGTACAGGGTCAGGCCGCTGCAGTCGAAGCCGACGGTGGAGTCTGCCACGCAGACCCCGTTGAGGTAGCCGTTGCTGTCGTCGCAGAAGCCGGGGCCCGGACCGGTACGGTCACCGCCTCCCCAGGCGTAGGGAATGCCGATCTGCTCTTCGGCCACCTCAACCGCCCGCAGACCGACCGCATGAGCGCGCCCGCGCTCTTCAGCTGCCTGAGCTGGTCTGGTCCCAGGGCTCAGGCCCAAGCCCGCCGTAAGGGCCAGGGACCGCATCAGAAGCCTCCGCCGCGCGAGCAGCCGGAACGAGAATCCGGAGGTGCCACCATTTGCCGTTCCTGCCCGTTGCTGCACCCGATCGGGCGGGGAACCCGAGAGTTCGGCGCCGTCACTGGTCAGTCCGCGATCCTGGCAAGGGCGACGGCCTTGTCGACCCGGAGCCGTACCAGCAGTTCCCCGGGAACACCGTTGCGGGCGCCGTACTCCTCAGCCCGCTCCTCCCCCACGTACCGGGCGGCGATACGCGTCGCCCAGCGGCGGACTTCCGGGAGATCATCACCGAGTTCCGCTGTGCCCTGGAGGACGACGAAACCGAACGGCGGCCGTTCGTCGTCCACGCACAGCGCAACACGCCCGTCGCGGGCGAGATTCCGGCCCTTGACGGTGTCACTGCCTGTGTTGAATACGATCTCGTCGCCGTCCAGGAGGAACCAGACCGGAGCGATATGAGGGGAACCATCAGCCCGTACGGTCGAGAGCTTCGCCGTGCGGGTGCCCTCGGAAATGAACGACTTCCACTCGTCTTTCGTCATCTTATGCGCCATGGAACCCCATCTTGTCTCCCATCTACGATAATTAGCGCATTTACGGTCAGACACGCTCTGGCTCGATCGGGCACCCGATCGAGCGGCACCCCTGAGAGCCCCGGTGTCGTGACCGCCGTCCAGGAAAGGTACGCACCGTACGGTCCGGACATGACGACGCCAGAGCACTCCCCCCTCCTGACAGTGATGGCAGAGAGGGCGTGGTGGCCAGTACGCACCGAGTGGTCACGGCTCCAGCTGTGACCGGATCGGTCCGTACCCGGACCCGATGAGGCCTGTCGCCGCTCCGGGCCCGCCGGTCAGGCTTGGGAACATGAATCGAGCACTGATCGTCATCGACGTCCAGGAATCCTTCCGCGCCCGCCCGCTGTGGGAGACCATCTCCAACCCGAAGATCGCCGACCAGGTGGACCGACTCGTCCGGCTCGCCCGCCAGGCCGGGGACCTAGTGGTGTGGGTACTGCATGCCGAGCCCGGCAGCGGCGACGTCTTCGACCCCGCCCTCGGCCATGTCCGGCTGATGGAGGAGTTGCAGCGCCAGGACTCGGAACCGCTGATCCACAAGACCTCGCACAACGCTTTCACCACCACCAACCTGCAGCAACTTCTCACCGAGCGCGGCATTCACGAACTCACTGTCTGCGGCATCCGTACCGAGCAGTGCGTCGAGACCACCACCCGCGTCGCGAGCGACCTCGGCTACCTGGTCACCTTCGTCATCGACGCCACCGCGACCAACCCCATCCCGCACCGTGACGCTCCCGCCGACCAGAGCGTCGCAGAATTGCTGTCGGATCCTCGCACCCTGAGCGCCGAAGAAGTCATCAGGCGCACTGAGTACGCCCTCGCCGGACGCTTCGCCACCATCACCACTGTCGGGCAACTGGAGGCCTCGGGCGGGCTTCGGGCATGATGACCGGATCGTGAGCCACATCGTCTTTCTCCTGGTCCCCGGACTCCATCTGCTGGACCTGGGAGGCCCCGCGCAGGCCTTTTCCACGGCCTCCGACTTCGGGCACCCCTACACACTCAGCTACATCGCCGAGCAGCCGCTGGTCCCCTCCGCTCAGGGCCTGCCGCTGGTGGCCCAGCTCGACTGGCCCGAACTCGGCCCCGAGGACCTCATCGTGGTGCCCGGCTGGCGGGCGCGCACCCTGGCCGGCAGTCCTGCCATCGGCGCGGCCACCCTGCAGGCTCTCCGGGACCACCACGCCAAGGGCGGGACCGTTGCCAGCGTCTGCGCTGGGGCCGAGGCGCTCGGCCGGGCCGGCCTGCTCGATGCCCGCCGCTGCACCACCCACCATGACGTGCAGGACGAACTCGCCCGTCGCTACCCCAGGGCGATGGTCGTTCGCGACGTCCTGTACACCGCCGATGACCGGGTGGTCACCTCGGCCGGAATCGCCAGCGGCATCGACCTGGCCCTGCACCTGATCGCCACCCGGCACGGCCCCGCCGTCGCCGCCCAGGTGGCCCGGGACATGGTCGTCTACGCGCGGCGCAACGGCCATGAACCACAGGCCAGCGCAATGCTCCGGTACCGATCCCACCTCGACGACACCGTGCACCACGCCCAGGACCTGCTCGACGCCCGCTTCGACCAACCGTTGCCCCTGTCCGCCCTGGCCGCGGCCGTAGGCGTGAGCGAACGCACTCTCACCCGCCTCTTCACCCGCGCCACCGGCGGTCTCACGCCGCTGCGCTATCAGCAAACCCTGCGTCTTGAACGCGCCGAGCACCTCATCAGCCACGGCGCCACGGTCGATGCCGCCGCCCGCGCGGTCGGCTTCGAGGATCCCCGCATGCTCCGCCGCCTGCGAGCCCGCGCGCACTGACCAGCAGCAGTGCACGCCAAAACGCAACATGCAAGCCGTGACGGCGTCGATGTCGCCCTGCCCGCTGTCTGTCAGCCCCCTCGTCGACCTCAACTGACCCTCCAGCAGCCGCTCCACAAGCCCGTCGTGTCCCACGCAGGCGTCCGCCGCAAGCAGCTTTGCGCAGGTCGCAGGCGTGGACGTCCCGAGATGTCGTCACTTGCCCCGCACCGATAGCACGATGCCCTGCTCCCGCGAGATGGTCCTGCCACCAATCACGTCAACGGGAGAACGGCACAGTGAACCGACTCAAGAACCTTGCTGCCACCACTCTGGCGACCGCCCTGGCCGGTGCGGCGACCGGCCTGGCCTCCCCGGCGCATGCCACAGCGACATCCCCGAGCCGCGTCGGCACCTCTGCGGCTCCTACCGCTTCTGCGGCTTCTGCGGCTTCTGCGGCTTCCAGGGTCTACTTCATCTCCTCCTCACCAGTGACCATTCCGGGCTGCAAGGCATGGATGAACGGCAAGAAGCCCGGTCCCAAGGTGCAAGGGCTCGTGCAGACCTGGAGCGGCTCCGATTGCGCGATGCGCCTGGAGATCGACCACGATCAGCAGATCAAGTGGGTGGACAGTGCGGGCACAGGAAGGGACCTCAACAAGGCCACCACCCGCTTCCACTACGACGGCCGTGGCTACAAGGCCCGCGTGTGCGTGAACAACCTCAACAACGGCTGGGACGACTGCGGGGCCTGGTACTGATTCCTGGCCGCGTCCCGGAGGCAGCAAGGCCACGAATCCGCCCCGTGCCGGCCTCGGCACGGGCCTCTCCTCCTTCTCCCCGACGGGTCTCGCGAGCGGAGAAGGGGGGGCGCGGGGCGTGTCAGCGACTTTGTGTAAGTCGGTTGGTTTCATTGGATGCTGAGCCGGTCCTCGAAGAACAGTGAGAACTGGTTGAGTGCCTCTTTCCAGTGTGCGGCGACGTGGTTCGCGTCGCGCGCTTTGGGGTTGATCTGCTCGCGGACGGCGAGGTAGAGGACCTTCAACGCGGCCTGCTCCGAGGGGAAATGACCGCGGTTGCGGGTGGCCTTACGGAGCCGCGAGTTGATCGACTCGACCATGTTCGTGGAGTAGACAACGGTCCTTATGGCCGGCGGGAACGCGAGGTAAGGCGTGAACTCCGGCCAGGCCGCCCGCCAGGTCCGCACGATCGCGGGGTAGCGTTCGCCCAGCTCAGAGGTCTCGAATGCGTCGAGGGCCTGTTCGGCGGCCTGCTCGGTCGGGGCCGTGTAGATGGCCTTGAGTGCCGGGACCAGCTTGGGGTGGTCGCGCACCGACGACAGCCTCAGCGAGGCTCTGGTCAGGTGGATCACGCAGGTCTGGACGGTGGCCTTGGGCCAGGTCGCCGTGACCGCGTCGGGCAGGCCTTTCAGCCCGTCGCAGGCGACGATGCACACGTCCTCGATGCCCCGGTTCCGCAGTTCGGACAAGACCGCCATCCAGGTGGTGGCGCCCTCGCCCTCGGAGCCGACCCACAAGCCCAGAACGTCCTTGCGGCCGTCCATGTCCACGCCGACGGCCAGGTAGACCGGCTTCGAGGTCACCGAGCCGCAGCGGATCTTCACCCACAGGGCGTCGATGTAGATGATGGGCCAGACAGCGTCGAGGGGCCGGTTCTGCCAGGTCACGAGCTCGTCGACCACCGCGTCGGTGACCTTGCTGATCAGGTCGGGGCTGACCTCGACCCCGTAGATCTGAGCGAGATGGGAGCGGATGTCCCGCACGCTCATCCCTCGCGCGTAGAGCGAGAGGATCCGGTCGTTGAAGCCCGCGAGCCGACGGGCGTTCTTCGGGACCAGTCGTGGTTCGAAGTCGCCGTTGCGGTCCCGCGGCACCGCCAAAGTGACCGCGCCGGCATCCGTGAAAACCGTTTTGGGTGACGTGCCGTTGCGGGAGTTCCCCGACCCGTGACCAGCGGGATCACCGCGTTCGTAGCCGAGGTGTCCACTCATCTCGGCCTCCAGAGCCCGCTCCAGAACAGCCTTGGTGATCTCCGTCAGCAGCCCGCCCTCACCGAGCAAAGCCGCCCCAGAGGCGTCGGCGCTGTTCAGCAGCCGCTCGACGACCTCGTCGACCATCGCCTCCCCGGCCGCCGCGGCGACCGGTTCTGTCTTCTCCGCCATGACTTGTCCGATCCGCCTGGCCAAGGACCCGAGGCCGAGCCCACGGCCAGGCTGTCATGTCACGGACTTACACGATCTTTCAGACACGCTCGGGGCGCGTGAGCAGCATGTCGGCGATGGCCCGGCCGGCTGCCGACGGGCTGGCAGTAGAGCGCCGTCACAGGGACGAGAGGGCATGCGGTGCCGATGATCCGTCTGGGTGAGGCCTTGGTGAACGGGCTCGTACAAAAGATCTCGGTTGCCGGACCGAGTGCGGCGATTCCTGCGCGTCGCATCCTCGGCCCTGCGCGCACGGCGGTTAGCGTTCTGGCGACCGATCAGCTGAACCGGTGCCAACGCGGAGAGACAAGATGCTCAGGGGATTCAAGGCCTTCCTGATGCGGGGCGACATCGTCGTCGTGGCGGTCGGGCTGATCGTCGCGCTGGCGTTCAGCACCCTCATCAAGTCGTTCACGGACAATGTGATCAACCCGATCATCGCGCGGGCGCAAGGGGGTCGGAACTTCGGGCTCGGGTGGCAGCTCGGGCGGCCCGGGAACAAGGCGACCTTCCTCGACATCGGGTCGTTCATCTCGGCGGTCATCTACTTCGTCATCTTCATGGCCGTCGTCTACTTCCTGATCGTCGTGCCGTACAAGAAGTTCCAGGCCCGGCGCGGTGTGGCCGCCTTCAAGGAGGCCGGTGCGGTGAAGACGTGCCCCGCCTGCCTCTCCGAGGACATTCCCGCCGCGGCCGGCAAGTGCCGGTACTGCGGGACGGAACAGCCTGCGGCGGGCACGGCGCAGCACCCGTAAGGCGCGGGGCGCGGCGCCCGTCAAGCCCGCACCCTGCGGACGTGACCAGGAAGGATGTGGTCCGCTGCCTGAAACGGCCCCCTGGCCAGCCGGATGATGAACCCCTTCGCAGGGGCTGTCGTCATCGCCTCGTCCAGCGTCGACGCGAGGGCGGCCAGGACGTCGACACTTCGCGTATGCAGCGGTAGACGGTCGCGATCCCGATGCCGAATCCGGCGGCGAGCTGAGCGTAGGTGTCACCGCACCGTAGAGGGGCCAGGACGAGCAAGGGCGGGCGCCGCGCCGCGAGCCGCCGCCACGGGTACCGGCCTCCCGTGGGCGGCAACGCCGGGACCGGCCTGGAGCGGTGGCGGATCGTGGGGCGGGATGCGGTCGTGTTCTCCGAGGTGGTCGCCGCGGCCGACGCGTTGGTAGATCGAGGCGAGACTCTTCGAGTGAAAAACCGGAGCAAGGCCACCTGACCGGCGATTCGCGAGTTGTTGCGAGGATCTCAAAAACTTACGTTCAGCTCCAGTGTTCACAGCGGTGGCGCCCGTGCACAGAGTTCGTTCACATCTGCCACAGACCACAAAGCCGAGAGGAACAGTCATGCGCCTGACCCGCTGCGCTCTCGCGGCTGCAACGGTGGCGGCTTCCGCCTCAGCCATCGGCCTGCCCGTCTTCTTCACGGACTGGATGCCCCGGAGTTCCGATGCCACGCAGGTCCGCATGGTCAGCGCCATCGGCACCTCGACGAGCAATGGCGAATCACCCCAGCTGCCCTTCACGAATCCGGGCCCGGAGGAATCAGCGCCCCCTTGTTACAGCTACGGCGGCCCCTACTGCGGCTGGGTGAGAACATACTGGGGTGGCTGCGACAAGGAATGGGGCCTGAGCTACGGATTCAAAGACCCTGATTGGCTCTGCCGCCACGACCCCCGCCCGAGCCCCTCGGGCACACCCAGCTCCTCGGGCACACCCAGCTCCTCAGGCACACCCAGCTCCTCAGGCACGTCGACCTCCGCCGGAAGCGGCAGTTCCTCGGCCAAACTCAGTCGCTTAGGCAGATCCAACCGCTGGGCCAGGCCCAGCCCCGTGGTCAAGCCCAGCCGCTTCGGCCACGTCGCTCACCGCCGCAAGCAGCAGTTCCTCCTGACCGGTCCCGTCGAGAGGCCCCCGGCGACCGGTAGCAGCGGCGGTGCACACCCACCGGTGGCGGTCGAACCGCAGGCGCTGCCGATGGAAGAAGACCTGCTCGGCCCACGCCCCGACCTCCACGCTGGGGTCGGATGGCCGGCATCGGACCGTGATAGCCAGGCAGAGTACACAGCGAGTCTTCTACACGCCTCGTTTCGGGCTACGGAGGACCGCGTCTTCCCTGGCGCCCCAGAGGCCGGCCGTTCGTCAATTGGTACGACTGAGGCGGCAGCACCTCTCGTCCTGACGCGACGTGGTGTCAGGGACCAGAGGTGGTGCCGGTTCCCCCTCCAGCCGAGCGTCGCGCGTCAGAACGACGTCGGCGAAGCCAGCCCATAGCCAGCATTCCCACAACCGTCAGCCAACCGCCGGCCGCGATCACGGTGTACTCAGCGCTCGGAAGGCCGGCGCTCCAGCCGGCAGCCGCGCTCTCACGTCCTTTCTGGGGCAACGGGGAGCTGGACGAGCCACTCCCCTCCTTACCACCACGCGGACGGGTCCCGTCCTCGCGGTCACCGTCGTCCTGGCCGTCATGGCAGTGGGCGGCCGGGAAGGGAAATGATCGCTCGTGGTTGTCGAAGGCCTTCACCACGAAGACCGGGTGCACTCTGAAGAATTCCTTAATCGCCAACTCGTACTGGGCGGTTGTCTGGGTGGGATAATTCACGTCCAGATACGTCGAGACAGTAAAGCTGTCCCACGGTGCCGCCGGCGACGAGGAGGGTCCCGAGCCCTGGAGGACGAGAGCCTCCGGACCACGTCGGCCATTGATCAAAATGGCCCTCAGGCCCTTGTCGATGAGCACGACACGGCGGTGACTGCGGCAGTTCCGCCACGGACTGCGGTCACCGTGGTGCCCGTCCCCTTCATCGAGCCGCAGGGAGTCGGCCGCGTGCCGTACAGACGCCTGCGCAGCGATGCCGGCCGACGGAAACGCGAGGGCGATAGCCGCACCCACCAGCGGCGCTGCAACCCAGGCACGAAGAATCATCCGATGACCTCCATGGGTGACGGACGCAGGCGACCGCCGGCTGGGCGACACATCCGATTCTCAGAAGAAGCTAAGAGGAATCAATTGCCCACATCGTGATCATCCCCGGGAAGCCGTGCCATTGTCACTCAACCACAGCAGTCTCGGGCGGAAGAAGTACGCCGTGCTCCGTGGCTGCCGTGCTGGGGCCGGTCCGGGCCTCCGCTGCAGCGGCCGCCCGGATCGGCTTGGCTACTGCTCTGATCGGGCCGTCACGATCACGGTCACCGGCGGGATCACCCAGATGCCGACACGCTCGATGGTGTGCACAGTCGGCTTCATGCGGGTGCCGGTCACCAGGTACTCCCCCGCGCTTCAGCGTCCCCCAGAACCGTCCATCTGGCGGCTGGCGGCTGGCGACCTCGGGTTGGAAAAGGCGCACTGCCGGAAGCAGGGTCCTCGAACAGGGTTTGCGCAATGGATGGGGGGCACCGACCAGCATCTCCATCCTCCTTCGTCGAGCGCGGCCACAGAGTTTCCACAAGAACGTGAGGAAGACATGTACGGGGCTGTTTCCGGCCCGCACCGACGGATCGGGGGGACACAAGATCATGCAGCAGTCGACGTGTCAGGAACGCACGCTGGGCGGCCGGTACGTGCTTCGCCGCCTGCTTGGCCGTGGCGGGATGGCCGAGGTGCACCTCGCTGACGACCTCGTGCTCGCTCGCCGGGTTGCGGTGAAGATGCTGCGCGTCGATGCGCTGGATGCGACGGGCAGGGACCGGTTCGCCCGCGAGGCGCAGGCGGTCGCCTCCCTGAGTCATCCCGGGATCGTCGCGATCTACGACGTCGGCATGGAAAGCGTTGACGGGCTCGAGTGGCCGTACATCGTTATGGAGTACGTCCCAGGCCACACTCTGCACCAGTTGGTGCGCTCAGGCCCGCTCGCGCCGCACCGGGCCCTGCGCCTGACCGCCGGCGTGCTCGAAGCGTTGGCTCATGCCCATGAACGGGGCATCATCCACCGCGACATCAAACCCGCCAACGTGATGATCGCCGCCGACGACTCGGTCAAAGTAATGGACTTCGGGATCGCCCGGAACGTCTTCACGCCCGGCATGACGCTCACCCAGACGTCGATGGTGGTGGGCACCCCCGAGTACCTTTCTCCCGAACAGGCCCGCGGGCAGCACCTTGACGGGCGCACTGACCTGTACTCCACCGGTTGCCTGCTCTATGAGCTGCTCACCGGGCATCCTCCGTTCACCGGCGAGTCCCCGATGGCAATCGCCTACCAACACCTGGGAGACGAGCCCCAGCCGCCCTCCGCCTGCGTACCGAAGCCACCTGCGGCATGCGACGGTGTGGTCCTGACGGCCCTCGCCAAGGACCCCGACCACCGCTACGCCACGGCGTGGGAGATGCTGGCCGCTATCGACAGCATCCGCAGAGAACTCGGCACGGCCGTGTCACCTGGGCAACCCGCTCACGCAGACACCACTGGCACAGCCTCGATTCCCGCGACACCAACGGCCACCCCTTCCTCAGACACGCGCGCCTCCGCCCACAAGACCACCCGCACCAGCAACCGTCGACGGGAGGTTACGACCACTGGCGAAACACCCAACACCGCGGATCAACCGGCTCCCCGCCAACACACAGCCCGTCGCCGCCACGCCATCTTCGGAGCGCTCCTGGGCTCGCTGCTGATCGCCGGAGCGGTGTGGGCGGTGTGGGCCTCAGCAGGCGCCCCCTTCTTCTCAGACACTCACGGAGCGATGCCATCCACCACCGTGGATCACCACACCTCTGTCCAGGTTCCCAACCTGGTCGGCCGCCCAGTGGCCCAGGCACGAGCCAGCGCGCGGAACTACGGTCTGCGCCTCGTGAACTCCGGCGCCGGGGAGTGTCCCGACGGCCCGCGAACGCTCCCACGGCACATCTGCAGTCAGATCCCGCTACCCGGCACGCGGGTCGCACACGGTAGCCAAGTCACAGTCCGGCTCTCCCAGGCTTCCAAGGAGAAGCGGTAGAGGCTCACGGCCAGCCACGGGTTGCGGACGCAGGTGGTCATGCCGCGACCTGGGCCGCACGGGTGAAGCTCGAGCGATCGGTACGCTGACCCCCATGGGGCTGGACATCACGGTGATGATCGCAGACTGGTCATGGCTGAGGGAGGTTCCGCCCCGGGAGCGGCTGCCGCGGCTGAGGAATGCCTGGTATGCCGATGAGACGGGGCTGTGGGATCACGACGCGCCGATGGTCGAGGGCGACTGGGAGTGGCCACGGGGACCCAATAGCGCCTTCTTCGCTGTATACGAGTTCCGGCACACCTGTGGCTCGTTCAAGGCGCACTTCTGGGCCGGGCAGCGGTGGGAATCCATCCGCGACCATGTTGATCCTCTGGTGCGGACCGAGTTGGACGCGTTCTTGTCCGGGTTGGTCTGGGATGGGCTGGACGGCGAGGCACAGCACACGGATCCGGATTTCTTCAGCGACGACCCCAGCGTCTATGGGCTGCTGCTCGCACAGCCACCAGACGGCGTGCGGGAACTGGCCGCGACCTGGGAGCGGGTACGGCCTTGGCTTGACAGGATGCAAGGGGCCTTCATTGAACATGCCGCCGATCCCGAAGGATGGGTCGGCAACTTCGCCGCATTCACAGACTTGTTGACGGAGTGGGGCCACGTCCTCACCGAAGCCGCCGGACGAGGCTGGGGCATCGTGGGGCTGAGCGAGTAGAGCAAGGCCGTCCCTTCGAAACCGAGACTCATCCGTCCTCCTCGCCACGACAGGAGCCACGCTGCCGGAAAGATTCCCAGTTCCCGCCACTGACCTGGGGATTCACGGAACTGCGGACAGAGCCAGATTCAAATACCCCCATCAACGTTGGCGCCGGGTGGGGTGGAGTCGGTGCGGTCGCGGCGCATGACGGCAGCATCGTTGCCGCGGAAGACAAGGGCGCGAACCTTGATCCGGGCGAATGAGGCCGTCGGCCTGTCAGTCGCTTGGGACATGACGGCCGGTATCGCTGCCGTACCCCGGCACCCCGGGGGTTCGTGTGCGTGTGTCGCGTACCGGCCTGATGTGACGTCACTCCCCGACGACGAGTGCCGAGAGGCGGGCGCCTTGCAAATGTCCTGCCACTGTGTCACGACTGGCCGCCACCCCCAAGACGGCGGCTGCTGTTCCGTACATGCCGTGACCGATGGGGGCCACCTGGCGCGGCTGCGCCGCGGAGATCAGCCGCCGTCAACTGGCAGGGCAGCCGGTGCCCGCGAGGAAACACATGTCGGAATGGTCAACGACAGGCTGCCACACGCGGGTTGGCTGAACGACGTAGATCGCGATGTCATGCACGCAGTCTGCGAAGACCCGGGGCAGGATGCGCACCACGACGCCAGGTTCACCGGCCAGCGACGCCGGCCCGTGCACTGACTGACGAGGAGCCACTCTGCAGTCTCTTGGTGGGCGATGCGGTGAGCGAGCTTTGATGCAGCCGTCTCGATAGCACGCTTTATCTGACGGTGTTCGCAGCGACACGCCGTCGATGGAGGGGTGAAAAGGCGTCACGAGATCCCCCGGCCAGCCTAATTGTGTGTCAATACGCATGCATTTCTGGCGCAATTGGCACCTTGGCTGAGCGATGAATGGGGCCGAATATGCCCCAATCGGCCCCATGGTGCCAGTAATTCGATATGACCGATATGACTGGCTTAGGTACGTTGGGTCGCAGTCGGCTGACGAGCCGGCATCTCCGAGACAGCAGACAGGAGAAGCGACATGAAGCTCGCTCGTTCCACCATGGTGACCGCCACTGCCGGGGCGGCTACGGCGCTTGCCGTGACCGGCATCACCTACGCCTCGGCCACCTCCGCCCCCGCCTCGGCACCGCAGGCGGCCCCGGCCGCAGCCGCGGCGCCTTTCAACGGCGGCTCCGGACAGGGCAACAACAACAGCAACAACGGCAACAACAACGGGAACGGCAACGAGGGCAAGGGCAACGAGGGCAAGGGCAACGAAGGCCGCGGCAACGAGCGCCGGGGCCACGAGGAGCGCCGCCACGAGGAGGGCCGGATCTTCGTCAACGAGCGGTCCTACTCCGCTCACCCGGGTGACTGCATCACCGTGATCAGCGGCCTGGGCGCCAAGACCCTCAACGTCCGCAACGAGAGCCACAAGCGCGTCGAGGTCTTCCGCGGCGCGGTCTGCGACAACGGCGCCCCCATCGCCACCGTCGGCCCCCACAGCTCCAGCAACGGTGTCGACGACCTCCACGTCAAGGACGGCGTCCACGTCAAGGACGGCATCGTGGCCAGCTTCCGCGTGAACTGCGACCACGGCCGCGGCGGCGAGGGCGGCGAAGGCGGCGGCGAGGAGGGCGGCGGCGAAGGCGGCGGAGGCGAGGGCGGCGGCTGGGACTGACCCGAAACCGACAACACCATATGAGGCCCCGGCCCGCCGGAATCGGGCCGGGGACCTCAGCCCCCACCATTGTCCGACAATCCACCCGCCATGCACGCACCAACAGGCCCGGACACCAGGCACCACATCCTGGTGTCCGGGCCGCGTCGTTTCACTCACCGGTCGATCCACCTGCGGATTTACACCCCGAACGCCTCCTGCCAGCGCATCTCCCCGCGCCCTCACCAGCTGCTTCCCTCCGGGCGTTTCCCCCGCCCTCGAACGGGTGAGAAAGGACGCAAGCCGCAGGCCAGGAGGCCGCCCGGGGATCCAGGCAAAGGTCCGGCCCGCCGCTACGGGGGAAAGCAACGGGCCGGACAGCCCCACGGTGACACGGCCACCCCTCACCAGGAGCCGAAACCGGCATGTTCCTACCGTGTCCCTGACGCCCAGCGCCCAGTGACCACCGCGGCAAAGGACCGGCCCGGACCGGACCACATCCTCGAGCCCACGTTCGCAATGTCTCAGCCGTGCCGGCCGCGCCTGTCCCACGCGACCGCGCAGGCGGGCCGCCCCCGCACCAGGAGTGGCCCGCCGGCGGATCCCTCGTTTCACCAGCCGACGCCACCTGCCCACCGACGACCCGGATCAGTGGAAGCGGCCCGGGTCTCGGCCTCAGGAGACCGGGTGCCCACACCCCAGCCCGACACTGCGTCAAAGCCGCAGGCCTTGCACCCACTTCCAGCCTGACGTGTCACTGCTGGAGCGTCCCGCCGCGGTACCTCCGTACAGCGGGTCGCCGCAGGTCAGGGGACGGCGCATCCCGTTGGTGCGTCACTTTGCTGCCCAGGCTTGTGTGGGCGTCGGCGTGCCCATGACGCTGCGGTACACAGTCGACACAACGGGAGGACATCATGCGACTGCGCAGCAAGACAGCCGTCGCCGTGTGCGGGGCAGCCATGGCCTATGGCTGGCCACGCTGCCGGCCGCCGCCGCACCGGGCGGCTCGGCGGGTTCCACGGCCGGGCATGCCGTGATCGGTCACGTAGATGACGCTCAGGCCACTGCCGCCGAGCGGTACTGGACGCCCCAGCGCATGAGGGCAGCAGATGTCGCGGGAATTCCGCCTCGGACGTCACGCCGCGGTCAGTCGGCCATCCCAAGCGTGTGGGAAAGATCTTCTATCACTTCGCCGGCAAGGACTTGAGCTGCACCGGGACGGTCGTGACGAGCGGCAGCCGGGACTCGTTCCTCACCGCCGGCCACTGCCTGGTCTGGCACGGTATCAATGTCGGCAATGACCTGTCGGTCTTTGTGCCCGCCTACTACCACGGGCAGGCGCCCTACGGGAAATGGGGCATCAAGAGCTGGGCTATTCCGGACCGCTGGGCGTTTTACCGCAACCCCAGTTACGACTACGGGGTCATCCACGTCAAGAGCCACAGCCATGTCCGCATCCAGTCGGTCACAGGCGCCAACCCGTACTGGATTCACGCTGGTTGGAGCGGAAGTGCGCGACGCTGGTCGGCTACCCGAGCAAGTACAACTACTCCACCATCTGCGGCCCTACCGCCCTGGCCAAGAAGGGCGTCAAGGACCACAAGCCCGAATACCAGTTCCAGTGCCGTGGCTTCACCGACGGCGTGAGCGGATCGCCGGTCCTGATCGGGCCGGGCAACACGCTCGCGGGCGAGGGCACGGTCATCGGAGTGCTCGGAGGGCTCCGGGAAGGCGGCGACCCGAAGAAGGACGGGCTCACCTCCTACGCCAACCGCCTCGACGGCGACTTCCAGAGCTTCTGGACGTCCCAAACGCACTGAGGCGAGTACCACCGACACCGGGCCAGCCGCCACGGAACTCGGCCTGCGCCGCCGCGCGATGCCATGCCGCCGGCCCGGGCCCTCGCCGAAGCAGTGGTTTCCCTGAGCCCGTCTCAGCCAGACGGCTGTCGCCCGGGCACACCAGACGGGCGTCCGTCCTCACGACGGCCTGCCCGTCCTTGGGCCACTCCCGACGAACACGAAGGAGAGACGTGAAGCACACACACCAAGCACGAGCGTGGGGAATCCTGCTCGGCTCAGCCATGCTGGGAATGAGCCTGACGGCCCCGGCCGCAGCAGAAGTGGCCTCCCCCCACACGGTCTCGGCGCCGGCGCAGCCGCGCACGGGAAGTGCCGTCGTGCGCAGCCGGCAAGCCGAGCCGCTCACAGCCTCGTTAGCCGACGACACCCTTCGACTCCGATGGCACGCGCAGGCGGGTGCCGTTGAGTACCTGCTGGCAGACGACGCGGCGGGCACGTTGGTCTGGAGGGGCACCGGAACGTCGCTCGACCTCGCGATGAAGGCGTCCCGCTACCGCAGCCTGGTCCTGCTGGGAGTCGCACACGGCGGTCACTTGTCCGTGATCGCGAAGGTCGTCGCCACGGATCCGGAACGAGCGAGCGGGGTCACGCCTGTGACCGTGGTGTCCGCGACGACCGGGACAAACATCGACTGGACGGCCCCCGGCGCCTCTACTACAGCAGGCACACAGGCCTCCGACGCCCGGTCGGTGCACACGGCGACAGTGGGCGGGAAGGTGACCGCGCTCCCCCGATCACGTGTCTCGCTGAGCACCCGTCTGGGCCAGGAAGGGGTAGCGGAGGTAGCCAGCGTTCCTCGTACGGCAGGTGGGGGTGCCGGAACCCTGGATTCGGTCACCAACGAGATCGACATCACGCCACCCGCGATCAGCATGCAGGAGGTCGCGCGGCTGGCACACCTCCCGGTCCCTCAGCAGGCCGCCGGGACAGTGACCCGCGAGCAGAGTCTGCTGCGTGCCGGCTGGCGGAAGAACTCCACATGGACGACGTACGAGACGTTCATCCCGCAAAGCCGGGTGAAGGTGCCCACCGGCCCCTCGGTGGCCTGCGGATCGCTTTCGGGTCAGTGGTACGCCGGTGACGGGCGCGGATCGGCCTTCAACTCCGGACGGTACCGGACCCGCGTCGCCATCAAGTACGACTGGGACAAGAAGCACGTGTACGGATACAAGGACGTACACACCACGCATCGCCTCAGCCCCCATCCTGCGGCAAAGACCGCCAGCGCCTCGGGAATCAAGATCAAAGCAGTCGTGATGACCGGCAACTTCGCGCGGGTGTACATCACCCATTCCGTCGGCAACCCCTTCTGCCCCGCGACGAAAATCCGCTATACGAGCTGGCAGGAGTTGTACAAGAACGGACAGCGCTGGTTCTACGGAAGCCACGTCAAGATGCCCAGCCACGAGGTGTTCCAGGAAGACTGGTACACCAACGGCAGCCAGTGGGCACACTACGGCGCCGCCAGGGTCTTCAGCCACAACGCGGTCAACCCGGCCTGCCTGGCCGTCGCGGCAACCACCCTCTGCGGTCTGTGGAACTACCAGTACATCAAGTAGCCCGGCGGCAGCGCTGCCAACCGGGTACCAACCGACAACCGCAGGTTCGCCGCGGCCCGCATCCAGCGGCTGGCCCTGGGCAACGCACGCCTGCGCAAGTCCTCAGAAAGCAGCAGCCAGATCGCTCTGTCAACAACACAGTGAGGCCACACCGTTCCATGCGGCGAGTCCACTCCCGGCCCACCACGCCCAGTGAGCCGGAGCACAAGCGCCCCGGTCCTCATGATGGAGGGATCGGGGCGCTACCCCGGTACCTCTGCTTCGCGACGCCAGCGCACGGCGCCGGGGTGCCGGGGTGCCGTGAGACGTCAGTCGCAGGTGTTGAGCATCTGGGCCAGCGCGTTCTTCTCAGGGACCGTGATGTTCATCCCGTACCTGTACTGCTACCAGTACTTCACGTGGCTCCGTAGGTGAACACGGGGCTCTGGCACAGATCGCGGGGAGCTGTTACGGCGAGTGACATTGCCGTTCGATTCGGAGGGGTCGCAGAGTTGTCGGCCGGGAGCCAGCCCGTACTCGGGTGTGCCCCGGCGCGGTGTGCGATCGGCTCCGTTGCCGGACGTGGCAGCCGGGACCGGCGCTCGCCGCCGTGCCCGCGTCACGGGCTGCTTCGGCTCAGCCCAGCGCGTCCATCAGGGCGGTGACATAGGCATTCAGCCGCTCCTCCACGGTTTGCGACGTCAGCTCCGGCCTCCCTGACTCACGCCACGCCTGCGCCACCTGCTGCACTTCTTCTGAGCAGGCCAGCGAGTCGCGCACCCGCCAGTACAGCCGCTCGTGCGCCGCCGCGGCCAGCACCCCGCCGGCCTCCTCATACGCCTCAGGGAATCGCAGACCCCAGGCCGGGCCGTGCAGCAGTGCGAGATGGGTGCGCCACATCGAGATCCGCCGGGCCCCAGGAGGTCGCTGCCCAGTCGACGACCCCCGTGATCCGGGCACCTGTCGGCCTTGGGGGCGACACGTCGAACAGCACGTTGCCGGGCTGGAAGTCCCGGTGCAGGAACCGTCCTTCATAGGGCGGCGCGGGTTTGCGGATCACGTCGATCGCCGCGGCGCATGCCGCCGCGCAGGCGCCCTTCGGAGTCACGACGGTGTCGGCGGTCGTCAACATCACGTACTCCCGGGGCCGCTCAGCGGGTCGCAACGCGTGGATCGCCACGAGTTGCCGGGCCAGCACAGGGACGCGCGTCTCCAATCCCTCATCACCAAGGACTGTCCGTCCCGCCAGATGTGTCATCAGGAGCGACGGATACTCGCAATGCGCTGCGGTCGGATCAACCGCGACCAGTCCAGGAAGCGGCACCGAGGGCGCCGCCGGGAGGACATCGACTGGGTGGTGGCGTTCGCCGTCCGTGATCACAGTGGCGTACGCCTGTCCGCGCCGGGTGGCGAAATCGACGACCCCGAGCACCCGCGGTGTGCTGGACTGTGGATCGAGCAGCGTCACGACCCGGCGCAGCAAGGTCATCCTCCCTGCGTCAACGCCCAGTTGGACAGCCAGCCGGGGAGGTGGGCAGTCTGCCGAGCCACAGATGAGACGCCGTATCGTCGACAGGATCACGACGCGGAACTCACCGAGCGGGAGACCCCTGGGTCTGCGCTGGCAGGAGTCATGCACCCGGTCCGAACAGCGCCTGCAGTCCGGGCAGACCGCACAGAGCTACCTGACGAAGCGTCACCGTTTGCTGCCTTCTTCCGACTCCTTGGCATCCGGCCAGGGACCTCGCGCAAAAAACCGTTTGGCGGACCGCCGCGATCGCTGCTACGTTTCCGGAGGCCGTGCGAGAGATTGAGGAGGTGGTACCCGTGTACGCAGTATCGACGTGGGTGCTCCCCTCCGGGGTCGCGGTCGGGCGGTAGGTCGTCCGGGAGCGCCGTAATGTGCACTCCCGAAAGGCACGACCATGCATTTCACTTCTGAGCAGCGTCTCGACGACGGTGTCATCGAACGCGAATTCACACTCGACGAGATCCCCGGCATTCTGTGGACGCCGGCGTCCGCATCCGCGACCGCACCGGTGCCGCTGATCCTGCTCGGCCACCCTCCGCTCGGACTGCGCAAGATGTACCCCCGGCTGGCGGGACGGGCCCGGCACGCCGCGGCGGACGGTTTCGCCGCGGCCACCATCGAACTCCCCGGGAGCGGTGACCGGCCCCGTTGGGCCGCCGTCGAGCGGGCCCGCGCCGACCTGCGCCGGGCCTTGGAGGCCGGCGAGCCGGTAAGCGACGAGATCATCGACGCCATCACCCTCCCGCTCGTCGAAAAGTCGGTCCCGGAATGGCAGGCCGCCCTGGACGCCCTCCTGTCGCTGCCCGAGATCGGCGGCCCTGTCGGGTACTCAGGCGGAGTGATCTCCATCGGGGTTCGCCTTGCGGTGGTCGAGCCGCGCATCGTGGCCGCCGGCTTGTTCGCCGGGAGTCTCGTGCCTCGCGCTGTGTTCGAGGAGGCCCGCCAGGTCACCATTCCGCTGCATGTCCTGCTGCAGTGGGACGATGAAGGCAACGACCGGCAGGCGGCCCTGGACTTGTTCGACGCCTTCGGCTCCGAGGAGAAGTCCCTGCACGCCAATATGGGCGGGCACACCGGCGTCCCGCAGTTCGCGGGGGACGCCGCGGCTCAGTTCTTCACCAGGCATCTGAGGTGAGGCCGGGTCGGCAGGCCACGAGCAGACAGTAAACCGCGCTGACCAGGATGCTGCTCGTCGAGGGAGGGTCCTGGCGCACGTCTGCTGCTTGTGCCATGGGCCCCTGCCAACTCGGCAGGGGCCCACGCTGGTGTCCTTGCACCCGCTGGAAGATCGGGGGCCGCAGGCCGTCGCCCGGCCAGAGGTTCCGCTCGGCTACGAGGCAGGCGAGGAACGTGCCGACCTCCGCCAGGACGGCAGCGCGCCCCTCCGGCGTGTGGAGTACCGGGCGGGTGGGGACCCAACGGCCTCGCGTGCCCGCCGGGCTGGTTCGCTGCGCTGTAGCCGGCCGCATCGGTGCGCATGCGCCCCGAGATCTGGGTGACTTGGTCGGCGAGCTGCAACATCAGCCGCTCACGGTCAATGAGCTGGGCCGAGACCGAGTGGACGCCGAGTGGTTGTCCTGGCTCTGGGGCAGGTCGGCAGCATCCCACAGCGTGCGTTGGCCAACCTGGGCTGAATGGCGCAGTTCGTAGCGGTCGTTGTCGGCGGCGGCCTGACGAGGTAGGTGTGCAGGGCGGCGAGGCGCTGCAAGTACTGCACGGAGGCAGGGCCGTGATGGTCCAGTGGTATTAAATATGGCTCCATGAGCGACAGTGGGCGTGCGGCGAGCCGGACGGCGGTGCTGGTGTGCCAGGGACGGGCGGCCGCGGACGGGACAGCTGCTCCAGGCCACTTCGCGGATCCGGTGGCGGTACGGCTGCTGCGCGCCGCGGAACGTACACCCGTGGACGAGGTGCGCGCGAACACTGCGCCGAAGGGCTGGCAGGAGCGCATCCTCTACGAGAGTGTGCGGGCGTGCGCCGAGGTACTCGTACCGCGGACGGTCGCGATCGACGAGGCACTGCGCGCCCACGCGGCCGGCCAGCTCGTGATCCTCGGCGCCGGCCTGGACACGCGCGCGTGGCGCATGCCCGAACTCGCCCGGACTGACGTGTGGGAAGTCGACCATCCGGCCTCCCAGCAGGACAAACGCGCCCGCCTCACGAAGGCCGCACCAGCGCCCCGAGCACCGGAAGAGGACGATCGCCTCGCCGCCGGGCTGCCGGCCATCGCCCGTTCCGTACGGTTCACGCCGGTCGATTTCACCGTCGATGATCTCGGTGCGGCCCTGGACGGCGCCGGGCACGACCCTGCCGCGCCGACGACATGGTTGTGGGAGGGCGTCGTCCCCTACCTCACGCGCGACGAGGTGCGCGCCACGGTGGCCGCACTCGCCGCCCGGACGGCCCCGGGAAGTGCGCTCGTCGTCAACTACCAGGCGCCTTCGGTGAGGGCGGCCGCAGGGCGGCTGCTGACACGCGTGCTCGGCAGCTCCATCACATCCGGCGAACCATGGCGCTCGCTGTGGAGGCCGCAGCAGATGGCTTCGCTGCTCGCGCAGTACGGCCTGCAGGTGGTGTCCGACGACAACCTCCTCGCGCTCGCACACCGCCTCGGCACCCCGGCAGCCGGGCGGACGTCCTTGCAGTCAAGCCGCGTAGCCGTCGCAGAGAGCCACTGACATGAGACCTTGAACCGGACACGGGCTCGAGGACAGCGTCGGCTTCTCCGCAGCGGTCGTCGTCGCTCGCACACCGACTTCACCTGCGTGTAGGCCGTTTCTTTCGGATCATCTCGACCAGTTGGACCAGGCCGGCGTGCCAGTGGAGTACCCGGCTGCGGCCGCACTGGGCCCCAGGGCGCTCAAGCTCGCTGCCGAGCGCGCCGCGGGCGCGATTCCGTATCTGACGACGGTGGAACAGGGTGATGACCAGGCGGACGGGGATTCGTCGACGGCGCCTTTCTCCTCGGTGGACGCGGCGATGCTTGCGCCGGGCCGACGGACCGTCCGTCGGACGTCGGACTACTGTCGACGGCAGTAGGAAGGGGGCGGCGGCGCCATGGGACCCGAGATCGCCGACCTCGCCAGGACGGCGGGGACAACGGTGACGGCACTGATGGCCGGGCAGGCTTGGCACGCGGTCCACGAGGCTCTGGTCTCCCTCTGGCGGCGCTTCCAGCCAGAGCGTGCTGAGGCCGTCGCCGGCGAACTGGATGCCGCCCGTGACGACCTGTTGCTCGCGCGGCGGTCGGGCGACACCGATACGGCGGGCGAACTGACCGCCGAGGGGCAGGCGAGGGTGCGCCGCCTGCCGGCTGCCCGCCCCGAGGTCGCCGGGGAACTTCGCCGGATGTCGGCGGAGCTGACCCCACAGCGCGTCCCGGTGGGTGGGTTCGGCCATGGTGGGCGTTGGACCGGCCCGGGAAGGCAGTGGCGATGCCGTCCAGGCAGGCTTCGCGGCCCTGGACGTCGGGCAGTTGGCCTTGCGGCGGGCGGTGCAGGACGAAGTCCTCGGTGACAAGTTCGCCGTGGTGGCCGAGGTTTCGGTTCCCGGTCTCGTAGCCGGCGTACCAGCGGTCACGGTGGCGGTGAGGACGGCGTGGAGGGTGTCGAGTGCGGTGGGCTCGGGGAAGCTCGGTGGTTCCTGTTGTGGGGTTGTTCAGCGGACCCAGGCGCGGGTGAGGTCCTGGACGGCCGAGCCGTCGAGGTCGGCGAGCGTGGTGGCGACGAAGTCGCGGGCCCACTTGGAGGTCTGGATCCGGAAGGCCGGGCGCTCGCTGGTGAGGGCGTCGATGATCGGGGCGGCGGCCTCGGCCGGGGTCTGGGCGTTGCCGAAGGAGTCCCTGGTGCGGGCGATGTATGCCTCAAGGGCCGGCGCGTAGGGGCCGGCCGCGGTGAGCAGGGCGGGGACGTCCAGGCCGAGGTTGGCGACGAACTCGCTCGCCACCGCGCCCGGTTCGACCACGGTGACGTCGACGCCGACGGTGGCGGCGACGGGGGCGAGGGACTCCATGAAGCCCTCGACGGCGAACTTGGCCGCGCAGTAAGCCTCGTTGAAGGGCTGGCCGACGACACCACCGACGCTGGTGACGGTGATCACCCGGCCCTGGGCGGCGCGCAGGTGGGGCAGCGCGGCGCGGGTGGTGGCCACCACGCCGAAGAAGTTGACCTCCATCGCGGCGCGGACGTCGTCGAGGCTGCTCTGTTCGATGGTGCCGACCTGGGCGGCGCCGGCGTTGTTGACCAGTGCGTCGAGGTGGCCGTGCTCGGCGATCACCTCGTCCAGGCAGGCGGCGATGCTCTCGGCATCGACCACGTCCAGACGCTTGACCTGGACACGGTCGCCGACCCCGTTCTCGTCGGCGGCCCTGAGCAGGGCCTCGGCCTTGCCGGTGTCACGCATGGTGGCGATGGTCGTCCAGCCCGCCCGTGCGGCACCGACGGCCGCGGCCAGGCCGATACCAGAGGACGTGCCGGTGATCAGAACCGTCTTCGGGGAGGTCATCAGGGCTCTCCTTGCCTGTCACAGAGAAGTGGCGTCCGTCCGCCATAACCGGGGAGTTCCCCGGTTAACTGCAACGCTAACCGGGGAACTCCCCGGTTGTCCAGCTAGACTGTTCCCCCAGACGAAGGGAGCAGCCTTGCCCACCCAGCCGAGCCCGCTGCGGGCCGATGCCCGCCGCAACCGGGAACGCATCCTCGAAGCGGCCGTGCGCGCCTTCTCCGAGAAAGGCGCGGACGTTCCGATCGACACGATCGCCAAGGCCGCGGGCGTCGGCTCGGCCACCCTCTACCGGCACTTCCCCACACGCGAGGCGCTCATCGAAGCGACTTACCGCAATGAACTGGCCCGGGTCTGCGACAGCGCCGCCGAGCTGCTGGCCGACAACCCGCCGGACCGGGCGATGCGCCTGTGGATGGACAAGTTCATCGACTACCTGGCCGCCAAGCAGGGCATGGCACAAGCCCTGCGCGCCGCGGTCGCCTCCGGCGCGGACCCTTTCGCCGAGAGCCTCGACAAACTCGGCACCGCGATCGGCTCACTGCTGCACGCCGGCGCCGAAGCGGGCCTCCTGCGCTCGGACGTCGATCCCATCGACGTCGGCTTCAGCCTCAGCAGCGTCTCACTGGCCACCAATGCCCCCGCCCAACGTGAACGGACCGGCCGCATCCTCGACCTGATCCTCGACGGGCTCCGTTACGGCACGGGCCAATGACCCGCCTTCCGGGCCCGCGTTCGCGGACCGGGAAGACGCACGGCACCTGCGACACCGCAGACACCCGGCCTGCCACCGGAACCCCTCACAGGAACCGCAGGACCCACAGGACCCACAGGACCCACAGGACCCGCAGGACCCGCAAGGCTCATGTCTCACCGGACCAGCCGCGCCCGAGGCCACCCACCAAACCCGGTTCAGGAACAGATGCCACAGGGGATTGACCGGCTCGGCGTCGGATACGGACGAGCGGCATCGATCAGCAGCAACGCCGCTGCCTCCCTCCCCGGAGTGTGTGGCGGGCAGACCGGCCGTATGCCTCGCCGGCCACAAGGACCCTGCCCACGCCACAACGAGTGACCGGGTGACGGATCTTCGAGCCCCGCAGCCGTTCGGGCCCGGGGCGGGACAGTTTCGGCGCACCGGCCGGCGAACCGGCCTTCGCACTCGCATTCGTTCAGGGACAACCTCGGATGGCACCGCGACCTGCGGCGCTCTCGTCCGCCTCCGGTCACCTTGCTGTGTCCGACGACCGGCTTTTCTGGCAGCTCCCCACCAGAGAGAGTGCAAGCGACCGCACAGAAGGCAAGAAAGAGGGGGGACGTTGTCGATGCTGGAGAAGGTCTTCGACAGTCAACGCGTGCCGGTGCCGGACCGGGTGGAGGCATGGCGGGACATCACGGCAAGCGCGCTGATACCCAATGAGTTCACCATCGACCGCGCATCTGAATTCCGGGCCTCACTGAAGGCCGCGGACCTGGGCGGGGCACAGGTGACCGCCCTGACCTACGCGTCCATGACGTCACGACGGACACCCCAGCTGATCCGCCAGTCCGACCCCGAAATGTACGCTGTAGGACTCATCCTCCGCGGACAGCAAGTCATCGTCCAGGACCGGTGCGAGGCGCCGCTCGGAGCAGGCGATCTCGTGGTGTACTCCACCTCCCGCCCCTACGCAGCGGTCGTGGAGGCCGGACGGGACACAGCGGCCTCCGTAGTGGTACAGATCCCCCGGGCCATGGTCCCCGTGTCGTCGAACCGTGTGGACCGGATACTGGCGGCCCGGATGTCAGGACGCGAAGGTGTCGGCGGTCTGCTCGCCGGCTTCCTCACCCACCTGGCCACGGACACCGCGCCCTATCCGCCGGCCGACAGCCAGCGGCTCGGCAGCGTCCTCGTCGACCTGATCACCGCCTGGCTGGCCCACCACATCGATGCCGCCGGCCAGACACCCGCCGAGACCCGCCAGCACATCCAGTTCCTGGAGATCCAGAACTTCATCCGCCGGCATCTGGGCGACGCCGAACTCTCCCCTGCCACCGTCGCCGCCGCTCACCACATCTCGCTGCGGACCCTGCACCGCCTCTTCCACCACCACGCCCACGGCGCCACGGTCGCCTCCTACATCCGTCGGCAGCGCCTCGCGCACGCACGACGCGACCTGGACGACGCGAGCCTGTCCACACGGCCTGTACACGCGATCGCCGCCCGCTGGGGCTTTCCCCGCCCCGCCGACTTCACCCGGGCCTTCCGCACCGTCTACGGCTCCACCCCCACCGAATACCGCCAGGGAATCTTGCGCGCAGATGCTGGCGTCCATCGCTAAGCATGTGGCACGCACTGCTATCCACATGCCATCAGCACCCGGGAATGATCGGGGCAGGAAGAGATGCGCCGTCCATGGTGCATGTCCATGACCCAGCCGCCCGCACCCGGCGGGCGGGTACGACAGCGCAGGGCGAGAACATTGAGACACGCGCTTCAGACAGTACCTTCCACCTCACCACGCCTCCTCGCCAGCACCCGGACCCTCCACGAGTCGCGGAACGCCCGCACGATCAGAACCTGCCCTCAGTCTCTGCTCGTTCCGCCACTCGCATCACGCGTTCGTCTGCTGGTTCGGGCGTCAAACTCCCCTCCGGACAAGAAGGAAAGGACGGTTCATCCGTGCGTATCCGCCAGTGGGTCGGGCTCGCTGCGGCTGCCGGGCTCGCCGCGTTGAGCATCGGAACCAGCAGCGCCTCGGCCGCGACCAGCACTCCGGCAACGGCACTCCAACGGCAGAGCAGCAGCACGGCCGCTCTGCCCGACATCACCCTCTCCCCGTCGTCGAAACCTCAGACCAAGTCCGTCCGTATCGAGGCCCCGGTCGAAGAATGCGGCTACGTCAGGCAGACGCACCCCGGCCTGATTCCGGCCACCGGGCCGTGCTACGACACCCTCACCGTGCACATGGACGCGGCGAAGACCGCCCATGCCTCGAATGGGGCGGCAAGCCCTACGGCATGGAAGACGGCCACGGGCTGGACCGAACTGTGCGGTGCCAGCTGCTGGATCTGGCACTCCAAGGTCTCAACGGAGTACGCCTACAACGGCAATGACCGAGTGTGGCAGCACTGGACCGACTGCAGCGACTACGGCGGTGCCGGGTACAGCGTCGACATTAACTGGTGCGGCTACTGGAACAACGGCGGCTACGGCTCCTACTACATGAACATGGGCGACAACATCCATGTGTCCTGGGTCTACAAGGGCTCTCCCGTCCACCGCGGTTTCTGGCAGCGATACAACGTCGCGACCAACGGCAACTACTGGCTGACCGGATCGGGCAGGTAAGCGCCGCTCCACCCGGCGGCGCGGTCCCCGCGAGCTTGGGACCGCGCCGCCCAACGCGCACCCCGCACGCTGAACGGCTGGGTGCGTGCTTGCCGTTCTGCACACGGCTGACCCTCGAGACCTTTCACCCGAGAGGCGCGGCAAGGACACCGGCAGCCGCCCCTGGCCAATGGAACGATGCAGGGTGAGCAAATCCCCCGGTTGTCGTCGGATGACGTTGCTCGGAGCCGGATCCATGTGCCCCATTTGGCGGTATTGCGGTTACGGACAGCGCGGCGGGGCGTTGAACGTGTATGAGCGGAAGTCACAGACGGAAGCGATCAGGGTCGCGAGCGTTCGAACAAGTGCAGGCGCAGTTGGCTCGTGCAGCTGCTGCGATGGCCGTGGGGAAGAAATCGCCGCGGCAGGGAGCAGGAGAAACGGTTTGCCCGGCGGGTGCGGAGCCGGACGCCGGCTGTGGTGAGGAGGCGCCGGGTACGACGGATCCGATTGCAGGCGGCGACCCTGCAACGTAACCGTCTGCCACAGGTCCGCATGGCGCTCATCACTTGAACGACACCCGACTCCACGGCCAGGAACCGAGCTTGCAACGGCATGTGCGGCTCAACTCCGCCCGGCCCAGGCCGCCGGCCAGACTCCGGGGTGAAGAACCAGAAGGACCCGGTGGAGATGAAGCTGCCCACCTCGGTCTGCTCGGGGAGGTCACTCTCGAAGCGGCGCAGGAAGCGCTCGCCTCCGACTGGACGACCAGAAGCGGCCGTAAAGCTTCGTAGCGCTTCGACAGGTTCTGGCTCCGCTTCCGCCGCAGAGAGTCACGCTGTTCAAGTCACCCCTCATGCAGTGCAGTTGAGACTTCCGAGTACGATCACCGCGAACTCGGTTTGCAACTTTCACCGGCGTGACGGAGCTGCCATGACAACCAACCCACAGCCGTCCCTGCCGATCGACACCAGCCAGGCACACCCTGCACGGGTCTACGACTGGCTGCTCGGCGGCAAGGACAACTATCCGGTCGACGAGGCAGTCGGTGAGAAGCTGCCGCCAGAGGCGCGAGACGCCGCTCGGCAGAACCGTCAGTTCATGCACCGGGCGGCCGCGTGGCTCGCCACGCAGGGCATCGATCAGTTCCTGGACATAGGCACCGGAATTCCCACCGAGCCGAATCTCCACCAGATCGTGCAGAACGTCGTACCGTCGGCCAAGGTCGTCTACACCGACAACGACCCGATCGTCCTGCGTCACGCCGAGGCGCTGCTGATCAGCCGCCCTGAGGGAGCGACGGACTACATCCAGGCAGATGTGCGCGACCCGGAGGCGATCGTCCAGCATGCCCGACGTGTCCTGGAGTTCGACCGCCCCATCGCGCTGTCGCTCATCGCGCTGATGCACTTCATCACCGATGAGCAAGGCGCCCACGGCATCGTCCGCGCCCTGGTCGACACACTGCCGACGGGCAGCTACCTGATCCTGTCGCACGCCGCATCCGACCTGTTTCCGGAACTCGCCGAACTGGTCGTCGCCGAGTATGCCAAGGGCGGTATCCAGCTCGCCTTCCGTACTCGCGCAGAAGTGGAGCGCTTCTTCGACGGCCTGGATCTCGTGCCACCCGGCCTGGTGACGGCGACGGACTGGTTCGCCTCCACACCGGCCCCGGAACCGGAGGCCAGCGGCATCTACTCGGGCGTGGCTCGCATCCGATGAACCAGCCCGTCGCCGTGGGCGACCGCGGTGGCCGCACGGCCGAAGGCGACGACGGCCGGTGAGCGGCGAGTTCTGTGGCTACGCCAGGGGCCGCGTGGCCGCACCGGACAGCTCACCAGCACGCTGACGATCTCGGGCTGCGGCGGCTGTCGCACACCACCCACACCAGTCGGCCGACGTCGATCCGTGCCGGTCGAACATCCGTTCCGCGACCCGGTCGATTGCGGCGGCGGCCAGTACAGGGACCGGACCTCCAGATGCCAGGTGGTCAGTCGGATCCAGCACCACCGGCGCGGCGAGAGGGCCCTCGGTCCCGCTGAGCACAGCTGGGAGGACCAGCGGAGGATCGTGGCCCGGATCGAAGCGCTGTCGCCTGGAAGTTCGGCATCGACTGCTCGACGGCAGCGGCGTGGCGGCTGCTGCACCGGCACGGCTGGTCGTGGCAGAGTCCCGCCCGCCGTGCTGCGGAACGCAACGAGCAGGCAGCGGGACTGTGGCAGAAGGACGTGTGGCCGCAGGCGGCATGACGGCGGCGACACTCGGAACATGGCTGCGCCTCGAGGACAAGGCCGGATTCTCGATGCCGCCGCCCCGTGCAGACCTGGGCCGACGCGATTGCGCGCCACCGGAGCAACAACCGGATCACGAGATACTGGGCTTCAGACATCCCAGTGCCCGCCAACCGCTCAGCCCTTGTCCACGTCAATCAAGTGCCGAAATGGAGACTTTCCCCGATGCCGACGATCACCGTTCTGACGCCTGTGTACGAGGGTGGGCACACATACCTGCATGAACTGTACGAATGCCTCTCCGATCAGAAGCTTCCCGGCGGCTGGCAGCTCGAGTGGGTGGTACAGGAGGACGGACAAACGGGCAAGCCGCTCGAGGCCGTCCCGGACGCCTCATGGATTTCTAAGGGCACCGGCCGCTGGGGCGGAGCCGCCCGGGCCCGCACGCTTGGCCTGGGGCGCGCAACCGGAACTCTGCTGCGCTGCGTCGACGCCGACGATCTACTGCCTGACCAGCAGACCCTGTCCCGCGACATCGAGGTCCTGCAGAGCAATCCCTCCTACGGCTGGACAGTTGCCCCATTCCTGGATCTCTACCCCGACGGCCGCCTGGAGCCAGGCCCGCATCCCGCCCCCGGACCGCTGCCGGAGCAGGTTCTCCTGGACGGCGCCAAGCGCGGCATACCGGTCATGGGAACCACGCTGACCGCCCGGACGGACCTTGTGCGCCTCGTGGGCGGCTGGCCCGCGCTTCCGGGCTACGAGGATCTCGCCGTCGCTCTGTTCTGCGAGGCGGTCAGCCCGGGGTGGATGCAGGCCCAGCCGGGCGAGGTCTATCGCAGGCACCCGGAGCAGCAGACCGCCAGCGCCGCCCACAAGAACGTTGAAGAAAAGAGACTCCGTCAGGGAATCGTGATCGACAGGGCCCAGGCTCTGCACGCATCTGGCTGGCGCTGGTCGCCGACGGCTTAGACCATGTCCTGCATGGCCAGTCCGAGGAGTCGCGCGCGGCAGCAGAGGCATAGCCGGGCCGGACCTTCGCGTGCTGGGCGCTGCGCAAACTCGTCGCCTGCCTGTGGGAAGTCCATGGCCGGGTCATCTGCATCGGCCGCGAAGCACTACGCCGGACCGGGTCTTGACGTTCGACGAGTTCGGCCCGCTCGGGATCACGCCCGCCGCGGGGCCCGGCTGGGCCGAGCAGGGTCACCCCGACCGGCTGCCCGCTGCGTACCACCGTACCCGCGGTGTCCGCTGCTTCCATGGCCGCTACTCGATCGGGGACGACGTCCTGTGGGGCGTCAACCGCCGCAGCAAAGGTGCCGCGAACGTGCCGACCACGCTGAGGTCGATCCGTGCCGCCCGGCCTGACGGCGCACCGATCTACGTGATCCCTGACGGCGCGTCGCACTTCAGCCCCGTCTGAGACAACACGCCCGCGCCCGAAGCGGGAAGGGCATCCGCTGGGGCGGGCGATCACGCAAAGCCGCGTGATGAAGCGGTACCGGATCATGACGCCCTCAACCTTTCCGGTCAGAGCACTCGCGCGAAATCCCGAGTAAGGACCGCTGGCCGGTGAAGTGGCAGTGCCCCTTCCACCTGGTCCGCCAGCACCCGGAAGGTCACTTTCGGCGGATGTCCTTTCAACGTGAGTTCGGGTCGCGTGGTTGCTCGCTCGGGGCACGAAGTGCCGGACTCGCAGCACGACGGATTCGTTCACTGTCCGCGAATCCCGACTCAGGATGGTCGCAGGACAGACCATCGTAGGCGAGTGATCGAGGACAGACTGGAAGAGGTTTTTGCCGAGGCCGGGTGCAAGGGCAATGTGGCTGTCCTGGACATCGACGGTCCCGGGCAGGTGGTGCTGGGTGATGGCGAGTTGGTGGTCGCCGCGTCGACATTCAAGATCGCGGTGGCGTTGGAGCTGTTCTGCCAGGGCGCCGAGGGGCGTCTGAACCTGGCGGAGCGTGTTCGGCTCTCGCCGTCGCAAGCCACGCCAGGCGGTCAGGGATTTTGTATTTTTGAGGACGAGGCCGAGGTCTCGCTGCGCGATGCCGCCCGAATGATGATGACGATCAGCGACAACACCGCGACCGATGTGCTGATCCGCCGGGTGTCGGTGCCTCGGATCCATGCTCGCCTGGCCGGGTTGGGCCTGGACCGGATCCGTTTGGCGGGCACTATCCGGGAGGAGTTCGATGCGATTGGCTGCGATGCCGGCTTCGCCGGGTGGGCGGAGATGGAGCGCGCGATGCGCGAAGCGGGCGCACCAGGGGATGCCGACCGCATTTGGGAACGTGTCCTGTCCGCTCCGTCCCTGCAGCCCGGACGTGTCACGAGCGCAACGGCCGGGCAGATGGCAGCCCTGCTGAGGCTGGTCTGGCGGGACGAGGCCGGACCGGGTGAGGCATGCGCGGCAGTGCGAACCATCCTCAGTCAGCAGCGGCTGACCCGGAAGATCGCCACCGGGTTCAGTGCCGCGGTGCGGGTAGCCGCCAAGTCGGGCACCGTTCCCGGATGTGTGAGCAACGATGTCGGTGTTGTGGAGTTCCCAGACGGATCCCGTTTCGCGGTGGCGGTGTTCACCAGACCCACCGGGCCTGGTCCTCGGCCACCGCAGGCCGATCCCGCGATCGGCGCAGCCGCTCGGTTGAGTGTCGAGCATCTGCGCCGGCTCGGCTGATCGGAGCAGCCCCCAATGGCGTCCACTGGACCTTCACTCCAACGCGCCGTCGCTGGCAGCGTTGCTGCGGTGCGGCTCGAGGCGATCGACTGCTTGCTCTCTCCATGCCCGGATGCGAGTCAGCTGATGTGGCCACGGTCCGCGCCCAGCCCACACAAGTGATCAACGGCGTGTTGTGGCGGTTGCGAAGGCTGTGGCCGGGAACGGACCAGGCGGTGTTCACGCGGGATCTGCTGCACAGCCCACTGCAGATCATGGAGCCGGACGACTGCCCCACCTTCGACGAGCACGAGTCCCGCGCACGGGACGGCCGGCGCCGGATGCTGGGGCAGGCCGCGGACCAGGGCGCCCTGCTGATCTCCTGCGGGCATGTCCGCGGCTCCCCACGGCCTTCCCTGGCTCATGCCAGCTTCTTGTCCTTGATCGCCAGTTCCCGGTCGCCCTGCCGGTAGCCCACGGTGCGAATGCCCAGCGCAGTCTTGAGCTGCCGGGCGGGCACGACCTGGGGGGTGGGGGCAGGAGCCTGTCCCGGCTTCGGCAGTGGGTAAGCAGTGGTGGTGGCAGAGTGGAAGGTGATGTTGCCCTCTGTCTTGGTGAACAGCTGGTGGACGTGTCCGTTGAGACAGGTCACCGAGGAGAAGCGGCGCAGGAGCGCGATCACCTTCAACGCGTCGTCCGTGCTCCAGCCCCACTTGGGGTACATGGCGAACAACGGGATGTGGCTGAAGACCACGATCGGCGTGTCCGACGACACTCCCGCCAGGTCCTTGCGTACGAAGTTGATCTGCTCGGTGCCGAGGTGGCCCAGCTTTTCCAGGTTCAGTGTGTTGACCAGGGCAATGAAGTGCACTCCGTGGGTGTCAAAGCTGTACCAGCCGTCGCCGAGCGTGCCCTTGCCGAAGATCTCCCGGTATGCGCGACCCGCATCGCCGATGGAGTCGTGCTCGCCGGGCACGGTGAAGACGCGGTCCGTGCGCAGCCGGGTCATCATCTGCCTGACATGGTCGAACTGGTCCACTGTGGACAGGTGTGTCAGGTCGCCGCTGTGCATGACGAAGTCGGGCCGGAACCCGAGCGCGTTGACCTGGTCGATCGCTTCGGTGAACGAGCCGACCACGTCCACGTTCGCCGGCCCGTGGAAGCCGATGTGGCTGTCGGAGACCTGCACGAACCGCAGGGCGCCGCTGGTTCCCGCAGCGGCCTCGGCACCGGTTCCCCGGGAGCCGGCGATGTGGCTGATCACCTCTCCGCCGGCCACGGTCAGCACGACGGCCCCGCCGAACCATCCAGCATGTCGCATGAGTTGACGGCGTGTCATGTCATGTTCTCCGGCTGTCCGGCCGGCGGCACCGCCCGGGGCTGGATCCTGAGCTTCGCGGTACCCGGTCATCGGGTCACCTCCACCTTGGCCGTCATGAAGGGATGGATGGTGCAGAGATAGGCGTAGGTGCCCGGCTTGGTGAACCGGTAGCCGTAGGTGACGTGGGTGGCCAGTGCGGGCGAGTGCAACGGTCCGCCCGATGCGGCGCTGGTGACGGTGTGGGCATCGGTGTCCTGGTTGGTCCAGGTCACCGTGGTGCCCACTTTGACCTCCAGCGCGGTCGGGGAGAACGCGAAGTTCTTGATCGTCACGGCGTCTGCGGTCACCGGCTCGTCAGCTGCGCCCGTCTCCGGCGAACGCATGGGCATGTTCATGCCGGGCATCGGCGAATCGCCGGGCGCGGTGCTCGCCGCATGTCCCGGCGCGGGGGCACCGGGCATACCGGCCACCTCATGCCGACCAGCGCCGGGCGTGATGGCGCCGACTGCGGTGGAATGCGGGGACGGGCCGCACGCGCTCAGGAACCACAGAGCGGCTGCCGTCACGGCTACGAGCCCGGCCGCGACGCGCGACCGGTGGCCGGCATGACCAGAATTCGGGTACATGGTGTTTGTTCCTCACCGATCAAGAAGTGGGGGAAGGGGTGGCCGAGCACGCGCGACGGTCTGACGTGCGCGGTATGCGCGTGCGAGGGCCGCGCGTCCCGCAACGGGCCCGGCAAGCGGGGGCGCGTTACGGCGGCAGTGCAGCGACGTTCTTCGACGATCTGCCGCGCGTCTCAGCTCTTGTCTGACTTCACGGGCGCCGGTTCCACCCGGTTCAACCGATTCACGACTTTTGTCGAACTTTCTTCTGATCTCCTCAGCACGACCCAGTCGCGAGGGCGTCGCACGGCACACAGGGGCAGCACGCAGCGCGCAGCGCGACACACGAGCGTATGTGCGTAATGATCGACTTATGCCATGGAGCACCCGCAAACGTGGCCAAACAGCTGATACGGATCGCTCCGGACACCGTGTCTCTGGTAAAGGGGCCATTTCGGCCACGGACGAGGAACTGATCCGCGCTCTGTACGCCGAGCACGCGGGCCCCCTGTTCCACTACGCGCTGCGCCTGACGTCAGGAGACCGGCAGTGGGCCGAAGATGTCGTGCAGGAGACCCTGCTGCGGGCATGGCAGCACCCCACCGCGTTCGAACCCCGCCGCGGCTCGGCCCGGGCCTGGCTGTTCACGGTCGCCCGGCACCTGGTCATCGACGCCCACCGGGCCCGGCGCGCCAGGCCTGCGGAGACCGGCAGCGAGGCCCTGGAACGGGCCTCCGAACAGACGGCGGGCGAGGACCAGATCGAGCAGGCACTGCAGAGCTGGGCGGTGGCCGACGCCATCCGGACACTGTCGCCGGACCACCGTGCCGTACTGGTCGAGACGTACTACCGGGGCCGGACCATGGCGGAGGCCGCGGGTGTGCTGGGCATCCCGCTGGGGACCGTCAAGTCGCGGACGTACTACGCCCTGCACGCCCTCCGGCTTGCGCTGGAGGAACGAGGCATCGAGCCATGAGCAAGGCATGGAGGAGGTGCCGGCGATGAACACGGACCACGACGCCGTGCGGATGGCACTGGGAGGGTACGTCCTGGGCGCGCTGCCCCCAGCCGAGATGGAACAGGTGCGGGCCCACCTGGCGACATGTGACGCGTGCCGGGTGGAGTACGAGCAGCTGTCCGGACTGCCGGCGCTGCTCGCCATGGTCACTGCGGCCGAAGCGGAAGGCCAGCCGGTGCCCGCCGGCGCCGAGGACCTGGCCGACCGCTTGGTGCGGCGGGCAGGTCGGAGCGCGCAGGGCGCGCCGCAGGCACCGTCCGGCATGTCCGTGGCGCCCCAGGCTCCCCAGGCCGCGCTGATCGACAGGATGCTCCAGCGGGCCGCGGCCCGGCGTCGCAGGACCTGGCGGCTGCAACTGGCCGGCGCGGCTACGTCCCTGATGCTGGTCGCGGCGGCGGCAGTGGGCGGCACCTGGCTGGCGACCAGCACATCAGTGACAAGCCAGGGTAAGCCACCCGGACCTACCGCTCCGACCCCGTCGCGCACCTTCTCCGGTAACGACTCCTCCACCGGCGTCACCGCCTCGGTGAAGGTCTTCCCCTCGGCCTGGGGCAGTGTCCTCCAGGTTTCGGCCCATGGTGCGCCGGCCGGCATGATCTGCCGACTGCAGGCAATCGGACCCGGCGGGACCAGGGCGGACGCCGCTACCTGGCGGGCCGGCCAGTACCCGACCGGAACGAAGATTCCAGGGGCGGTCCCCATGTCTCCGGGATCCATCGACCGCTTCGAGATCATCGCTGGCAACGGCCAGAAGCTGGTCACGATCCGTGCGTGAGGTCAACCGGAAGCCATCGAGTCGGGAAAAAGGTGCGAATCGCTCGAACCATATGCCACTCACCGTGCGTATTACCAGATGAGCGCTCACATACAGGTTCCGGCGTACCGACCACCTCCGCGTTCCTGGCGGTACCCACCTTGATCCAGCCTCCACACGCGCACAGAAGAGCCAGAAGACCATGTTTGTGACCGATTCCGAGCGCGCCAGCTCGCGGCCCTGCCCCCATCGAGCGACACTGACCCTGCCCGCACGGGAGGCACACGTGTCCGCCGCGCGTCACTTTACGGCGGATCTACTGGAGTGCTGGAGCGTCCCCGAGAGCGAGCGCGACTCCGCCGTGCTCATCGTCGACGAACTCACCGCCAACGCCGCCCAGTACGGCCGCGAGTGCATGACGCTGGCACTCGTCCTCGACCACGGCGCCCTGTACATCGTGGTCAGTGACTCGGGAACCACGGTGGAGCGTGGCTCACACGACGTCGCCCCGGACGAACACGGACGCGGCACGGGCATCGTCAAGTACCTCGCGCAGTCGACCGAGATCCACCAGACGCACAGCGGCCGAGAAGTCCGCGCCTGCCTCCGGTGCTCGGCATGACCAGCGCCGGGAGACATCTGTCCGACCAGGCAACCCACACCAGCACCGCACGGCGCCGAATTCACTCGGCCCGCCCCAGGTCAGATGCACGGCCAGGGGGTGGCCCGGCCCGGGCGACCTCCACGACCACGGCCAGGCCGTAGACCAGTCCAAGCGGCCTGCCACGCGGTCACGCGGCAGTTCTGATCGTCTTCGGGCCGGCCTGGAGCCTGGGGCCCGATGCGACAACGGCTCGTACCAAGCAACCGGTCCTGTGATTCCCCGCGCCAGACCCGCGCCAGGCTCGCCCAGCCCAGTCAACGCCCCATGCCCGTCATAACCTTGAAGGGCCGAAAGATCCTTCAGCGGCAGCGGCCTCGATCAGCGTGCCGATCAGATCGCTGCACTCCGTACGGCCGTACGGCCGTACGGCCGGTCTGCCGCCATGACCCGGCTGGCCGTGACGCGCAGGCCCTTCTGCAGAGCAGCGCAGTCACCGTCGTCCTGTCCGGCCCAGCGACCCGCGTCGTTCGCGCTGTTCGGACACCCCTGAGGCCTCGATCCCCTCCCCCAGGTACAGCGGCGCCGACATCTCCATGTAGAAATAGATCTTGGCTGGCGGGCCCAGACCACCCCGACCACCGATGACCAGCTCTTAACGACAGCCCTTGACTACGGGGCATCACCAATCCAAGGGGGATATCCAACTCATGCGCAGACACCTCATGCGTGGCGCACTCACGTCTCTACTCGCCGTCTCGGCGGTGACCGGCCTGGTGCCGACGGCGTCCGCCGCTCCCGCGCCCACGGACACGGTCAACTGCGACCCTCTGCAGGACGCGGGTGTGGCCGTCCTGGACCGCGGCGATCGACTCGCTCCCGGGGCGAGCCTCACCAGCCTCAGCAAGACCACCAGCCTGGTCATGCAGCCCGACGGCAACCTGGTCCTCTATGCGGTGACCACGCCCGGCGGCCCCAGGCACGCGCTGTGGAGCAGCAAGACGTCCGGCCACCCGGGCGCGTACGCAGTGATGCAGTTGGACGGCAACTTCGTCGTCTACCCCAAGGGCGGCGACGCGAAGACCGGCGGCGCCTTGTGGAGCAGCAAGACCTACGGCGCCACCAATGGCATGGTGCGCCTTACTTCCGACGGCGAACTCACCGTCTGGGGCGACGAGGGCTCGTGGGGGCCCAAGTGGTCCTCCATGACACACGAGTTTTCGCCGACCCGATGCGCCCCCTACCCGTCGGCCCCGTACCAGAGCATGTGGTTCGGTGACTGGGCTCAGTCCGCCACCGTCTGGATGGTGCTCCAGACCGACGGCAACCTCGTCATCTACCGCAAGCGCGACAACAAGGCCATCTGGAACAGCGGTACGAGCGGCAAGGACACCTGGACCCTGGACGTGGATGCCGACGGTGACGTCGGGCTCCACCCGCGCCTCGTCTCCAAGTGGCTGTGGCACACGGGCACCGCAGGCAACTACGGCGCCTACGCCCTGCTCCAGGACGACGGCAACTTCGTGGTGTACCGCAAGGGCGGCGGCCCGAATTCGGGCGGCGCCCTGTGGTCCAGTCACACCTCCACAAAAATCTGACGTAGCGTCAGGGCGGTCGACCGGCGCCACCGTCAGGGCTGGTCCTACGTGGCGAGGCGGAAGAGGCGCTTGCGACAGCCGGGCACTGCTGGTGGACCCGGCCAAGGCGCCGCCCTCATGATGTGCGTCGCGGTCCTGCTCGATAGATCAAGCCTGAGGCGGGACGTACTCGGCGCGGTCCGCGTGAAGCCTGACGGTGACGGGTGTGCGCCCGTCACCGGCGTGGCCACGTCCGTTGCGGCTTCCGCGGCTGGCCGACCATGTTCCCGTCTCCAGGCCATGCTCGAAGGCGCAGACGTCGGCGTGCTGCTCGGTGGGCGATGCAAGGGGCCGATCGTCTCGACAGAAGGCTTTACGATCAGGCGAGTTCACCGATCTGCACGGGCAGGTCCGGTGCGCCGAGAGCGCGGCGAATTGCCACCCGAGCCGCATATTCCTGGCCAGAACGGGCGAGCAGGGCGCCACCAAGACACCGCTCGGTACGTTCCTGACGCCCGTGATCGTGATCGTGTGCGCATCCCCGGTCGCATGCGTCCTCGGCGGGCTCGCGGTGCTCTGCGTACCGGGGATCGCGCTCGGGTGACTGTGGCGCGCCGTACGGCCGTCGCAACCGGCGCCATCGCGAGGCCATCCACGTGGACAGGCAGCGGAGCGGGCTGCCCAGGGCGCGAACCGCTGCGCTGCTGCATCCACAGGTTCCCTGGGGTAGAACGCGGCCCTGGGCGCTGTGCTCGCGGTCCAGACCGTGCTACGGATGTGTTGGGTCGGCGTTCACACAGCGGTCGAAATGGACGCCGTCGCCCGTTCCGGTGATCGAAGTGAGTGCGCACAGGAGCGTGCGGCCCATGTTCCCGGCCGGCGCAGCGGAAGCGCTGCCGTCGCCGCTGTCGGCGTGAGCTGGAGCAGACATGGCGATGGCAGCCAAGGCGAACGCCGCGGTCGTGATGATCTTTCGCATACTCCGGTAACGATCACGGCAGCTGAGGGGACACGCAGTGCGGAGACGGATCGACGCCATACGTTGACGTGCTCGGTGGCCGGCAAAGGGGGCGCCGTCCGGGCCTTTCGGGTATGAGGGAATCCACTGCTGCCGTCGCTGCGCGCGACGGGCGCCACGAGGCGGACGCCTGGCGACGGGTGGGAACTACCGTTTCCTTCCCGCTCGTTCCGTTCTTAGTAATAGCCTGATTACGGAAGGTGAAGGTGGTGCGGAGTGGACCCGGTATCGGTAGGGCTGCTGGCGGCGCTGGCCGGCGGGGCTGGCGGGGAACTCGGGCGGCAGGCCTGGGCGGGGTTAACGGCTCTGGTGCGGCGCCCGTTCCGCCGCGATGCCGGTGAAAAGGCACCAGCGGTCAGTTCCGGGGAGGCGGAGCTGGCGCGGCTGGAACAGGATCCGGCCGACCAGCAGCAAGCGCAGGCGCTGAGCACCGCACTCGCCGTACGGGCCGCGCTGGATGCGGACTTCCGCAACGGGCTTGAAGCCTGGCAGGAGCAGGCCAAGCTGATGAGCACCGGCGACGGCACGGTGCACAACACCATCAGCGGCGGTACCCAGCACGGGCCGGTGCTGCAGGGCCGGGACTTCTCCGGCCTGTCCTTCACCACCCCACCCCCGGCGCCCTCCGCACCGGCCGCGCAGCCGACGGCCGATACCGACGACGGTGACAGCATCCTCCCACCGGCGCGGGGTTGACCGGCATGGGGCAGACAGAGGCAGCCCACGAGGGCGCAGCGGATGGCCGGGTCAACAACACGATCAGCGGTGGGTTCTTCTTCCACGCGGTCATCCAGGGCCGGGACATCGCCGTGCAGCTGCCGCCGCAGATCACCCCGGCCCTGTCCGGCCTGCCCGCCCCCTCTGCTGCCTTCACCGGCCGCGACCAGGACGTCGACCGGCTGCTGAAGGACCTGGCCCCAGGCGAAAGCGGCACGGGCGCCGGGCAGGCAGTGCTGGTGACCGCCGTGTCCGGTCTGGCCGGCATCGGCAAGACCGAACTGGCCGTCCAGACCGCCGCCCGGGCCCGCAAGAAGCCGGGCTGGTTCCCCGGCGGGGTGCTCTTCACCGACCTGTCCGGCTACGACCCCGAGCGCCGCCTGTCTCCCGAGCGGGCCCTGGAAGGCCTGCTGCGGGCACTGGGCATGCCCGGCGATCACATACCCAACGGTCTGCAAGACCGGCAGCGGCTGTACCGCAGCGTGCTGGCCGCCTACGCCGAACACCAGCAGCGGATCCTGGTGGTCGTCGACAACGCCTTCACCACCGAGCAGGCCCGCCCGCTGCTGCCCACCGACGGTGTGACCGCTGCCCTTGTCACCTCCCGCCACACCCTCGACGGACTCGACGCCCGCCTCCACGACCTCGACGTCCTTGAGGAGTCGGCCTCCATCGCCCTGCTCGACCAGGCGCTACGCCACGCCCGTGGAGACGGCGACACCCGCATTGCCGACGATCCGGAAGCGGCCACGACGATTGCCCGTCTGTGTGCGGGCCTGCCGCTGGCCCTGCGTATCGCCGCCGCCCTCCTGGCTGCTGCGCCTGCCCGTCCCGCGGCCTCCCTGGCCACCGCCCTTCAGGCCGAGCACACCCGCCTGGACAAGCTGAGCCGCCGCGACCGGGCCGTCCGGGCCGCCTTCGACCTGTCCTACCGGCTCCTCGAGAGTGATCACGTCCGGCTGTTCCGACTGCTGCCCCTCAACCCCGGGCCCGAACTGTCCACCGAAGCCGCCGCCCGCCTTGTCGGCACCGACACGGACAGGGCCGAAGAACTGCTGCAACACCTGGCCGACGCGCACCTGGTCGATCCTGGGCAGGTCTGGGGCCGCTGGCGGATGCACGATCTGGTCCGGCTCTTCGCGGACGAGGCCGGCCACGCCCGCGCCTCGGACGACGGCCGGGATGCGGCGGTGACCCGCCTGCTCGACCACTACCTCACTACCGCTCAGGCCGCCGACATCCACCTGCAGACAACGCCGGGCTTGCCCCTCCCGGACGATTTCACCGACCGCGATCAGGCACTGGAGTGGCTGGATGCCGAACAGAGCAACCTCGTCGCCGCCGCCACGGCCGCCCCTGCACACCACGCCGCCGCGACAGGACTCGTACTGGCTCTTGGCACGTTCTTCGACCTGCGCCGCTACGCCAACGACTGGATCAACCTCAGTAATGCCGCCGTTGCCATCTGCCGTGAAGCCGGAGACCGCCACAATGAGAGAGCAGCGCTTGATGGTCTAGGGCGTGCCTTCATCCGTGCAGGCAGGTTCAAAGAAGCTGCCGGCATCTTCACGGCGGTTCTCGATCTCTGCCGTGAGGCCGGAGACCGCCACGCAGAAGCCACGACGTTGAGCAATCTCGGACAGGCTCTGGCATTCCTGGAGAAATTCGTGGAGGCCGCCAATGTCCTCACCGATGCTGCAGCTCTTTTCGGGGAGATGGGAGACAGCCTGGGCGGAGCCAGGGTATTGGGCATCTTAGGGCCCATTCAGATCGAGTTGGGCGGATCCGAGGAGGCCGTCGGCTACTTGACCGAGGTTCTCGCTCACTGGAGGGAGCTGGGCGATCGCCACGCAGAGAGCGTGACGCTGGACACCCTCGGACTGGCCCTGGTCGGCGCGCGCAAGTTCGGGGAGGGAGTCAAGGCTCACACTGATGCCGTTGCCCTCTTTCGTGAATACGGTGACCCCCATGGGGAGGCACAAGCGCTGAACAACCTCGGGGCCGCATTGATCCAGATGCGTAAATTCGACGAGGCCGCCGACGCTGTCCTTGGCGCTGCTCGCCTCGCCAAGGAGATCGGCTACCCTCACTGCGAGGCCATGGCGCTGGGCAACTTCGGGGAAATATTGCATCAGAAGCGGAGCCCTGACAAGGCCATCACTCCACTCACCAGCGCTGCCAGCCTCTTCCGGGAAACCGGCGATCGCCGCCGTGCGGCCTCTACGCTGAATTTCCTCGGACAAGCCCTCGCCGAAGAAGGCCGATTCGACGAGGCTGCTGACGTTGGTGCCCAGGACGCGTCGCTTTGCCGGGAGCTGGGCGACCGCCACGGCGAAGGCATTGCTTGGAAGAATGTCGGGCTCAGTCTGTGTCAGGTAGGCAGGCTCGACGAGGCCGTTGAGGCTCTTTCCACCGCTGCTGCCATCTTTCGAGAGACTGGCGATCGGCGCCGCGAAGCCGAAGTCGTACGAGCCCGAGCAGCGCTGGCCCGCGCCTCAAGTCGGCGGCCCAACTGACGGCCGTCCCCAACCACAGTCTCTGGACAAGACGGCACAGCCTGCGCACCCCGGCTGGCCCTCATGTGGGCTCACCGAGGGAAGTTCACCAGCCGGTGAGGTCTCAGCTGTCGGCAAACGTTTGCCGACAGGCATCACGAACCTCGCCCTGCGCATCCACGACGGCGCGCCCTCCGCGATGGACCTCACCGCCCGCCACCCCGATCGCTGACCTGGTGCGGTGGGCGACGATGCGCCGGCGGATCGAGCACGACTACCGCGAACTCGAACACGGCCTGGGCCTGGACCACTTCGAAGGTCGCACCTGGCGCGGCCGGCACCATCACGTCACCCTCGTCACCGCCGCCCAGGCCGTCCGCACCCTCCGGCGGCTCGACCCCGACCCAAAAGCACACCCGTCGGCCTGACCCTCTACCAGGTCCTCGACGTCTTGCAGGAACTGTTGAGGTGCTGGACCGGCACCTGCACCACCTGCGGCCGCCCACTCACCACAAGCAGAACCAGAGCCAGAACCGAACGAAGCATTACTGGGGGGTGAGCAGTGCCGTGATCCCATCTGCGAGGTGCGGGCCGAGTTCGCCCCAGCCGTCCTTGTAACCGTAGACGCCGGCCAGGGTCCGGGCCTCGTAGTCGCCGTTCATGATCTCGATGTCCTTGGCCGTGATGAGTGCCGGGTGGGCGACGCCGACGGCCGCCGACACCTTCATCAGCTCCTTGCGCAGGGTGCGCAGGTAGGCAGCGGCCCGGGTGGCCTTCGAGACCGGGTCGACGCCGCGGGCCAGCCATGGGTTCTGAGTGGCGATGCCGGTGGGACATTTGTCGGTGTGGCACTTCTGGGCCTGGATGCAGCCGATGGACAGCATCGCCTCACGGCCTACGTTGATCATGTCGGCCCCCAGGGCGAAGGCGACCATCGCGTTCTCGGGCAGGCCGAGCTTGCCGGAGCCTATGAAGGTCAGCTCGTCGGTCAGCCCCAGCTCGGCAAAGGTGCCGTAGACCCGGGAGAAGCCCATGCGGAACGGCAGCGACACCGAGTCGGTGAAGATCAGCGGCGCCGCCCCGGTGCCGCCCTCACCGCCGTCCACGGTCACGAAGTCGACACCACGGTCACCGCGCGCCATCAGCGTGGCCAGTTCCTGCCAGAAGCCCATCTCCCCCACCGCGCTCTTGACCCCGACCGGCAGACCGGTCTCGGTGGCCAGCAACTCCACGAAGTCGAGCATCGAGTCGACGTCGGTGAACGCTGTGTGTCGCGACGGGGAGGCGCAGTCCTTGCCGACCGGGATGCCGCGGATGCCGGCGATCTCCTCGGTCACCTTCGCGCCCGGCAGCATCCCGCCCAACCCCGGCTTGGCGCCCTGGGAAAGCTTGATCTCTATCGCCCTGACCGGGGCCCCGGCGACCACGTCCTTGAGCTTGTCCAGGTTGAAGCTGCCGTCCTCGTTGCGGCAGCCGAAGTACGCCGTCCCGATCTGAAGGACGAGGTCGCCGCCGTTGCGGTGGTACGGCGAGAGCCCGCCTTCGCCCGTGTTGTGCATCGTGCCCGCCAGTGCCGCCCCTTTGTTGAGCGCCGTGATGGCCGCGCCCGAGAGCGATCCGAAGCTCATCGCCGAGATGTTCACCACGCTCGCGGGCCGGAACGCCTTGGCGCGCCCGCGCGGTCCGCCCAGCACCTTGGCCGAGGGCAGCGGCGCCTGCGGGTCGTGCGCGTCGGGCAGAGTGCCGGCGAACGTGCGCTGCTTCAGGTAGGCGTGCCCCTGCACGTGCTCGACGTCGACGTCGGTTCCGAACCCGAAGTAGTTGTTCTCCTCCTTCGCCGACGCGTAGATCCAGGAACGCTGGTCACGACTGAACGGCCGCTCCTCCTCGTTGGACGTGACGATGTACTGTCGCAGCTCCGGCCCGATCTTCTCCAACAGGTACCGGGCGTGCCCGATCACCGGGTAATTCCGGAGCAGTGCATGCTTCTTCTGGATGAGGTCGCGGGCAGCCAGAACCGCCACTGCGGTTGCGGCGGCCGCGCCGATCCTTCGAGCGTGCATGAACGTTCCTCCTCGATGTACGACCCCGTCGCCCTACGGTGGAGTCACTGTGTCGTCATGGGCACTGGGCGTTGGGCGTTGGGCGTTGGACGGCGGGCACGGCCAAGCAGGCATCAGCGTCCGTCGAAGAATGCGAAATGATATTAAGAGGCCGCACGGACGGGCATGTGGTCAGGGGGCTCCCCGTAGTCGTGTGAGTGCACCGCCAAATACGGGGATATGCGGACCACTCAGGCCACGTCGGCGTCTCGTTCGATGGCCCGGAGGCGGTTCTCGACCCGGTAGCTGTTGCCGGTGACGGGGACGGCCTCGCGGTGGTGCGGGAGGCGGTCGAGGAGGGCGGTGGCCAGGGCCTCGTCACCGAAGACCCTCACCACGGCAAACAGGGGGGCGGCGACACGGGTCCGCGATCCGCACCGGGCAACAGTCGCCGATTGCCGACGCGGGGGCGACGCACCTGAGTGTGCCGTGGGCGAGCACTCAGCGGCGGTACCCCTCTCCTGACCGGTCCGAGTGCGTGTGGATGGTGTGGCGCCAGTCGTTCACGAAGTGCCGATGACCGAGTTCGCCGGAGTGGACGAACGTCGCCAACTGGTCCTCGATCCAGGGGTCGAGGTTCAGCAGCTGGTCTTCCACCCAAGGGTCGATTCGGCCACTCGCCATCCGGTACGTGCCCGTGCGGCCGTGGCCGTCGTCATACAGGCTGCCGTAACCCTGGTCGCCGCGGTCATGGAAGCGGTGACCGCGCGCATGGCCGACACGGTCGTGATGCGTGCCGTAGGGGCCGATGGGCTTCGCGGCCGCGGTCAGGACGGCTCGGGCAGGGGTGGGCCCGGCGGCCTGCGAAGTGGCCGCGGCCGCGGGGCCGCCGGCGGCGAGGAGAGCGCCTCCGGCAAGTGCCGCAGAGACGCTTACGGTCGCGATACGCCGCATGAGCTTCTTCATGATCTTTCCTCCTTGCACTGCCCGTCGCTCCGTGACTGCTGACGACGGACACCCCCTTGTCTTGGCCCTGGCAAAGCTACACATCCAGAGGTAGTTGAACAATAAACTTGATGCGTGAAGTAAATCACCCGAATAGCCCGGAATACGCAGGAGTGATAAGCCGCGTCGAATTCGAAGTGGGCGCACCTCCGGCTCCACCCCATTCACCCCACGAGAAGGCGGAGGCGTGAGGCGCGCCATACCCGAAAAGGGATAAAACGTGCCAACATCACGTCATGCAAGATTCAACCATCTCGCCGCTGCGCGCTCTCGTGACCAGAACCGGAGCGGCAGGTGCCCGTCTTGCCGACCGCGCCAGCCACGCCGACCTCAGGCGAGCCGACTACGTGGTGCACGGCCTGAAGAGCCTGACGGCGGCGCTGCTCGCCTGGGGCGTCGCGGCTCCGTGGTCCCCCGGAAATCGCCCGTATCTGGCCGTCGCCACGGCATTGATCATGGCCAATGCCCCCACGGTGTACCGATCCGTGACCAAGGCGGTACAAAGCGTGGTCGCCAGGTCGGCTGGACTGGCCCTCGCCCTCACGACCGCCTGGCTGATGGGATCGACCGCGGCAAGCGTCGCGGCCATTGCCGTGATCGCGGTGGTGGTCGGACCTCGTCGCGCCGCTGACGATCGTCTTCAGATCGCCTCGACTGCGGTCATCGCCCTGGCCGCCACGACCGCGGCACCGGTGGGCGGTCTGGTGGCCCCTGGGGCCCAGACCCTGACGGGTGCGGTGGTGGGCATCGTCGTGAACGCCCTCGTGCTGCCCCCGCTCTACCTCGATGAATCCGACTCCGCGGTGCGCAGCCTGGCCCGGGCCATGGGAACGCTGCTGGGCGAGATGGGCGCCGGGCTGGCCGAGCGGCAGGTGGCGGCGAGGGCACGCGTATGGCTGCACCAGGCGCGCGATCTGGAGAAAGACCTGGTGGACGCGGAGGAGCAGGTGCGGCAGGCGGACGAGAGCCTGCGTTGGAACACCCGGTGCACCGCACATGCACGGCGCAAGGACGTGACCTACGGCGAGGCGTTCAGAACTCTACGCGGCGTGTTTCTCCAGGTACGCGGAATCGCGCGGACGCTGGCCGACAACGCGCACGACGGTCACACCGATCACCATCTGGGCCACCAGTTCCTGGACCGGTACGGCGAAACCTTGAAGCTGGCGGGAACGGCCGTCGAAGAGTTCGCCGGACCGCGCCCGGCGACCGGCACACCGGACGCAGCCCCCCGGGAGCGCTTGCGCGGAGCGATCGAGGGTGCCCTGACCTGGCATGAGACCATGACCGACCTCATCGGCCGGGGCACCCTCACCAGGCCGGGCGCATGGCACATCTACGGCTCCCTGATGACAGACGTGGAGAGACTGCTGCTCGATCTGGACCACGCACACACACCATGACTTCCGCCGTACTCATCACGGGGCCGGAAGCGGCGCAGGCGTGTGACCGGCCTTGCTGTCGATGTGCGCCGCCGGGGCCTCGTCGGGCGTATACGACTTCTCGACCGGGATGTGGAGCCTTCCCCGCGAGAGGAGAGTGACGGCCTCGATGAGTGCTTCGGGCATGCTCCCGGCCACGCCGGGGAATCGGACACCGAGCTGCGGCGCAGTGAGATCGCAGATGGAGTTCACCTTGTGCGGATCCCCGGTCAGCTCGACGAGTTCGCCTGCGTAGATGGTTCCATCTCCCGGGCACAAAGGGCGCCGCCGTCCCTCGGACACGAGGAACGGCGGCGCCAACGGGGTGCCTAGAACGGCTAGTTGGTGAAGTACAGGTACTTCCAGGACCCGTACGTCGTCGTGTTCACGGTGTCTCCGGACGTGCCGTGGATGTATGAGGACCGGACCCGCGCCTTGATGCCGGATTGGCCGGGAGCCGGGAGGTAGACGACGGACCTGCCGTCCGTGCCCAGGCTGAAGTACTTGGAGCCCTCCGCCACCCACTTGCCATTGACGTAGACCTGCAGTTCGAGGCGCTGCTTGCGACCCGGGTAGTAGGTCATGGTCGTGGTGAACAGGGGCGCGACGTTCTTGTGGAACCAGTAGTACGGGGTCGTGCCGATCTTCGCCGCCTTGTACTGCCGGGAGACGGCGAGGGAGATGGCTACGCTCGCGTGCGCCGTGGACTTCACCGTCTTGGCCGCGGTGCGGGTGTCGCCCTTGAAGACGGCGGTGACGTCCGTGTCGCGGACCATGTTGAGGGTGACGGAGAGGTTGCCGCGCGAGTCGACGGTGCCGCTCTTCACCAGCTTGTTGGGCTTGTCGGCGCCGTAGGGGTTGGCCCAGATCTCGAGCGTGCGGTTCTTGTACGTCGGGCCGAGGTGCGCGGTGAAGGTGACGGCCTTGTTGTAGTCGTACACGGTGCCGTTGTTGTTCAGGGTCAGGCTCGGCGTCGCGAAGGAGACCTTGACCTGGGCGGTGGCCGTGGCCGCCGCGTGGGTGCCGTCGCCCGCGTAGGAGACCTTGTAGGTGGCGGTGCCGCCGGCCTGCGGGGTGTCGGTGAAGGAGTACGAGCCGTCGGCCTGCACGGGGACGGTGGGCAGCGCCTTGCCGGAGGGGTTCTCCGCGTCGGTGCGGGTGACCTTCAGCGTGGTGCCGGCGGGCGGCTGCGTCGACGTCGACAGCCTGCCGGAGACGGTGAGTTGCCTGCCACCGGACGCGGTGGACGGGGCGTTCACCGTCAGGGTGGGCTGCTCCAGCGCAGGGTTGCCGAGCGGGGTGACGACCCAGCCGTTGTTGGTGCCGACGAGGGCGAACAGCTCGGTGGAGTCCGGGGACCAGGCCAGCGGAGTCTTCGCCCCGTTGGAGCCGGTGTCGTAGGTACGGATCGGCACGGAGCCGTCCGGCCGGTAGACCGACACGGCGCTGCCGTTCGCCTGCGCGACCAGCCCGTTCGGGGCGATGTCGGCATCGGTCCCGGCCGGATACGCGCCGTCGGCGGTGAACGTGCCGTTCGCGTACGCCTGCCGGTCGGTGCCGTTGACCAGCACGTGGGTGCCGCCGGGCACCAGGTCGATGTCGTGGATGCCGCTGTTGAGCGAGTAGTCGCCGTGGTAGTAGGCGACCTGCTGCGGCGCGCCGGAGGAGACGTCGAGGACGGCCATCGAATCGGTGGACAGGCCGGTCTCACCGACGGCGAGGATGCCGGGCTGGCTGGGGTCGGTGTCGAGCAGCGCCTGCCCCCAGAGCTTGTTGGTGTACTGGCCGGTCGTCACCGTGCCGGCGCCGGCCGGGTCGACCGAACCAAGGTTGCCGTCCCACTGGTCGCCGTAGGTGAACCACACCTTGCCGCCGGAGACGGCCACTTGGGTCGGACCGGTGGTGGTGGGCACGGTGTAGCGGGTCTTGACGTTCAGTGTGGCCGCGTCCAGTGCCACGATCTGGTGGTTGCCCGAGGCGGCCGCGTACAGCGTGCTGCCGTCGTCGGACAGGGCGAGGTCGGTGACGCCGGTGATGCCGTCCGCCTCGCCGACCTGGTTGCCGTTGTAGTCGGCGGCGAAGACCTTGCCGGTCTCGGCGTCACCGACGAAGACCCGGCCGATCGCGCCGTCGACGACGAAGCCGCCGACCACGTACACGGAGGCGGGAGCCGCCGAGGCCGTACCAGCCGCGACGACGCTCAGTGCCGCCGAGCTGAAGACAACCGCGAGCGCCGTCGCGGTTGAGAGGGTGCGCCTACGCACAGTTGTGTTACCCCCACGTGGAGTCCCGGCCCAAGACCGGGAGCCGATAGCGCCGCGCACAGCCCGGACATGACCGAAACTGCGCGGTGACGGCCGGGCGCGGCTGCCAGCGCAGCGTATGTCACGGGTGTGACAGTCGAGGAGCGGGATTGGTTGTGCGGTAGAGCGGTAGAAGAGACGGCCTGTCGCACGGTCAGCGACCGCCGGTCGGTCCGGTCACCTCGCCGCGGCTGCCGGTCCAGCGCACTTCGGTACCAGTCCTCGTTCGGCGGAGCGCGCGGTGATGCCCGGCGCGAGAATGAGTCCATGGAATTGATCTCCGGCGCGGCCGGAGCGCTGGCCCTTGTACTGGTGCTGAGCAGTATCCTGCGCACTCTGGTGGTCCCGAGAGGCCTGCACTCCGCACTCGTCTTCCGCCTCTGGTGGCTGTTGCGCCGCATGCTCCGGCTCACCGCCCCGCGCGGCGGGTACACAGCGATCGACAGGGCCCAGACCTGGTTGGCCCCGCTCATGCTCATCGGCATGCTCGCCACCTGGCTCTGCGGGGCCCTGCTCGGCTTCGGGCTACTGCTCTACGCCCTGTCCTCGCTGTCCTGGACCACCGCGTTCCGGGAGGCCGGCTCCAGCCTGTTCACGCTCGGTTTCGCCAGCGGCGCCCGGCTGCGCCTCTCCGCTCTCGACTTCGCCGCGGCGGCCACCGGACCGGTCCTGATCGCCCTCCAGATCGCCTACCTGCCCACGCTCTACGCCGCCTACAACCGCCGCGAGCTGGAGGTCACCCTGCTCCAGGCGCGGGCCGGCGAGCCTGCCTGGGGACCTGAGATCCTCGCCCGGCAGTGGCTGGTCGACACCGAGACCGCGCTGCCCGAGCTGTACCGCGCCTGGGAACGCCTCGCCTCCGACATGGGCGAAAGCCATTCCACCTACCCCATCCTGCTGACCTTCCGCTCGCCGCGCCCGCACCGCAGCTGGCTGGTCGGGCTCATCGCCGTGCTGGACGCGGCGGCCCTCCAACTCGCGCTCGCGCCCAGGCACACGCCGCCGGAGGCCCGCCTGGTGCTGAGGGCCGGCTTCACCGCCCTTCGTGACATCGCCCGCGCGCTGCGCATGCCGTTCGACGCCGACCCCTCGCCGGACGCGCCCATCCGGCTCACCTACGACGAGTTCGACGCGGCGGTGGCGATGCTGGAGGCGGCCGGCTTCCGGGCCGAACGCCCGCCGAAGGACGCCTGGCCGCATTTCCAGGGCTGGCGGGTCAACTACGAGGCGATCGCCTACGAACTGTGCCGCCGCTGCGACGCCGTACCCGCCCTGTGGACCGGTCCCCGCGACTTCCCCGGCGGCGAAATCCCGCCCGCGCGCCCGGTGGACCGGCGCCCCGACGGAAGACACCCGGAACCGCCCCCCAGGGAGAGGTAGTTACCGGACCCTGCGGCTGGGAAGACCCCAGCGGGAGGCCGTCTTCACAGCGCCCGTGTCCCCCCTCGACCAGGACGCGTTGATGAGGTTCTCCGTCTGACGCCTGCAGGATTCGCTGCGGCACAACGGCCCTGGTCACCGCCTGAGCTGCCGGGCCTGGCGAGGCGGTACGCCGGCCGTGCCCCCACTCCTCAGCCCTGCCCATTTTTACCCTTTGCACTCTTTGCCCGTATGCTAGGTGTGTCCATCACCGAGCTAGGCAAGGGGATGGCCCCCCACCAGGGAAGCCGACCGACCCCCACACCGGCACAAGACCTCGCGTTGGAACCGCCGGCCAGGGAGTTTCTTCACACCGTCGCCGCCGTCGGCGACGGTCTCAGCGACCAGGAAGCCGTGCGGCTCGGCCTGGACCAGGCTGTGGTCGTGCTCCGTGGGCTTGGCGGGCTGCTGCATCTGAGCGACCCTGCGGGCCGCGGATTGCGCCTGACGACGCACACCAGCCTGCCTCCGGCTCTGCTTGAGGCGTGGCGGGAGGTCGCACTGGACGATGCGCTGCCACCCGCCCGCGCCGTGCGCGACGGCACCATGGTGCGGACCGGCCGGCAGGAGCAAGGTCCTCTGCCCCTCCCCTCCGGGACAGGGCTCGTGTCAGTCCCGTTGCCCGGCGCGCACGGGCCGCTGGGCACCCTCACTGTCCTGACGGCCGCTTCGGACGAACCCGAAACTGCCCGGCAATTGCTCGACGCCGTGGCACAGTGGATCGCGGCACGATTGCGGTCCGATGAGGGCGCGCCGGCGGAGACACCGCAGACTGCCGCTGCGGAGCGCACCGTTCGAGTCGCGGACTTGACCCAGGCTCTCGCTGCCGCAGTCACCGGGCAGGACGTCATCGATGCTGTCGCTGAGCATCTGCGGCCGCTGTTCGACGCCACAGGCATCACCATCTGGAACGAGGAAGGCGAGCACCCCGTCCTGTTGGGTGCCGTCGGAATGCCGCAGGAATTCCTGATGCTGATCGGCGAGGTCCCCGTGGAGCAAAACACACCGCCCTACCAAGCCCTGAGGAGTGGTGTGCCGCTGTACATCTCCTCGCCACAGGAGTACCTCCGCCGCTATCCCCATCTCTCGGACATCGCCGAGCGGTCCGACAGCCAGACCTGGGCATACCTGCCGCTGGTCACATCCGGGCGGAGGGTCGGTGTCCTGTGCGTCTCCTACGCGCGGCCGCACACCTTCACCAGCGACGAGCGGACGCTGTTCACGGCAGTGAGCGGTCTGGTGGCCCAGGCGCTGGAGCGAGGTCGCCTGTACGACAGCGAGCATCGCCGAGCCCGCGAGTTGCAGCGCGGCCTACTCCCTCACGACCTGCCCGCCTTGCCCGCAGTCACCGCTGCCGCCCGTTATCTTCCGGCCGGAGAGGGAGCAGAGATCGGAGGCGACTGGTACGACGTCATCCCGCTGTCCGGGAGCCGGGTCGCCCTGGTTGTCGGAGACGTTATGGGCCACGGGCTGTCCGAAGCGGTCACCATGGGGCGGCTGCGGACCGCGGTCCACACGCTCGACGACCTCGACCTGCCGGTCGAAGAGATGTTCTTTCACCTCAACAATCTGGTCACCGCTCTCGGCGACGACTTTTACGCCACCTGTCTGTACGCCGTCTACGACCCCACCAGCAGCGGCTGCACCATCCTTACGGCTGGGCACCCGCCCCCTGCCGTGGTTCACCCCGAGGGAACGGTCCGCTTCCCCGATCTCCCGCTCAACCCGCCGCTCGGCACCGCGTGCCCGCCGTTCGAGTCGCACTCACTTGAGCTTCCTCCGAACAGCCTGCTGGTCCTCTACACCGACGGTCTTCTCGAGTCCCCGGAACGCGACTTGGACCTGGGCATGACCCTGATGGCCCGTCACCTCGGCTCCGGCCAGGTCCTCGCAGCTCAGGCCGAGCCGACGGCCGCACGGCTCAACTCGGTGTGCGACTCACTCATCGCCACGGTTCCGCGTGACCCACAGAAGGCCAATGACGATGCTGCCCTGCTCCTCGCCAGCGTCCACCCGCTTCCCCGTGAGGACATTGGCTGCTGGCGGCTGCCGGCAGATCCCCGGGCCGCGAGCCAGGCCCGCGGCTACGTCCGCGACCAGCTCGCCCGGTGGGGCCTGCATGATCTGGAGATGACCACCGAACTGCTGGTCAGCGAACTCGTCGGCAATGTGGTACGTCATGTCGGCGGACCGTCCACTCTGCGCCTGATGCGCAGCAGGTCGCTGATCTGCGAGGTCACCGACAACGGTGCCACCATGCCTCATATTCGCCGCGCGGCTGACACCGACGAGGGCGGCCGGGGGCTGCACTTGGTTGCCACACTCGCCGAACGCTGGGGCGCCCGCTACACCCCCTCGGGTAAGTGCATCTGGACCGAACAGGCCTTGCCTGAAGCCGCCTGGCTGACGCGGTGAACTCGCCATCCAGGTGGGCACCCACACATACTGGACCAACACGATGGAGAGGCCGAGCGGCCCGAGGCGGTTTACTGGTCGCGCGCGGAGAACCGTTTGGTGATCTCGGTCTTGACCGTCTCGTACAGCTCGTCCGACGTGAAGCCGAGGCTGCGCAGGATCTGCGCGGCCGGGCTCTCCTCGGCGCGGATCAGTCCCAGCAGCGTGTGTTCCGTGCCGACCCAGTCATGGCCGAGGTCGGCCGAAGCGCGGCGCGCCTGCCCGATGACCTCCTTGCTGTCCGCCCGGAACGGGATGTGGCCCCGCAGCGCCTTCGGCCCGGCCGGCGGCATCGCTTCCTCGATCGTTTCGCGGATGTGCTGCTCCGACCCGGCTTTCGCCATCAGCACCTCGTACGCCAGGCCCCGCGGTTCGCCGAGCAGGCCGAGCAGGATGTGTTCGGTGCCGATGAAGTCATGCTTGTGTGTTCGGGCGGCCTCCTGCGCCAGCACGATGCTGTGCCGGTTCAGCTCCGTGAACCGCTCGAACGCGGCGGGCGCATGGCGTTGCTGGGCGGCCTGTTTGGACACCCCGATGGCGTCGCCGATCTCGGTCCAGGACGCGCCGGCCTGCTTGGCCTTGCCGACGTAGTGGTCGACGAGCTGGTCGCCGAGGAGGGACAGGGTCTGAGCACGTACGTGGGCCTCGCTGATGCGGGCCAGGTCGTCGGCGTCGGGGAGTTCCTCGTCGAGACGGGCGATCAGGTCAGCGAGGCTGATGTTGAGTGGGCTCATGCGTCAATCGTAGATTGACGATCCCCAATCGTCAATCTGAAATTGACGCACGTTCCGAAGTGCGAGGAGACCGCCTCTCCGCTACCGGCTGAGGCCGGGACCGGCGAACGCCGAGGGCGTCGTCCGGCACCACGCCACACCCCTCAGCGTTGTGTGCCTGCCCGGCCGACGACTACCAGTCCTGTTCGGCGTTCATCTTCCCCAGGCCGAGGACATCCACATGGCCGTGATCGCCGTACACGGAACGCCGCCAGCGGGCGAACACTTGCGCAGTGCGGTCCACGTCTTCCCGTTCCATCACTCCGTAGTCGACCCGAACCAGGGACATACTGCGGGCGCTGCCCGCGGGCGTGCGGGTGTACACACTGGTCACGCGGACGGCGATGGCGGCATCCCCTTTCCGGGCATCCGTCGTGAGGTATGCGCGAAATCCGCGGAGCATCGGGAACCAGCGGTACGGACCGGCCGTCGGCACGCCCCCGGTGTCGTCCGTGGTGTCGCCCACGGGAGGGCCAGGGTCCTGCTGGTCGTCGCTGGTGGTGTCGGGGAGCGTCTGATCGTCGCTCGTCCCGTCCGCCGCAGACTGTCCCGGTCCAGATGTCGCGACCGCTCGCGCCCCTGCGTGCTGCGTACCGCAGGAGACCATCGGCAGGCAGCAGCAGACGAGCGCGGCAGCGACGGGTATGTACCGTATCGTGATCTTCATTGGCGTCCCCTTCCGGGGAATGAGAGGGGCCCACACAGCCCGGGGTTCCGTGCGGCACGGCCGGAAATGTGCAGTCCGCAGCCAGACACCTCGGAACCTGCTCCCGCGGTCGTCGATCGCAACTCCCGATGCTGACAAGCAGGATCAGCAGGGGGCGGCGCACGACGAGTACAGGCACGTGGGCTAGATTCATGGTCGCCTTCGCACGTCCCCACTGCCTGAGGAACTACCCCCGTGTCTCAAATACCGCCCCAGGGCGGCCTGAACACCTCTCACACCCCGGAGCAGATACGGCGCAACCGCCGGATCTTCCTCGGTCTGCTCCTTGTCATCGCGGGCCTGGTGGCGTTCGTGGTCTTTGGCCCGCACGACGCGAAGGACCAGTCCGCGACGCTCAAGGCCGGTGACTGCTTCCAGAACGTCGGGACGGACAAGGCAGCGAAAGCCAAGAAGCTCGACTGCACCGACCCGCACGCCGACTACAAGGTCCTGAAGATGGACAAGCACGGAGTCGTCGACACCTTCTCGTGCTCGGACGTTCCAGGCACGACCGGCTCACTCACCGAGATGGGCGCAGGAGGATCGTTCGTCGTCTGCTTCAAGGAAAACGACGAGAAGGGCAAGAAGTAGTCGGGCGCAGCGGTGGTCGGCCAGGTACCAGCGGCGCAGGCGCCTACCGTTGGCTCACGCGCTCGACGCACCATCAGGTCGTCATCGACACCGACAGGCGGCTGGTCGTCGTCGGCCGTCCGGTGCCCGGCAACGGCAACGACTGCAAGGCGTGGGAGCTGTCAGGAGCGACGGATGCGTGGAGACTTCAACCACCTTGTGGGCGCTCAGGCCAGCCGGCACGGTTCTGTGACCGGCAACACCCCGTGCGCCTGCCGGTAATCCTCCGCGGCGGACCCGCCGTACGGACACCGGTGCCGTGCACCGCCAGAACCTGACGGTGCACGGAACGGAACAGAACAGACGTAGACAGGGACGGCATGACACAACGTCACGCCGCAGCGGTCAGCCGTGCTGTGCGTGGAGAGGAGCGGCCTGCGGCTCCCCGGCTCGTCCGCGCCCCTGACCACGGCCCTGTCCGGCCCCGGCCTGCTGCTGATCACCGGCCCCAACGGCAGCGGGAAGTCCACGCTGCTCGGACAGCTCGCCGGCCGGATACCGGCACCCACCGGCACGGTCTCCTCTGCGGCACGCCGGTGCACGAGCTGCCGGCCGGGACCGTCGCGGAGACCGTCGTCCTCATCCGAGGAGCTGCTGGAGGCGCAGTTCCGGGCCCTGCCCGCGACCTCGGTGGTGATTGCCGAACAGGAGCAGCCTCCGGTCACGGCGATCAGGACCGGCTTGCCCGTCAGGGCGTCCGGGTCGATGAGGTCGACGCCCTGCACCCGCCTGTCGCCGCCGTGCGCCGTCGTTCGGCGCCGATGATGAACTGCGGGGCCGGCTGCCGATCCGCCGCCCCTCCTGCTCGGAAAGGAGTTCTTCGATGGTCGATGAACCAGTCTTGGTGCTTGCTGCGACCGGTGGTCAGGGCCGGGCCGTGACCGACGCGCTGCTGGCCCGCGGGGCCCGGATCAGGGCGCTGGTCCGCGACCCCGCCCGGAGTGCCGCGCGGCAACTGGCCGACCAGGGTGTCGAGGTGGTGGCGGGTTCCCTGAGCGATCCCGGTTCGCTGGCCGCGGCCATGAAGGGTGTGTCCGGTGTCTTCGCGTTCACCACGCCCTTCGAGGCCGGTGTCGAGGCGGAGGTGGAGCAGGGGCGGGCGATCCTCGCCGCTGCGGCGCGGGAGCACGTCGCGCACCTCGTGTTCAGTTCGGTGGCCGGGGCCGACCAGAACAGCGGGGTACCGCATTTCGAGAGCAAGGCGCGCATCGAGGCGGAACTGGCCGGGGGCGACGTGCCGTACACGATCCTGGGGCCGACGTACTTCTTCGACAACGCGCTCGGCGGCGCCCGGCGCATCCTCGACGGCGTGCTCGATCTGCCGCTGCCGCCCGACCGGCCGTTGCAGCAGCTCGCCCGGCCCGACCTCGGCGCGTTCGCCGCGGAAGTGCTGCTCGACTCCGCTGCGTACGTCGGGCAGCGCATCGAACTGGCCGGCGACGCGCCCACGCCCACGCAGATGGCCGCCGCGCTCGGTGCAGCGCTGGGACGAGAGGTCCGTCATGAGTACGTACCGCTCGCGGCCATCGACAATCCGGACATGCACGCGATGTGGACGTTCTTGAACGGACCCGGCTATCGCGTCGACATCCCCGCGCTCCATGCCGCCCATCCGGAGATCCACTGGACCGGCTTCGCCGACTGGGCGCGCAGCGCCTGGGCGACCGCCGGCTGAACCGGCGGTCCCCCTGCCGGCCGGCTCGCCGGGCCGCGAGCACGAGCACGAGCACGGGGGCGCTGGCTGCAGCCGACCCAGGCTCGCCCTCCCCTCCTCCGGGGTTTATCCGTCCAGGTAGGCCAGGGGCCAGACGTTGTCCGAAGGGGACCACACGCGCCGAACTCTACGGCTTCCTGGCCGACCGGAACGGCTGATCCGGAACGGCCGAGCCAGAACGCCAACCTGGCTCCACACCGAGATCCGTGTCGACGTCATAACCGAATTCGGCCTGGGCTGCCGTGGGGTACGCGATATCGGTCGCCAGGTCGAATGCCGCCCCGTCGATCGCTTTCTCCAACTCCGAGTCCTCGCGCCCGGCCCGAACACGGCGAGGGCGCGAAGGCGTGGATGTGTATGAGGCCGTGGACAGTCGACGGGCCGTGCGCGCGTTCAGCGATGAGCCGGTGCCCAAAGAGATGCTCGAACGAGTGCTGGCCGCTGCGACGCGGGCCCCGTTGTACCCGGCGGACCTGACCTCGCCATCTGGACCGTTTCTCCACCGCGGCCGCCCAGCGGTACCAAGCGTAGGGCGGTCCAGCCGGCCGTACCGAGTTGCAGACACTCCCGTAGGGACCAGATCCAGCAGACGGTCATGGCCGCCGGTGTCGAGGAGGTGATGGTCGTCACCACGCAGGCCGCGCCCTGAACCGGCCTCTGTGACGCTCTCCCGGCGCGTGGAATTCGCCACAATTGACTCCCTTTAGGGTGGATGAATGCGTAAAGGTAGTTCTTTACGGCTGGTTGCACTCCTCCGGTAACCAGCGCCAGGGATTCAACGACCAGCGGCATGGGAGAAGCGTTTGATCACGGCACGTAAGCGACGCACCGGGATGATGGCAACGGCCGGCGTATTCGGCGGCGTACTCGCACTCACGGCCCTCGGTGGTACCAGCAACGCTGCCACCAGCGGCAACGACACCGGGAATCACCCGAAATCGCAGGTGCTGGGAGGCCAGGCGGCCGCACAGGAGGCTTCCGACGCCCGAATAGAGATCACGCCCGGGCAAGGTGCCCACAACGTCGGGATCAACGCCCCCGTCAAGGTCACCGTCAGCAACGGCAAGCTCACCAAGGTGACCATGACGGCCGTCGCGACCGGTACCGAGATTCCGGGCACCCTGTCCGCGGACGGCACGTCCTGGAAGCTGAACGGCCGGCTGGAGCGGGCCACCAAGTACCAGGTCGCCGCGGAGGCCGAGGACGCCAAGGGCCGCTCCGCCACCGGGAACGCCACGATCACCACGGTCTCCCCGGGCAACGACTTCATCGGGCACCTCTCCCCCGAGGACGGCTCGACCGTCGGTGTGGGCATGCCGGTGACGGTCGACTTCGACAAGGCGATCAGTGACAAGGCCGCCGTGCAGTCGGAGATCCAGGTCAGCTCGAGCAGCGGCCAGCGGGTCGTCGGTCACTGGTTCAACGACGACCGCCTGGACTTCCGCCCCGAGAACTACTGGAAGCCCGGCTCCACCGTCACCGTCAAGCTCACCCACCACGGCGTCCAGAAGACGGTCACGTTCAAGATCGGCCGGAGCCAGATCAGCACCGTCGACGCCAAGACGAAGCACATGACCGTCGTACGGGACGGCAAGACGCTCAAGACCATCCCGATCTCGTCCGGCAGCCCCGAGCACCCGACGTACAACGGCCAGATGGTCATCTCCGAGAAGTTCCGGCAGATCCATATGAACGGTGCGAGCGTCGGCCTCACGAAGAAGGGCGGCAAGCCCGCGTACGACATCAAGGACGTACCGCACGCCATGCGCCTGACCGACTCGGGCACGTTCATCCACGGAAACTACTGGGGTGCCGACTCGATCTTCGGCAAGGCCAACACCAGCCACGGCTGCGTGGGCCTGAAGGACATCGAGGGCGGCGGCGACGGCAAGCAGCCCGCCGCGTGGTTCTTCGACAACTCGATGATCGGTGACGTCGTGATCGTCAAGAACTCCGCGGACAAGACCGTGCTGGCCCCGGACAACGGCCTCAGCGACTGGAACATGCCGTGGGCCGAGTGGGAAGCGGGCAGCGCGACACACTGACGCCACGTCACGCCACGCACATCAACCTGAATGCCTTCCGTCGGGCGGCGGCCGCCATCACGTCGGCCGCCGCCTGCGGCGCGTCAGGGCATTCCTCACTGTCCGCGTTCACCTCGTGATCCGCTGATGTGGGCGAAGCGACTGCGGGTGTTATTCAATGAGGTGTGCGGTCAGGGATCTCGGGGCCCGGTCGCACGGGTCCGAGTACGGCCCCGGCGCTGCGCCGGGGACTGCGTGAGAGAGCCGCATGGACTCCACACCCTCTCCTTCGTCCTCTTCGCCGTTCGACCTGGTCAGCAGCGCGCTGGGGCGCTACATCCCGCGCGGCGGAGCGGCAGCTGCCGCCGGTCCCGCCGACGCGCAGGGTGACCGCACCGCCGGCCAACGTGTACCGGACGGCGCGGCAGCCGGCCGTCAGGATCAGATTCTCGGCGTGGTCAACCTGGACAGGGATCTGACGATCACCGGCTGCAATCTGGACGCCCCCGTGTTCGCGGGTCTGGACGCCGTGGCCGGGAGTCCTTTCGTCGATCTCCTGCCCGCCGGGGACGTACCGACGGTCACACGGCGGTTGCGGCAGGTCCTGCAAACCGGTGAGGCGCATGTCGCCCGGATCCAGCGCCTGCGGCGCGGCGACGGGTCGGAGCTGGTGGTCTCGATGAGCATCCTGCCCGCCGCGGTGCCTCAGGAGGGCCTGACCGTCTCCGTGATCGCCATGGCCAGGAGGCTGCACCTGTACGCCGCCGAGACCGCGATCGGCACCTCGCTGGACATCGGCGAGACCGCGCAGTCGCTGGCGCAGTCCCTGCTGGCCTGGGGGGACGTGGCTGCCGTCGACCTCGATTTCGCCGTGTGGACGGGCGAGGGAGTCACCGGGCAGGCGCAGGGGCGCATCCGGCTGCGGCGGGCGGCCCTGGTGCCGGACCGGGCGTGGCCCGAGGGCTATGTGACTCCGGGCGACGATCTTCCCAGCGACGCGAGTCGCCTGCTGGCGCAGGCGGTACGACGGGACGATGCCCCGCAGGCCATCGTCATACCCGACCGAAAGGCGGTCGAGCGGGTTCTGGGCAGCCCGCGAGTGATGCGCGCCCTGGTGCCGGGTGAGCGGTCGGCGGGGGTGGCGTGCATACCGCTGGTCCTGGACGGCCCGCCGCCTGTCGTGCTGGGCGTGGCGGAGGTCTGGCGGCGGGCGGACTGCCCCTTCCGCGACAGCGAGCTGTTCGACCTGCAGGAACTGGTGGCCAGGACCGTCCATCACGTCGACCTGGCCCGTCAGCACCAGCGTGAGCACACGCAGGTGCTGGCGCTGCAGCGCCGGCTGCTGCCCCGCGCCGGCGGCGACACCATCGAGATCGCCAGCGTCTACCAGCCCGCCACGCCCGACAGCGCGGGCGTGGGCGGCGACTGGGTGAACAGCTTTCCGCTGCCGGACGGCCGTACCGCGCTGGTGGTCGGTGACGTCGTCGGGCACGGTCTGGGAGCCGCGGCCACCATGGGCCAGCTGAGCATGGAGGCCCGCGCGCTGCTGTCCGCGGGGCTGGCGCCGGACGAGGTGCTGGAGCACCTGGACGAGACCGTGACGTTGTTGGACGACGCGGAGTCCGGGCTGGCGGCCGGCTACAGCGCCCTCGGGTCGACCTGCTGCATCGCCCTCTACGACCCGGTCAGCCACCAGGTGGCGCTGTCCAGCGCCGGCCACCTCCCCCCGGTCCTGGTGTCCCCGGACGGGCACGCGGGCCCGCTCGCCGTCCGTCCTCACCCCGGCCTGGGCGCCGAGTTCGCGCTCCGGGAGCCTTTCGACGTGTACACGTTCGGCGCGCCCCCGGGCTCCCTGCTCGCCCTCTACACCGACGGCCTGGTGGAGGATCCGGCCGTGTCGATCGACGAGGGCATCGGCAGGCTGGCGGACGCCGTGTCCGGGGTGCACCCCTGGGACGCCCTGCAGCAGGCCGCACGGCACGTCGCCTCCGCCCTCGCACCCGTGCCCCAGCGCGACGACGTGACCCTGCTGCTCGCGCGGATGATCGGTTATCGCAAGGGGGACACCGCGACCTGGCGGCTGCCCGCCCGCGACGACGCCCCCGCCCGTGCCCGCGCGCAGGTCTCCGCGCTGCTGCGGCGATGGCGCACCAGGGACGACACCCGGGACACCGTGCTGCTGCTGGTCAGCGAGCTGGTCACGAACGCGGTGCGCTTCGCCACCGGCCCCATCACGGTACGGCTGATCAGGGCCGGTCACGGCCTGCTGTGTGAGGTGGGCGACACCGGCAACGGCCGGCCACGTCTGGGCCGGGGCGGCCTCCTCGACGACGGTGGTCGTGGCCTGCACATCGTGCACCGGCTCACCACCCGGTGGGGGGTGCGGTGGACGGACACCGGCAAGGTGGTCTGGGCGGAAGTCGCGAGGTGACGCGGGTGCAGGACGGGGGCTCGGCCGTCGTACGGGAGCACGGCGAGGGTACGAGCGGCGTGCGCGTCAGGCGGCGCACCGACGGTTACGGACGGCGCCCCCGGCGGCGCCGGCGGCGTGACCGGTGATGCGGGCGGCCCGTTCGCCGGTACGGGTGGCGCGGGCTCGCACTACAGCCACTCGCCTTCCAGGGCGGTGGCGGTCAGGCCCGGTGCCGCCGCGTACAGGACGGCGCGACTGCCCGGCTTCTGCCCGGCGTCGTGCGCCCGCCGCATGATGTCGAACACGGCCGCGCCGCCACGGTTGCCGCTGGTGTAGCTGTCCCGGCTGTAGTCCAGCAGCCCCGACGGCCAGGCATCAGGCATCGTCTGCTCCATGTACTCCAGCACCCGGGTCCCGCCGGGGTGCGCGAGCAGCACGTCGGGGTGCCAGGAGTCGGGGTGGTCCTGGTAGCGGACGCGCAGCCACTCCCACATCGCGGTGACCGTCTCCTGTACGGCGCGCGGCCCGCGCCGGTCCATCACGAAGTGGGTGCCGTCCGCCCGTGTGTCCAGGCGGTGCAGGTCCTGGGTGCCGGGCAGGGTGTGGTGCCATGCGGCGTCCAGCCGCAGGACCGACTCGCGCCTCTGGCGGCCCGTGACCACCATGGCGACCGCGGTGTCCGCGAACAGCAGCCGGACGATCAGGGACTCGAGCGTGTCGTCCGCGGGCTGGTAGGTCGTGCTCAGCGCCTCCGCGATCACGACGAGGACCACCCGGTCGGGGTCCGCGGCCACGAGATCCGCCGCCAGCGCCAGGGAGCGGGTCCCCGCGATGCAGGCCCACTGCGTGGCCGGCAGCAGCATCACGTCGTTGCGGAGCGAAAGCTTGTTGGCCAGGGCGATGTCCAGACCCGGCAGCGCCGGGGTGGTGGAGTTACTGGTGATCAGGCAGTCGACGTCTGCCGCGTCCAGCCCGGCGATCTGCAGGGCCCCGCGCGCCGCACGCTCCCCGTAGGACTGCACGGCCTCCCAGGCCGGCGCCGTGCGCTCCTGGACGGTCTGCGGCGTGGGTATCGCCTCGAGGGCGGCGATCACGCGGTCCACGTCCTGCTGGGTGAACCCGTCGCGTGCCAGCGCCTCTTGGGCCGCCCCGACGCCGACAGTCCGCAGGCCACCGCCGCTGCCGGGTGCGACGGCCGTCTCCAGCGGCAGCATCCACCCGCGGGTCTCGATGCCCGTGCTGGCCGCGATGCCGTCGATCCGCGGCGCCCACGCCGCGTGCGGATGCCGGTCACGCACCTCCGCCACGATCTCGCTGGTCTTCACGGCGTGCTCGCCGTGTATCACGGCAGGAGGGCAGAGGTAAGCGGCCATAATGAGCACCTTTCTGGGGACACAAGGAGGAACATCACGAGTGCTATGACATGGGCCACTTTGGAAGTTCGCGCCCAAGAGAATGCCGATGGGCTCCACTTCGGGAGCCGGTAGCCGTAGCCGGTAGCCGGTAGCCGCTTCGAGCATGGACGCTAAATGGACATTTGCGCTGTGATGCAGACAACTTGGGCGACCCTTTGGGTGCGTGACACGGCGCACACCGCAGAAAGCGGAGCCCCGCAGAGCGGCCCCGCAGGCCCTGCCTGACTTCCCGTCAGCCAGGAAGTCGCCTGGTCATTGCCGCCGGAGCGGGAAGACGCCCGCGGCGGCACAGGCACCTCGACCACATGGACTCTCCGCGACCGGGAAGCGGTGCGCCGCGATCGGCAAGCTGTCCGACGCAATGGGCGACAGCGGGGGACGAGGTAGGCGAACTGCGCTGCCGTACGCTACGTCGCCCACCGGATGCTGACGCGTGCGGGCGATGACGGCGTTCACCGAAATGTGCCGGGGGTGATTGCTGGACAGCGGTGGGGACGGAACGCCGCCGACCGCGCCGGTGCTCCAGGAACTCAGGAGGCTTCAGGCAATCCGTCGACGTCGAGCGCCTTCTGGCTACTTGACCGGATCCCCCTGGGGTGCAAAACCGCCGGCCCTCCAGACCGCCTGCTGAAAAGCGGCCGTCGGCATGAGCGTGTCCGGGACAGCCCCTTCGGGATGGCAGCCCGGCGGGAAGAACACACCGTCGCATCGTCCGCAGTACCAGGCCGCGAGCCATACGGGCATCGCCGTGGCCATGCCGTTCTCAACGCGTGCAGCAGCTCCCGGGTGCCAGCCGGCCGCCTACGGGGGCGGCGGCTCTCCTGTCCGGCCGCGCGCCACCGCGCCGGTTCCCTGCCAGTACAAACCACGACGCGGCACCCTGCCAGAGGCATGTGATGACCGGTTGTCCACCGGCGCACAGACGCCCGGCCCGGCGCAGGCCCCTGCCTCCCGGCAACCGGGCTCCCGGCACACTGGGCGCCAGGCACACTGGGCCGGTGAACGCATTCGAGGAGTACCTCGCCGAGTGGGCGCTCGGCGAGGAGTGGCGGCCGGTCGTGGAGCGGCTCGCCGAGCGGGTCGCGACCTGGCCTTCTGCGGCCCCGGCACCGGAGGACTTCTGCGTGGACGCACCCGTCGACGTGCGGTGGCACGAGGGACTGCTCGTCTGGGCACGAACCAGTACGGGCCGCGCCGCCCTCCCCGGCGGCCAGTTCGACGCCGGAGGTCTGCGGTGCGGAGCACCGAAGTCGCGGACGGGGCGAACGAACTGCCAAGTCGTCATGGCCATCAGCAGGGCCGTCTGCGTCAATGCGGCACCATCGGCACCGAGTTCGGGCCGCTCCGCAGGGCGAGCCCCAACTGCGCATCAGTCAGCGGCGCGACCAGCCCAACGAACAGATGATCACGAAGGAGCGGCCAGTTGGAGGTGAGTTCGACTTGCCCGGAGGGCACCCGGTCACAAGGACCCTGCTAGGCGAGGAGTTCGAGGACCATCTGCGAGGTCAGGCCGTGTGCGGGATTCGTGGTGACCAGCAGTGTCGGCACGGTTCGGCAGTGGGCCCACGTCCATGCTTCGGGGGTGAGGACATCGTCCACCCAGACAGCCGGACGGTCGCCGGCGAAGGTGTCGATCGCGGGCACCTTCTCCGCCGAATCGAACGGCACGGGCGGGAAACGAACGACTGGCAGGGTCGGCAGGTTCAGGACAGGTGCAACGAAGGTGTTCGCTTCGTCTTCCCAAGCCGTTGCCCAGGCCAACTCGAACTCCCGGCCCAGGTCCGCGAGCCAGGGGCCATGGGCGTCGCACGGGCGGACCGGCGGCTCCTCCCCGGGGAAGAAGACATGCTCGCGCAGCACCCCGTCGACGTCCAGAAGGAGCAACGGCCGGTGTCCCGGAACCAGGCCGGCGCCTGCGTCGACGGGCAACTCCCCAAGCGGCATACGGACATTCAACCAGGCGGCGGCAGTCGGGTCCGGTGATCCAAGAGAAAGGTCGTCCGGGTGGTCGAACTCGGACAGCAGGTCGCGTACCGGCGTCTCGCACGCCTCCAGCAGCTTCCTGTCCCCGGCAAGGTCGTCCTTGTCGGGGAAGACCACGATGCCGGGGGCCGAAAACCGGGACGACGGCAACCCGAGGTCCTTCCCGCGCACTTCATGTCCGACGGGATGGCAGGATGCGCACGCCCGCGCGGCGAGCGTCTGCGCGGCCTGCCGGAGGTCGTGGCCGCGCGGTGGCGGTGGGCGGGGGGCTCGGCGGCCCCATGCCGTCGCTGGGAGCTGAGAGGTCGGGCCCGAACCCGGTCACGTCCCGGCACGGCTTGGGCAGGACCTCCCCGCCGCCCTCGGTGATCCGTCGCACCGAGCCGCGCCGGGCCTCGGGCGCGGGCCGCGGCAACGGGTCGACGGACCACCTTGCACGAACACGCGTGGCATGTCTGTTTCTGCCTGTGATGGTGAGGATGCTGTGGAGGACGGCAAACGGGCTTCCGGGCTGCCGGAAGCCTCCCTACCCTCCCGGAATCATGACAACAGAACACGCGCAGCAGCAGCCCCAGCCGGCCGTCGGACATTCCCGCAGAAGTTTCCTCACGGCCGCAGGCGGCGCGGTCGGCGCGACCGCGTTACGTCCCGCAGCGCGGGCAGCCGCGGCATCGCCCTCCCGCCGGCGCGTCGCCGTCCTCGGCGGCGGCGTCTCCGGGCTCAGCGCCGCCCACGAACTCGCCGAACGGGGCTACGCCGTCACCGTGTACGAGTACTACGACACCCTCGGCGGCAAGGCCCGCTCGATGGACGTCCCCGGCACGGCCGCCGGCGGCCGGCGGCCCCTGCCCGGCGAGCACGGCTTCCGCTTCTTCCCCGGCTTCTACCGGAACCTGCCGGACACGATGCACCGCATCCCGTTCCCCGGCAACGCCGGCGGCGTCCACGGCAACCTCCGCAACGCCACCGAGGAGTTGTTCGCCCGCACCTCGGGCCGCCCCGACCTGCACTTCCCACTGCGCCGGATCACGACTCCGCCGGCGCCCGGCGACATCACCACGTCCTGGATCCGCGACCAGATCCTGTCCGTACTGGATGTGGGCACCCGCCTGCCCGCCGACGAGGCCGCCTACTTCGCCGACCGTCTCCTTGTCCACCTCACCAGTTGCGACGCACGCCGCGAGGGCCAGTGGGAGAAGGTCGCCTGGTGGGACTTCATCCGCGCGGGCGAGATGAGCAGGGAGTACCAGACGCTCCTCGGCATCGGGCAGACCCGCAACCTCGTCGCCACCCGCGCCGAGGTGGCGTCGACCAGGACCGTCGGCCGCGTCATCATCGAAGCCCTGATCCTGTGGGGCCTGCTCGGCCGCGGGATGGACGGCGACGCCGACATCGACCGCGTCCTGAACGCTCCCACCAGCGAGGCCTGGATCAACCCCTGGGAGGCGCATCTGCGCTCGCTCGGCGTCGACTTCGTGACCGGCACACAGGTCTTGGAGGTCGGGTACGAGGGCGGGCGGGTGACCGGCGTCCGCGTCGCGGCCCGCGACGGCAGCCACGAACGCACGGTCACCGCCGACCACTACGTCTCCGCGATGCCCGTCGAACACGCCCGCGCCACCTGGGGCAGGGCCCTGCGCGCCGCCGACCCACAGCTCGGCCGGTGCGACGCGCTGAAGACGGACTGGATGACCGGCGTGATGTTCTACCTGCGCACGCCCACCCCCGTCGTGCACGGCCACATCAACTGCCTCGACTCGCCCTGGTCGGTGACGGCCATCGGCCAGGCGCAGTTCTGGGACGGACGGGACTTCTCCCGCGACTATGGCGACGGGCGGGCCCACGACTGCCTCTCCGCGATCATCTCTGAGTGGGACAAGCCCGGCATCCTGTACGGCAAGACGGCCAAGCAGTGCACCAGGGACGAGATCGTCGCCGAGCTGTGGGCGCAGCTGAAGGACGGGCTGAACGACGCCGGCAAGACCACGCTCAGGGACGGGGACCGTCTCGGCTGGTTCATGGACCCGGCGGTGACGGGCCTCGGCGGCCCCGACCCGCACAACCGCGAACAGCTCCTCATCCACCCGACGGGCACGCTCTACCACCGTCCCTCGGCACGGACGGCGATCCCGAACTTCTTCCTCGCGGGCGACTACGTCCGCACCGACGTCGACCTCGCGACCATGGAAGGCGCCAACGAGTCCGCACGGCGAGCCGTCAACGCCCTGCTGGACGCGGACCGTTCGGACGCCGAGCGGTGCCGTGTGTGGGAGCTGTACCGGCCGCCGGAGATGGAGCCCCTGAAGCGGATCGACGAGGTGCGCTACAGGCTCGGTCTGCCCAACACCTTCGACCTGGGATGAGCCGGATGGGACGCCGCCCCGGCGAGAGCGGCAGGATCGAATCGACCATGCGGGGCCTCCGCGCTTCGGTGGGTCCCCTCCCCCGCGCCCTCACCGCTCCCGGCCGGCACACGCTGCTCTGTGGTGACACCGGTGCGCGACCAGGCCAAGCGGAAGACGGCGCCCTGCACACGAAGCCCTGCTCACCAGCCGGTGCACTGAAACCGTCCCGGCCCCCGGAGCAGGTCCGCCACCACGCTCGCTGGCGCCCTGCCAAGCGGTGTGGGCCACGACGACCCGCGCGGCGGGCCGGCATCGGCGAGCGCACAGGAGTCGGCATAACCGATCGACACTCTGATCGTGATGGCGTTGGCTGACCGACATGCCAGAACTGCGTACCGATCGTCTCCTGCTCCGCCGGTGGCGGGAGTCCGACCTCGAACCGTGGGCGGCGATGAACGCCGATCCGCATGGTTACGCCACCGAGGCCGCTCTGGCCTGCCTGGCCTTCGTCTTCGAGGCGGCGGTGGCACCACCACAGCAGCCGGGCCACGGCGACGGCCGCGGGCAGTGGTCGCGTGCGGCCATACCGCCCAGGCGCAGCAAGGTCCGAGCGACGGGAACCCAGTCGATGGGCAGCCGACCGCCCCGCCCACGACGTACCCCTACTCCACCTGCAGCCGCTGACAGCGCCGCGCCCCGCACGCTTGCGCGCTTCGGATCACCGGCGGAGCGAACGCCCGAGCGTAGAGCGTGTCCGTGCGCCCCAAATGCCACCATCACTCTTAACGTGACGCTCATGAGGACTAACTTTCTGTCACGGTTGGCGCGACGGCTGTCCGCGCTGACGGCCGCCGCGGCCGTCTCAATGACGGCCGCGGCAGGCGCCGCCTCGGCCAATGACACGTTCCTCGGCCGACTCCACACCGTGCGTGAGATCGCCTCCACGGTCCCCGCGAACGGCGATGTGAACCCCTACGGCACCGCCGTGGTCAGGCACGACGCTGGGAAGCTCCGCAGAGGCAACGTGCTGGTCAGCAACTTCAACAACAGCCAGAACCAGCAGGGCACGGGCACCACCCTGGTCCAGATCAGCCCGCGGGGCACCGCCAGGCTGTTCGCCCAGATCGACCCTGCCCACCTGCCCGGCCCCTGCCCCGGCGGCGTGGGTCTCACCACCGCTCTGAGCATCCTGCCCGGCGGGTGGGTGGTGGTGGGTAGCCTGCCGACCGCCGACGGCACCTCCGCCACCGCGCAGGCAGGCTGTCTGCTGATCCTGGACAGCCACGGCCGGGTCCGCGAGACCCTCGCCGGACACGGCATCAACGGACCGTGGGACATGACCGCCGCGAGCCACGGCGACTGGACCGACTTGTTCGTCACCAACGTGCTCAACGGCACGGTGGCGGGCGGCGGCAACGAAGTGGACGGGGGCACCGTTTTGCGCATCGCCCTCAAGCTCCATGGCAACCAGCCGCCGGAGCGGGTGCGGACGACCACGATCGGCTCGGACTTCGCCGAGAGGACCGACCCCGACGCGTTGGTGGTCGGCCCGACCGGCGTCGGCCTCGCCCGGGACGGCGCGCTCTTCGTCGCCGACACGGTCAAGAACCGGATCACCGTCATTCCGGATGCACTGTCCCGGGAGTCCAGTGCCGGCACCGGTCCGGTCGTCAGCAGCGGCGGCCGGCTCAACGGCCCTCTCGGCCTGGCCATCGCGCCCAACGGCCACATCCTGACCGTGAACGGCGGTGACGGCAACATCGTGGAGACCATCCCGTCGTCGGGCCGCCAAGTGGCCTTCCGGCAACTCGACAACAGCGGCTCCCCGCCGGGTGCGGGCGCGCTGTTCGGTCTGGCGGTGGACCTGGACCGTGACGCGGTGTACTTCGTCGACGACGCCACCAACTTCCTCAACGTCCTGGAGTGATCCACGAGAATCGCGGGAGGCCCCGGATTCCGGGGCCTCTCACTGTCGCGCGCGCACTCGGCACGATGCGCCTGCAGTCCGGGGGGCCTGGTGTGCCGTGACCGGGCACAGCGGTCCTAGAGCTTGGTCATCTTGGTGTACGGGCTCAAGACCCGCACCTGCGCCGAGCCGAAATCCACGAGTGCCGCGATTCCATCCTCGATGCCGATTACACGGCCGAGGCCGTACATGTCGTGTGTGACCTGGTCGCCCAGGGCGAAGTGCTTGGGAACTGGCGTGACCGGTGCTTTGAATGGGCTGGTAGGCAAATGTCGCTTCGGCGCAGCAGGCTTTGTCATCTCCCTCAGTATGCACCCACGAACTGTGCTGGTGGCTGACTTTCAGGGACAGGAGCAGCCGATCGTCGGACTCCACTCCTGCATGGGCTGGGCCAGCCGTTCGGCTAGCAGACGGACTGTGTCGGGCGGTTCGGATTCGCAGAAGGCCGAACCGCCCGTACGCTTCGTGGTGTCTACGGCGTCACATAGCGGGCGCCAAACACTGGAGGCAATACCTCGTGCTGATTGCGCAGCGTCCGTCACTGACCGAAGAGGTCGTCGACGAGTTCCGCTCCCGGTTCGTGATCGAGCCGCTGGAGCCGGGCTTCGGCTACACCCTCGGCAACTCTCTCCGCCGTACCCTCCTGTCGTCGATCCCCGGCGCTGCTGTCACCAGCATCCGCATCGACGGTGTCCTGCACGAGTTCACCACCGTGCCGGGCGTCAAGGAGGACGTCACCGACCTGATCCTCAACATCAAGCAGCTGGTCGTCTCCTCGGACAACGACGAGCCGGTCGTGATGTACCTGCGCAAGCAGGGCCCGGGCCTGGTCACCGCCGCCGACATCGCGCCCCCGGCCGGTGTCGAGGTGCACAACCCCGACCTCGTCCTCGCCACCCTCAACGGCAAGGGCAAGCTGGAGATGGAGCTGGCCGTCGAGCGCGGTCGCGGTTACGTCTCCGCCGTGCAGAACAAGCAGGTGGGCCAGGAGATCGGCCGTGTCCCGGTCGACTCGATCTACAGCCCCGTGCTGAAGGTCACGTACAAGGTCGAGGCCACGCGTGTCGAGCAGCGCACCGACTTCGACAAGCTGATCGTCGACGTCGAGACCAAGCAGGCCATGCGTCCGCGTGACGCCATGGCGTCCGCCGGCAAGACGCTGGTCGAGCTGTTCGGTCTCGCCCGTGAGCTGAACATCGACGCCGAGGGCATCGACATGGGCCCGTCCCCCACGGACGCCGCCCTGGCCGCCGACCTCGCGCTGCCGATCGAGGAGCTGGAGCTGACGGTCCGCTCCTACAACTGCCTCAAGCGTGAGGGCGTCCACTCGGTGGGTGAACTCCTGGCACGCTCCGAGGCCGACCTGCTGGACATCCGCAACTTCGGTGCGAAGTCGATCGACGAGGTCAAGGCGAAGCTGGCCGGCATGGGCCTGGCCCTGAAGGACAGCCCGCCCGGATTCGACCCGACCGCCGCGGCCGGCGCCTTCGGCGCCGACGACGACGGGGACACCGGGTTCGCGGAGACCGAGCAGTACTGAACGCTACGCCGGGTCGCGGGGGGCCGGAAAGGCAGAGGAGCCGGCAATGAGCAGGCCTCCCGCGCCCGGCGTCGCGGACCACGGTGATGTCGCCCCGGGCCTGCAAGGTGGCGCTCTCGACGAGCGCCCGCTTGGCAGCCTCGATGCACACCGAGGTGACGCGCCGAGCGGTGGCCCCGCGCCGGCGATCCAACGTGTCAGCGTCGGATCGTGCCGAGCTTGGTCGATTCCGCCGCCACCGGCCACCACCAACGTATCGATCCCAGCAGGGTCCAGATCGGCCACACCGCGGCGCGGCGATCTGGCAGGAGTATCCGCCGGTGAGCCGGTCGTCGTGCTGGAACACCTCGTAGGGACCGAAGAGGTCCAGAGGCCGGAAACCCTCGAAGACGACGAAGCCGATGGGGCGCTGCTTCACCCCTCCACTCCGTGATCCGACAACGACGGCGTCAACGACACATTCCCCACGCTTGGTGCCATGCCGGCCCGCGCGCAGAGCGGCAGTCGACGCCCATCGCCTATGCCGCAGAACGGTCAGCCGGCCAGGGGATTTTGGCGGCGATGACGTCCGTACGCTCAAGCGTGGGCGGCTGGGCAAAGTGCTCGAGCGCTTCGGCCAGCCGGGCCCGTCCTGCCTCCAGGTGAGCCTGCCGGTCGGCTTCGCCAGGGAAGGCGTCGACGACCGCGTAGGTCGTCGGCCCCAGGCGCAGCGCCATCCAGACGATGGTGCCGGATTCCGCCTCGACGTCCGGCAGTGCCGCCCTCAACAGGGCTTCCACTGCGGCCTCATGGCCCGGTTTGGCTTCCACGCGCACGAACAATCCCACATCGACCATGGCTTTCACTCCAGTCGCTGTCGCTGTTCCGCCTGTCGGTGCGGACTGAGACCAGGCAGAGAAAGGGACTTACAGGGGCAAGAGGGCCGCGGTGATGATTCGGTTGAGGCGGTCCGGGCCGTCGGCAGTTCTCGCCAAGACGTGCATGCCGACGATGACGGCGAGCAAGCCGCTCGCGATCTCCTGGGGATCGCGGCGGGCGTCGAACTCCCCAGCGCGTCGGCCTTCCTCGACCACCGCCCGCAGCACGCTCTCGATACGGTCGAAAACACTCCGGACGACGGCGGCCGCCTCCCGGCCCACACTGATCAGTTCGGCCGAAGTGTTCACGGCCAGACAACCGCGCAGATCAGGATCCGCAAGATCGGATTGCGCAAGCTCCTGCAGCGCGGCTCGCAGCCGGTCCTTGACCGGCCCGGGCGCCCGCAACCGCTCGGCCAGCGCCGCCACCTGGGCGTCGCCGTAGTGTCGCAGTGCGAGCAGGAAGAGCTTCTGCTTGCTGCCGAACGCGTGGTACAGGCTCCCCTTGCCGATGCCGAGCGCATCCACCAGGTCCTGCGGTGTCGTCGCGGCATAACCCTTGCGCCAGAAGACCTCCATCGCCGCGCTGACGGCGATCCCGGGTTCGAACTGCTTGGGCCTGCCCATACCGGGAACACTACAAATTCTGTACCTCCAGGTCAAGTATTCACGGCTGTCAGCGGCACGGGATGCACTCCCCGCCTGCCCGGCCACGCCTGCGCTGCCCTGGCGTGCGGGAGACCGGGGCCTGATACCCGCCGCCGGAAACACAGAGCAGGCAAGGACGGTGGCCTCGCCCGTCCGGGTGACATGCCCCACCGTCTGCGCGCGGCGTGTCATGTCACCAGGGTGTGTCTGCGCTCAGCGCCTACGGTGGCGTCAGGAGGTGGCGCATGCGGGTGGGGTTGCACGCGCTCGGTGTCGGTGACGGTGCCCGTCCGGAGGTGATCCGTGCGGTGGCCACGGCCGCGGAGACCCACGGCTTCGCCAGGCTCTGGTGCGGTGAGCACGTGGTGCTCGTGGACACTCCGGCCTCTCGCTATCCGTACTCCGCCGACGGCCGGATCAGCGTGCCGGCGGACGCGGACTGGCTGGACCCGCTGCTCGCCCTTGCCTTCGCCGCGGCGGCCACCAGCCGGATCGGGCTCGCCACCGGTGTGCTCCTGCTGCCCGAGCACAACCCGGTCGTGGTCGCCAAGCAGACCGCCACCCTCGACGTGCTCTCTGCCGGGCGGTTCGTCCTCGGTGTCGGGGTCGGCTGGTCGGCCGAGGAATTCGCAGCGCTCGGGGTCCCCTTCGCCGGGCGAGGGCGGCGCGCCGAAGAGTACCTCGCCGCGATGCGCACCCTTTGGACCGAGGACCCGGCCTCTTTCACAGGGGAGTTCACCCGCTTCGACGCGATCAGGGTCAACCCGAAGCCGCTGCGCGGCGGCCGGCTCCCGGTCGTGGTCGGTGGCAACAGCGACGCCGCTCTTCGCCGTGCGGTCACGCTCGCCGACGGCTGGTACGGCTTCAACGTCCCGGCGGCCGAGGTGCCCATGCGCGTCGCAGTTCTCGCCGACGAGTGTGCCCGTCGCGGCCGCGCTTTCGACCAACTCATGGTCGCCGTCGCACTCAGCGACGGGACCCCGGAGCACGTACCCGCCCTCGTGGCAGCGGGCGTCAACGAAGTGGTCGTCGTCGGCGCGCCCCCGCCTTCACCTGACGCGGCAGCCACCTGGGTCGCGGAACTCGCCGAGACGTGGATTCACTGCGGACAGTGACCAAGGCCGGTCAATCAAGCTGGCCAACCGCCTGGGAATTTCCCGTGCGCCTATCGCCCGATCCACGTCAGGAACCGCGTGCGCTCTTCACCGCACTGACCATCGCCAGAAGCGTGGGCGCTGTTCGGGGTGAAGGTGGAGCCATAGGGTCCGGAGTCGAGCGTGCAAGCTACCCGGACGGGCTGGAGAGCGTAGTAGCCGAATGCGACCAGTGCCACGACCAGCAGGGCGGACAGCAGATAGCGGCGGACCATCGGGGACGGCATGACCTGATCCTACTGACGCTTCGCAAACACCGATCGGGGGCGTGGAAGCTGCGAACCTTTCTCCAACCTCGCGGGAAAGGCTGCCAGTTGGGCTGGAGGGGAGCGCGGCTGCCCAGAGGTGGCCCTTCCCGGCGTCGATGCCGTCCCAGACCTGGGTCCGTCGCTTGATCACTCTCACTCGCCCCTCCTCGTGCCGCGCATCAGCGCCGTCGCGGCCCGAGGAACACCTGCCGGGTCACATTGCGCCTGCCGTCAGCCGAAACCTCCCGGCCCCCGCACGAGACGGGTGCCGGGAGGGAACAGCAGTGAGAACCTCACAGACCGCCGACGCCGGTGCCTTCGTCGCCGTTGGAACCGAGGCCGCCGACACCGACGGTGCCACTGGCATCGACGCCGCCGACGCCGACGCCGGAATCACTGCCGGCGGCGCCGAGGCCGCCGACGCCCTCGCCGCCGCCTCGCGCTTGCTGAATGACGGCCGCAGAGACCTGGGCTTGGTTAGGCACAGCGCTGGCAATGCCGGCGCCCACGAAACCGGTGAGGGCGGTCGCAGCCAGTACCGTAGCAATCGAGCGGAACATGATCAGCTCCTTTCACTTCCCCCCTCTTGTCCCGCTCATCCTCACCGCAGTCGGACGGGTCTGCCGGTCGGCACGGGCCATCAGGATGACGTCACCCAGTGTCAACCCCAGCCCAAAGGCTCTGCCCGCACCGCCCTGCGCGGGGCATGTTCAGCCAACGCTCCTGAGCCTTCGGCTGTCCGACACGCACGGTGCCGGCACGGGCAACGGAAGGCGGCCCGCCGACTCCGGCAACCACCGCTGCTCGTGCGCGACGAACTGGGCGGCCATGGCCAGCCGCGGCAACCGGACGAGGAACTCATCGCCAAGCCGGCACACGAGGTTGTCCCAGCCGTTGGCCAGCACGTCGACCGGCAGGACCGCCAGGTCTCGCAGCGTGGCCGGCATCCATCGCGGGCTGGGGTTCTCCGAGACCGCCGTCCATCTCACATGGTCTACTGGGGGCGAGGCAGGGGGTTGAAAGCATGCAGATCCAAGGGGCAACGGCGCTGGTGACCGGCGCCAACCGTGGGCTCGGGCAGGTGATGGCACGGATGCTCCTGCAGCGCGGCGCCCAGCGCGTCTACGGCGGCGCCCGCGACCCACGGTCCGTGGTGGAACCCGGCGTGATCCCGGTCCGCCTCGACATCACCGATCCCGCCCAGGTGGCCACGGCCGCCAAGACGTGCCCCGACGTGACCTTGCTGGTCAACAACGCCGGAGTCCTCACCGACAGCCCGCTGCTGGCCGCACCCGATCTGGATGCCGCCCGCACGGAGATGGAGGTCAACTACTTCGGCACGCTCTCCGTGTGCCGCGCCTTCGCACCGCTGCTCATCGGCAACGCGCCCGGCGCCATCGTCAATGTGCTGTCCATCGCGAGCTGGTTCACCAACCCGGCGATGGGCTCGTACAGCGCCTCCAAGGCCGCCGCCTGGGCCCTGACCAACGGGATCCGCGGCGAACTCCACGACACCGGCATCCTCGTCGTCGGCGTGCACAGCGGCTACATCGACACGGACATGGCCGCCCATGTCACCGGCCCCAAGAACACCCCGGAAGCGATCGCCGAACAGGTCTTCGACGCCGTCGAAGCGAGCCGAACGGAAGTGCTCGCCGACGAACGCACGCGACAGACCAAGGCGGCCCTGGGACTTCCCGGCACGTCAGTTTCCACGCGGTTCCCATAACGCCCCCGGCGAGCCTCTTGTCGAGCGCGAGGCTCGTCAGCCGGCTCATGCTGAGCACGGGCTGGAAACGCGTCACCGGGGCACTCTCGGCGTACGAGTTGACTTCTTGGGCGGCGGCCGGGCGGCCGTCCGGATACAGGGTGTCGACCAGCCAGAGTTGCGGCGACTTTGGCCAGGGGGTAGGACCGGAACGCGCCAGAAGCCTGCTGTGGCGACCGGAGCATCGGTGGTGGGTGGGCCGGACTTGGTAAGTGGTGACGGACGACCAGCTTGGTTTGAGATCCGGAATCGCGGTTGCCGACCAGATCACTCCGCTATGGGCAGGCACTCGGCGAGCAGGTCGACGACGTCACACCAAGCTCGCTGCGCGTGCTGCGGGTGGTAGCCGACGCCGGGGAGCATGGTGTGGTCGACCGGCGGGTGGTGGAAGGCGTGCAAGGCGCCGCCGTAGACCGTGAGGCGCCAGTCGACGCCCGCAGCCTGCATCTCGGCGGTGAATGCGTTCCGTTGAGCGGGCGGCATGATCGGGTCCTCCGACCCGACCCCGGCCCACACTGGGCAGTGAATGCGCGCCGTCTCGTCCGGTCGGCCCGTGGTCAGTGCGTTCAATGTCCCGATCGCGCGCAGGTCGACGCCGTCGCGCCCGAGTTCCAGCGCGATTGCGCCTCCGGTGCCGTAGCCGATGGCGGCGATCCGGTCGGGGTCGGTCCGCGGCTCGGCGCGGAGCACGTCGAGCGCCGCGTGGCCGATGCCTCGCATCCGGTCGGGGTCGGCGAGCAGCGGCAGACAACGGGCCAGCATCTCCTCAGGGTCGCCCAAATAGCGTCCTCCGTGGAGGTCGAAGGCCAGCGCCACGTATCCCAGTTCGGCGAGCGCATCGGCCCGGCGACGCTCGACGTCGCTGAGCCCCATCCCCTCGGGCCCGACCAGGACCGCGGGCCGGCGGTCGACACCGGCCGGGAGCGCGAGGTGCCCGATCATCGTCAGGCCATCGGCGACGTATTCGATCGTGCGCGTTGTAACCGTCGTCATGAGCCTGGACTGTAGTGATCGTCGAGCCTGGTCGGGCCGGTGTTCTGCCGCCGGCAGAAGGCAGGTCTCTGGCGTATTCCGGAACACGGGCCGTGAGGTTCGCGACGTCGGCCAGCAGCGACTGGCGGCTGAGCTGGCACGGAAGCCGACGTCAGTTCGCCCCAGATCTCGGGGAATTGGCTGGAGTTGTCGCCGGTCGGTGTGCGTCTGTGTCTTGCCCCGGGGGGTGTCGGGCCGTCCCCGCGTCCCTCCGGACGGCGGCAGTGGGCCCGCGCCGCGGATGTCTGTGGCGGCGTCGGCGGCCCCGCGCCACGGATGTCGATGGCGGCACATACGGTCTGTACATGACTGATCAGTGGTGGGCGGGCGTACGTCAGCGGGTCGAGGCGGCGGGTGCAGGACCGGCCGGCAGCAAGGTGTTCGGGGCAATGGGGCACAAGTGGATCGTGGAGGACCCGCTCACCCAGGGCGAGCTTGCCGTACTCGAGGCCCAGACAGGCGTGCGGCTGCCGGAGGAGTACCGGACCTTCCTGCTCCACGTCGGCGCGGGCGGCGCCGGCCCGGCCTACGGCCTGTTCCCGGTCCGGCGCCTGCAAGGCCGCTGGCGGTGGGAGGGCGACGGCGCGGACCTGGCCGACCTGTCCAGACTCGCCGAGCCGTTTCCCGACCGGGGGCCGGACCGCAGGCTGCTCGACGAACTCCTTGCCCAACGCCCTGAGGAAGAGGACTTCGCCGACATCGAGGACTTCGACGACGCCATCGAGGTGTGGGACGAGCGGTGGGAGGCCGTCATGTTCGCCCCGGAGCGTACCGCCGGCGCCATCGTCATCTCCCACCTGGGCTGCGCCCAGCGGGAATGGCTGATCGTCAGCGGCAGCCACCGCGGCACGATCTGGTCCGACTGCCGGGTGGATGACGTAGACCTCGCCCCGCTCCTCACGGACGACGGTACGCCGGTGACGTTCGCCCGCTGGTACACCGACTGGCTGGAGAATGCCGAGCGCGACGCGTCACCGGCGCCGTAGGCCCGTGGGGCGGGCCGCTGCGCGCCCCACATGGCCGGTCCCGGTGTGTCACCGGCGGGCTGCCGTGGGTCGGTCCGGCACGACGCGGCCCCGCTCGAGCAACTCGGCGACATCCGGCTCCGAAGTCCCCACCGGTTCTCCCGGAACGGGCAGGGGTCCGGCCGCGACGACGATGACCCTCACGCAGCGACACCCCACCACCCTGCCCACGGCACGAACGCCGCCGCGGCCAGCGCTACCGGGGCCAGGCGGAGCCAGGCCGGCCTGCACGGCATCGGCCGCCGACGCCGGACCGCGGCTGCCGAGACACAGGCGGACACCACCACGGCGACGGCGAGCCCTTGCACCGCCAGCCATACCACCGGGCGGCCCCACAGCACGGGCGTCGCCGCGTCGTCCCCCAGCGCGAAGACGGCGAACGGGCAGGCCACCGCCGCCACGACCGCGACCAGGCCGAGCCCGGCCAACCACCGCACCGGGCGCAGGACCGGGCCCCGGCACAGGAGGGCGGTCACCGGGTAGGCGGCGAAGCCGAGGAGCAGCAACGCCGGGGCGAGCCGGGGCCACCGTCTGCCCGTCGTCACCGTGCTCGACGATGCCGGCTGCGCCCGCTGCGTGATCACCGGCGTCAGCCCGGAAGGAAGGCCTGCGGGCAGTCGCCGCGCTGGCCCTACACGGAGTCGGCGGCGCCCTCGTCGGCCGCGCCGTGTACTCCGTGCCTTCCCCCGCTCCCAGGCACCGGCCTGCGTAGCCCCCAGCGCGTAGCAGCAGTATCCCGCCCCTGACCAGGGAGAACGTCAGAGTGTCGCTGCAGTAGGGTGTTCATCGCGGAAGTCCACCGATCGACACGGGGAAGCCATGGTCCTGCAGATGAAGTTGGTTGCGATCACGCTCGATTGCCCCGATCCGCTGGCTTTGGCGGCGTTCTACCAGCAGGCCACCGGCCTTGAGCCGCACCCGAAGTCGGATGCCGACTTCGCGGGTCTCAACGGTGAGTACGGACTCTTCATCGGTTTTCAACGGGTGGACGACTACCGGGCCCCGAGCTGGCCCGACCAGATCGTTCCCCAGCAACTTCACCTCTGCTTCAAGGTCGAGGAGGACTTGGACGAAGCCGAGGCTCGGTTGCTGGAGCTGGGCGCGGGCAAGCCGGATCAGCAGCCTCATGGGGACGGTGCGCGGGTCCTCACCGATCCGGCCGGGCACCCCTTCTGCATCACCACACGTTGATGCCGGGCTTCGAACTGTCGGGCAGTGGCCTCGATGGCGTGCTGAGCCACGTGTGACTGGTTACGGAACGACCTGCTCCGTCCAGATGATCTTGCCGGTCGCCGTGTAGCGAGTGCCCCACCGGTGGGCCAGCTGGGCCACGATCAACAGACCCCGCCCTCCCTCGTCAGTGGTCCGGGCATGGTGCATGCGCGGCGAGGTGCTGCTGGCGTCGGAGACCTCACAGATCAGGCCACGGTCGCGGATCAGACGGAGACAGATGGGTCCGGTCGCATGGCGGATGGCATTGGTGACCAGTTCGCTGACGATGAGTTCCGTGGTGAACGTCAGATCGGGAACGTCCCACTCGGTCAGCTGCTGGACGGCGAGGCTACGGGCATGCGCGACGGCGGCCGGATCGGTGGGCAGGTCCCAGGAGGCGACCCGGTCCCGGGCCAGGACGCGCGTCCGGGCGAGAAGCAGGGCCGCATCGTCGGCCGGCGGACCGGTCACCAGATCATCGATCACCCTGCAGCCCGTCTCCTCCAGCGTCGGCAGGGGCACCGCAAGGGCATCACCCAGTCGGGAGAGCCCGATGTCGACGTCCCGGTCGAAGGACTCGATGAGGCCGTCGGTGTAGAGCGCGATGAGGCTGTCCTCGGCCAGCTCCAGTTCGACGGACTGGAAGGGGAGGTAGCCGAGACCAAGTGGCGGCCCGGCGGGCAGGTCCAGAGTGCGGGCACCACCGCCCGGACCGACGATCACCGGCGGGAGGTGACCGGCCCGGGCCAGCGTGCACCGCCCGCTGACCGGGTCGTACACGGCGTACAGGCAGGTGGCGCCCATGAACGCGGTGCCCGCGCCCTCATCCTCGGTCGCCGTCGCAGCGTCGTTGCCGTGTGCCCCCATGAGACCGATGACCAGGTCGTCCAGATGGGCCAGCAACTCGTCCGGGGAGAGATCGAGGTTGGCGAGCGTGCGTACTGCGGTGCGCAGGCGCCCCATGGTCGCCGCGGCATTGATGCCGTGTCCGGCCACGTCCCCGACCACCAGAGCGACCCGTGCTCCGGACAGCGGAATCACATCGAACCAGTCGCCGCCCACACCACCGGGGACATCCGCCGGGAGATACCACGACGCCACCTCCAGCGCGGACCCTCCCGTCAGTTCCTGCGGCAGCAGATAACGCTGCATGGAACGGGCCGCGGTGCGCTCACGGGTGAAACGACGCGCGTTGTCGATGCACACCGCCGCACGCGAGACGAGTTCCTCGGCAAGACGTACGTCGTCCTCCTCGAAGGGGCCCAGCCGCCGGGACCGGGCGAACGTCGCCGCGCCCAGGGTGACGCCGCGCGCCCGGACCGGCACGACCATCACCGAGCAGAAGTCGTAATCGCGGAAGGAGGCGCCCAGCGACTCGTCCTCGGTCACCCACGGGCTGGCGGTGCGGTCCAGGACCCGCTCCACCAGCGTCCTGCTCTCCAGCAGGCAGCGGGTCACGGGCGACGTGGCGGCACGCCGGACCGTTTCCCCTACGGCGAGACTCGCCTCAGGACAGCCCTCGCGCACCGACTGCTGCCCCGCGCGCCGGATGACCGGCGCCATCCCGACCGGCCCGGGTGCCGGTTCCTCACCCCGCATGACCGAGTCCAGCAGGTCCACGGCGACGAAGTCGGCGACGGACGGCACGGCGTCTTCGGCCAGTTCCTGCGCGGTCTGCGTCACGTCCAGGGTGCTGCCGATGCGGGTGGCGGCATCGTTGAGCAGGGCAAGGCGTTCCTGGGCCCGCCAGCGCTCGGTGACGTCGATGACCATGTACCAGACGCCGACGGTGCGACCGCGGCGGTCCTTCATGGCGAAGAAGGATGCGGAGATCGCGCGTCCGGCGTCGGGAGCCGTGTGGCCGGCCCCGCGGTATTCGTAGTCCATTACCGGAGCGCCGGTCTCCAGGACCCCACGCATCCTCTCCTCGAAGGCCGCGGCCTCCGCCTTCGGCGCCACTTCCGCCATCCGCCGCCCCAGCCGCCGTTCGAGGGGGATCTGGCGGTCCAGCGCGTCGTTCACCCACACGTACCGCAGGTCGGTGTCAAGGACGGCGATGCCGACGGGAGCGTGGGCGAGGAAGGGGGTGAGCATCAGCTGGCTCACCCCGCCGCCCGGCATCCGCCAGAAGGCCCGTTTCGGCGGCCGGCCGACGAACCGGCCGAAGACCAGTGCGGCGGCCGTGGCGACCAGGACGCCCGGGACCATCTCGTAGATGCCCGACTCGAAGGGGCCGAGGAGCGGATTGATCTTCTTCCACAGCAGCACCGTGGCCGCACCCGACACGATGCCGGCCATGGCCCCCGCCCAGGTCATGCGGGGCCAGTACAGGGAGAGGAGGACGACCGGCCCGAAGGCGGCTCCGAAGCCCGCCCAGGCGTAGGCGACGATGCCCAACAGCCCGCCGCCCCTGAGCGCGATCACGAAGGCCACCAGAATCACGGCGACGACGGCGGCGCGACCGACCCAGACCAGGGTCCTGTCCGAGGCGCGCCGGTTCACGAACGCGCGGTAGAAGTCCTCCGTGAGGGCGACGGACGACACGAGGAGCTGGCTGTCCGCGGTGGAGATGATCGCGGCCAGTACGGCGATCAGCATGACGCCGGCGCCCCAGGGATCGAACAGCGTCCGGCTGAGACTGATGTACACGGTCTGGGGGTCGTGAAGCGGCGCGCCGGTCCGGGCGATGCCCACCAGGCCGACGAGGGTGGCACCTGCGAGCACGACGATGACCCACCCGGTTTCCAGACGGCGGGCCGCAGGGACGGCACTGGTGCTGCGAATGCCCATGAAGCGGGCCAGGATGTGGGGCTGCCCGAAATAGCCGAGCCCCCAGGCGAGCAGCGAGATGATCGCGACGGCGCCGAGCGACCCCCCTGCCGACCACCGCCCGTTTCCGTAGTCGACCTTGGCGCCCATGTCCAGCAGGCCGGGGGTCTTGCTGTTCAGGGCGTCACGCAGTGCCGAGAGGCCGCCGAGCGCCCCGATACCGACGACGGGGAGCACGAGCAGGGCGAGGAACATCAGCGTGGCCTGCAACACGTGTGTCAGGCTCACGGCGAGGAAGCCGCCCAGACACGAGTAGACGACGATCACCAGCGCGGTCAGGGTCACTCCGAGCCCGAATCCGACACCGAAGATGTGCCCGAACAGCAGGCCACCGGCCACCAGCCCACTGGCGACGTAGACGGTGAAGAACACGAGGGTGACCGCCGCCGAGACCATCCGGAGCAGCCGGGTACGGTCCTCGAACCGCTCCTCCAGATAGGCCGACAAGCTCACGGCGTTCCCGGCGCGCTCGGTGTAGGTGCGCAACCTCGGCGCGACGAACAGCCAGTTGAGGTACGTACCGACCACCAGACCGGCGGCGATCCAGCTGGCACCGACACCGGCCGCGTACACCGCTCCGGGAAAGGCGAGGAACAGCCAGCCGGACATGTCGCTGGCCCCTGCGGACAGGGCGGCGACGAACGCGCTGAGCCTTCGGCCCCCCAGCGCGAAGTCGGCAAGGGTGTGAGTACGGCTGTAGGCCCAGACTCCCGTTGCGATCATGACGGCCACATACACGAGGAATGTGGCCATGATCGGCGCACTCAAGTCGATCATGTCGTCCTCGCCTGCGAGGGTTCCCGAGCATGGGCGCGACCGTCGCATGTCTGACAGTCGTGACTCTTCATGCACAAATGTACAGATCGCGACCAGCACCGGCCGACAGCGCCGCTCGTGCCCGTGCCGCCGATGGCCGGACCCACCGTCGGCTCGGGCACTCGAGCCTTTGCCGTACCGCTCAAGGTTGCGCTCGGGCGATGAGCAGTGCGACGTCGTCCTCACCGCCGGGCGAGCGCAGAATCCGCAGGATGCGCTCGCAGGTGTCTTCCAGATCGTGGCCACGTGTCGTGGTGAGGGCGTCGAGGAGGGTGTCCAGGCGGGCGTCGATCGGTTCGCTTCGGGTTTCGACCAAGCCATCGGTGTAAAGGGCCAGCTCGTCGCCGGGGCGGAAGGGGATGGTGGCGGCCTCGAAGGGGACTCCGCCGACGCCCAGCGGTGCGCCGGTGGGAAGGTCGAGAAGCTGTGCTGCGTGGCCGAGACGCATCAGAACCGGGGGCAGGTGGCCGGCGAGGCAGATCTCGCACTGGCCCTGGTGAGGGTCGTAGACGCAGTAGATGCAGGTGGTGATGGTCTGTTCCGCACCTTCGGTCAGGTGGTCGAGGTGACGCAGGGCCTCGGCGGGGGCGAGGGCGAGTTCGGCGAAGGCGCGGGCGGCACTGCGAAGTTGCCCCATGGTGGCGGCGGCTTTGATGCCACTGCCCATGACGTCCCCGACGACCAGGGCGGTCCTGTCCCCCTGGAGAGGTATGGCGTCGTACCAGTCGCCGCCGATCTCGCTCGTGGCGTCGGCCGGCTGGTAGCGGCAGGCAACCTTGAGGCCGGGCAGGTGCGATGGGGGCTCGGGAAGCAGACTGCGTTGGAGGGTGAGGGCCGCATGGCGCTGGGCCTGGTATCCACGGGCGTTGTCGATGCAGACCGCGGCTCGCGCGGCCAGCTCCAGGGCGAGGAACACGTCGTCGTCATCGAATGGCGCGGGGTTCCGGGTGCGTTTGAGGTCGAGGGCGCCAAGGACTTCGCCCCGGGCCATCAGTGGTACGGCGAGGTAGGAGTGCACGCCGGCGGCCTCGAGGAGGGAGGCGGCCTCGCCGTGTCGGGCGATGCGCTCCAGATCCTGACGGGTGGTGCGGGGTACCAGTACCGGTTCGCGGGTGCGCACGCACCGGGTGATCAGGCGGTCGCTGCCGTAGGGGGCGCGTCCCCCTGGCGGGTCGGCCGCGCGGACCGCCTCCGCGGAGGGGGCCACGCCGACCGCGAGGGTGCAGAAGAGGGCCGGTCCCTCGTGCGGCGCGGTCCGGCCGTCAAGGGCGCTGTCGAGTACGTCCACGGCGGCCACGTCGGCCAGGGCCGGGATGACGACGTCGGCCAGCTCGCACGCGGTCGTCACCAGATCGAGGGTGGTACCCACGGAGGCGGAAGCCCTGGCGATCAGTGTCAGCCTTTGCCGCGCCTGTGCCGCCTCGGCAGCGGCTCGATGGCGCTCGGTGACGTCGATGACGGAATAGGCCAGCCCCAGCACCCGCCCGCCGGAGTCCTCCAGCCGGTAGTACGAGACGGACCAGGCATGCTCGTGGTCCGGGTCGCCGGGGGGACGGCAGACGATGTCCCGGTCCACGACCGACTCGCCCGTCTCCAGGACACGGCGCAGACGTGCCTCGGGGTCCGTGTCCAGGTAGCCCAGGACCTCACCGGCCGGCCGGCCGAGACGCTCGGCGGCGGAATGGCCTGTGATGCGCTCGAGAGCAGGATTCACGGCCAGGTACCGCAGGTCCGTGTCCAAAATGGCCAGCCCGACCGGCGACTGGGACACCAGGCGCATGGCCAGGGAGGCATCTCGCTCAACCCGCTCCACAGCGGCCTGGTCCGCGGCGAGGCCCAGGGCGTATACGTCACCGAGGTCGTCCAGCAGCCGCATGTTGCGGAACTCCACCAAGCGGGTGCTGCCGTCCTTGTGGCGGATCGGGAAGGCCCCGGCCCAGTCGATGCCGGATTCCATGACCTCGGTGAACAGCTTGGTCACCGCGTCCTGGTGCTCCTCGTGGATCGTCAGCGGAGCCGCGTACTGACCCAGCGCTTCCGCCGCGGTGTAGCCGAACAGTTCCTCGGCCTTCGAACTCCAGAAGACCACCTGGCCCTGCGCGTTCAGCACCACCGCGGCGACGCCGAGCAGATCGAGCAGGCCACTGGGCGGCGCAGCGGGACCCGCCGCTGACCGCCCCTCGCGTGCTCGGGAGGAATCCGTCGCGCCCATGCCTCATTTTCCTTCCCGCTCGGCGCCTTGGCTCGTGCCGTACCGGCGGGCGTTCTGCCTTCATCCATGGTCGGCCCAGACCGAGGCAGCACACATCTGGAGCGACCGCCGACGCGACGGCCGGCATGAGTGATGGCACGGCCCGTAGGTGGTCCAGCGACAATTCAACCGATAATCGCTGTTCCGAAAAGACCGCCGATCCGACCCGCAGCGGCACGATCGGCCTGGTCACGGCCACCTACGCCTGCTCAGCGGAGCGCTCTTGGGCCTCGGGGCGCCGGCAGCGGACGGCGACGGCCGCGATGTCGTCGTCAAGTCTTCCGCCGCTGTAGTGGAGGAGGTCCTGGTGAAGCCGGTCCAGCAGCTCACGGGGCGCCACCGGGCCGAGCTGCGTCATCCACTCCGGCAGCGGGAAGAACTCGCCGGTGCGGTCCCGCGTCTCCGTTACGCCGTCGGTGTAGAGCAGCATCTGGTCGCCCGAGGCGAAGGTGAAGGTGTCGACGGTGTAGTCGTCTTCCAGGAGCATCGCGAGGTTCAGGGGCGGCGAGGGGACGGTGGCCTCGAGAACGCTGATCTTTCCGCCCTGTATCAGTAGTGGCGGCGGGTGCCCACAGTTGAGGACTTTGACATGGCCGCTGTCGTACGGGATCTCCGCGATCAGAGCGGTGGCGAAGTGCTCGGACTGATCCGGATCGATGATCGCGACGCTGTAGCGGCACATACTGGCCTCCAGGCGATGGATGATGCCCCTCAGGTCGGGCTGGTCGTACGCGTTCTCCCTGAAGCAGTTGATCACTGCCGAGGCCGCCCCCACCGCCGACAACCCCTTCCCGCGCACGTCACCGATGAGCAGCCGCACCCCGTACGGCGTGTCGGCCACCTCATAGAAGTCGCCTCCGATCCGCGCCTGCTCCTGGGCCGCCAGATACAGCGACTCGATCTCGACGTCCTGGACCCGGCGCGGCAGCGGGCGCAGCAGCACCTGCTGGGCGGCGTCGGCGACGAGCCGGATCTGGAAGAGTGTCTCCTCTCGCTGCAGTCGGAGATGGCTGGTGTAGGCGGCCGCCAGCGTGACCGCAACGATCGCGGCCGCGGTGTAGGGCGTCCCCAGATCGGTGTAGACGAGGCTGAGTCCGATCATGACCAGCAGGCAGAACGCCCCCAGCAGGATCGTCGGGAGAACCGGCCACATCGCGGCGGCGAGCGCGGGTGCGGCGGGCAGGAGACGGCTGAAGGCGATCTCCCTGGGGGTGGCGAAGGCCAGGCCGGCGACGAGGATGGTGAGAACCACGGGGGACAGCAGCACAGTCTCGCGTCGGCCACCGTATGGAGGGCGATGACGCCGAGGCCGTCCTGTCCCGATCACAAAAGGTATCTTATCGGGGCAGATCGCACGCCCGAAGAACTCCCGGTACCGGCGGAGACCTCGCGGCCCATGGCTCGGAGTCGGAGGAGCAACCGTCGAGGAGCCGGCCGACGCCGTGGACCCCCTCGACGGGCCGGCCACCACCCTCCGGCGGCCCCGTACGATGTGCCCCTCATGTGTCCGCCCGGTGTGTGACTTCTTGGTGGGCACGGCCTACGTCCTCACATCCCGGCCGTACCGCTACCGGTGAGGCCCGGAGCCAGCGCCGGGACCCAGAAGACGGCGACGGCCAGGGCGATCGAGGCGATCCCCACGACACGGGCCACCAGGCGGCCTGCCGGAGCGAGCTTCTCAGTGGTGATCACGGCGGCCAGGACCAGCATGGCCCACAGGTTCATCACGCCGAACGCGGCCAGCAGCACCATCAGTGACCAACAGCAGCCCAGGCAGAAGGCCCCGTGGTGGGCTCCGGCACGCACATCACGCGAGGACCCCGGGTACGAGGCGTAGCGCAGCATCAGCCCCATCGGCGAGCGGCACCTCGCCAGGCAGCGGTCCTTGAGGGGCGTGAGCTGGTAGACGCCACTGACCGCGAACGCGGCCGCGGCCACTGCGCTTCCCGCCGCAGCGGGGAGGCTCGCCGCCCGGCCCAGGCCGACGGCCAGCCCGTACGCCGGCAGCCCGGCCGCGGCCCAGACAAGCAGGTAGGCGACCGTGAAAACGACCATGCGCGGCGCCCGGTGCACGATGACGGTGCGTGCGTACAGCGCGGCGACGGGCACCGTGGCGGGCAGCATCATCGCAGCCATCATCAGCGCCCACACGGCCAGGAAAACGGGCAGGCCCAGGCCCATGGTGCCCGGCATCGCCTGTCTGCCGCCCCAGCGTGTCACCATCCAGACCCAGGCGGCAGCCGCCGCGACCAGCAGCAGTCCGGCGGGGCCCACCCCGCGACGGACGATGACCAGCCGACCGGTCACGCGGACCACGTGAAGGGCGCCGAGTGTCCGTTGCCGCCGGAGAAGTCCCAGGACCGGCCGTACACGCCTTCGCCCCTCGCCCGGATGGACCGGGCGATGGTCAGTGTGCTGCTCGCCGGGTGGAACATACCGGTCAGGCCCATGACCGGACCGTCCTCGCCGAACTGCGGGGCGACCTGGTCCTCGATCTCGATGTCGATGGCGTCGCCCACCCGTGCGGTGTGGCGGCGGCCGTCGTTGCGGTAGTCAATGGGGACGCGCTCCACGCCGAGGACCTCGCTGATGAGTGGAGTGAGCGCCGCCATCGGCCCGCCAGCCTGGCCGGAAAAGACCTTTCCCAGCGCCTCCGCCTGGCCGTCGTCGGCCGACGCATCGACGTACAGCGCCACCTGCCAGCCGCCCTCGGCCATCACGCGGGGCGCGTCGACGAAGACGGCGACGCTGCGGTCGGAGACGTCCACGCCGTCCACGTTCCCGCTGTCGACGTGGAACGCGAAGGTCACCTGGCAGCGCTCGTGGTCGGCGGGTGCGGTGAGACCCGAGGTGGTGCAAGGGCACACCACGTCGCAATTGCAGCTCTCCAGGTATGTGCCGTTCAGATTCCAGGGCATGGCTCTTCGCCTCCCAGACGTCGGAAACCTGGCGCCGATGCCCTGCGGGCGGGTCATACTGGTCTTCCCGCGCGCGGGGTGTCAGGGTTCCAGCTGTACCCGCTGCTGGTCGGCGAGGTACTTTTCGAGTTCGGGTGGCCGGTAGCCGGGGTCTCTGTCGTAGCGCTCCTTGGCCTCCACCGCCAGGAACTCCTCGCCGTCGAGCCGGCCCGTCTTGTCCGCCGCGCGTCCGATGGGCCGGTGCAGCGGCTCGGCCAATCGGTACAGGCCTGTCCGCGAAGGGCGCAACTTACCCATGACGTCCGGTCGCACACGGAAGTCGATGCTCTCCTCCGGCATCATCGCGCTCGGCCCGGCCGCACTGAGCGCATCCGGATCGAACACCAGGCCGTACTTACGAGCCTGGTCCACCATCCAGAGCAGGGTGATGTCGGACAGCCCTGTCTCCAGGTAGCCGCCACCGACATCGCAATGCACTCCGGCGAACCACACCTGCTTCAGTTCCTGGCCCCGAGCGGCTGCCCCGGGCTGCTGTTGCCACAGCGTCGGCCGGAACGCCGAGCGCTGTTCGTCGATGGCCAGCGCATGGAAGGCCGCCCTGACCCGACTGCTCAGCTGGGTGTCGTGGAAGGCCCAGCGGTGGTTGATGCGATCCACGACCGGATCAAGCGCCCGGGAGGACGGGACCGGGATGCCGAGGGCACCGACCGTGTCCCACACCCCGATGAAGTCGATCTCCGTCTCGTGCGCGTACGAACGGCGGAACAGCGTGGAGGCCGCGCCGCTCGGCTTCTCGATCCGGTCGCGGTAGAGGTCCCAGGCTTCCTGGATCCGGCGGGTGTGCTCCCGGCGCACGATGCCGCAGTTGCGCACGAGACCCGCCAGGCTGCGAACGGTGAACGCGCCTCGGCTGAAGCCGAACAGAAACAGTTCGTCGCGGTGCTCGTACGTCTCGACGAGGAAGCGGTAGGCATCGATCACGTTCTGAGACAGGCCCACGCCGAACGCGCCGCCGCTGAGATGCTCCCAGCGGCGGGTTCCGACGCCGCTGTGGTAGTACACACGCTGTTCCTTGCCGTCAGCGACTCCGGAGCGCACGGACAGCGCGACCTTGGTGACGTTGGTCTTGCCCGGCTGGTCGGCGAAGTCCCATGTTCCGTCGCAGCAGATGACGAGACGCTTGGGCATGACGACCCCTCCTGGTGCAAGGGAACTGGTGCAAGGAAAGCGCCCCTGTTCATCTCCCGCCCAGGCCGTGGGACGCCAACCGCCTTGGGCAGTACCGGAGTTCGCGCAAGATGGCCCGACGGGTCGAGTACGTCCGCAGGCGTCAGGAACGGCTGTGTGGACCGTCGGCGGAACAGCTGGGACAACGGTGCCGCTGCCGCCCGGCGGGCGGTTTTGATGCCAGCTTCCCTCCTGTGGGGTCGGGTGTCCAGCGGAGATATGTTGACTCGTCAAACAGCCAGCTGCTTCGAACTCTTCATCGCCGCCAGGACCGTGGCCGTCTTGTGGGTGTGAGCGTCACATGGAATTGCGCTGTGGCATAGGCCTATGTGCAGTACCCGTTCAATATGCCGGATTCACCCGATCAGCGTACTCTGCAAGGGGAAGGTGAGTACGCCTGATGCGGTTCCGCCATTGTCGTCGCCCATTCGTGGCGACCGCCATCCGTGGATGTGCACACGAGGAGTAGGCGATGTGCTCGCTCGGGACTTGTTGTAGTCCGTCATCGGCAACGCCCCGCACCGCAGGCCACGCGTGATGACCGGGTTCGCCGACCTTCTCCTGATCCGCTATTCGGATCCGGCAAATGTGGAATCGCTGCTGATCCCGCAGGGCGACACCGACCGGAAGCGGATCCAGGACCTGCTGGCCTCGGTCTACGAGCCGCAGCGGTTGGAGGTGAAGACGGTCGACTCGGTCACCGTCAC